>CAZIFO010000004.1:68885-131217 GCA_964538245.1 uncultured Treponema sp.
GCTGTCTTTGTGTCGAGAAGGAAGTTCTCGTCCATAAATTTTTTCATTTGATTTTGCTCCTATGGCGGTGATTTTTCTCACCAGCTGTTGTCTTGATTTTAATACGAAAAACATTAATTGTATAGAAAATAATTTTTTTTAGTGTTTTTTACTAAAGTTTTTTTTCTTCGCGGCCGTAGATTACGAGCACATCGCTCGCCGTCGCTGAGCAGTACGCTCAGCGACACTAATCACATCGCTCAACGGTTATGAGCGGCGCGCTCAACGACATGGAGCACAAAGCTCAAAGCAAGAATGTGGTGTGTTTTGTCCCCCATTAACTGTGATTTTACTTTTAACAATATCAATTTTTAATTATGATTGTGGAATGACTTTGAAAAAGATATTTGTGGCCCTGGCCTTTTTTTCTTTTCCGTTTGCATTTTCAGACGGATTTAAATTGCTGCAAAACAGCGGCGTCTTTAAATTGAATCCTGTAACGGATGGAATTTTGCTTGGGAGCGGGGCCGCGCTTTCGGGCGGCGACTTGATTCTTGACAATGTTCTTAAAGTGAACCGCGCAGAGTACAAGGGCGAGTCATTCGACAAAGATGATGTCAATTCTTTCGACCGTTATTTTATGCACAGCTACTCATCGTCGAAAGACAAGGCCGCTGACGTTCTCCTTTATGCAACTATGGCGACGCCTTTAGTTCTGGTTCCGGCCGGAAAAAGCGAATGGCTGACTGACGCAGTTATGTACGCAGAAACCTTGCTCATCGCTAACGGAATAAAGGAAATCACAAAGCTCTGTGTAAACAGAACCAGACCGTATATGTACTATGATTCTGACACTTGGCCTGAAGATGATGTTGACAACGGCGACTACAAGAATTCATTTCCTTCCGGCCACACGACAATCGCGTTCGCCTCGGCGGCATTCACAAGCTACACTTTCTCAAAGTATTTTCCGGATTCCGCATGGAAATATCCTGTGATTGCAGGAAGCTACGCTCTGGCCGCCGGAACTTCCGCTTTAAGAATCATGAGCGGAAACCATTTTATGACCGATGTTCTTGCCGGAGCCGCTATCGGATCTGCTGTCGGATTCTTAGTTCCATGGCTTCACACATTCAACTCAAGCCACAATTTAAATGTCTCCCTGCTCGGGAACGGAGTTCTTCTAAAAATTCAGATATGAAAATTCAAGATTATAAAAAAGATGTTGAAGCCTCGCCATTCAAAGGAAAAATCCTTGAAAACGAGATGATGTGCAGCCACACGACGATGAAAGTCGGCGGAAAAGCAGCACTGTTCTTGCTGCCTGAAGATGAGGGCTCATTGATTCTTGCGGTGAGTCTCGCCTTAAAGTCAAATATCCGCTTTTTTGTTGTCGGCGGCGGAAGCAACCTGGTTTTTAGCGACAGCGGATTTGACGGAGCTGTAATCTGCACGGAACGTTTATCCGGGATTGAGCTTCTAGAAGGAGAAAACGAACTCTTTTTAAAATGCGGAGCCGGCGCAAAATCAAATGAAATAAGTGAGTTCTGCAGTAAAAATCTTCTCGGCGGATTCGAGGCATTCGCAGGTCTTCCCGGAAGCGTCGGCGGCGCAGTCTTTATGAACGCAAGATGCTACGGCGATGAGTTTTCAAACCATGTAAAAACAGTCAGCTATCTTGACTTGGAGGACTTAAAGCCTAAATCCTACGAATTTAATAGAAGGGACTGGCAGTATAAAAAATCGCCGTTCCAGGATGGAAAGAAGATTATTCTCGGCGTAGAGCTTTGCGGAATCAGAAAGCTTGAAAAGGATTCTGAAGAGACAGAGAGAAGTGAGGAGACAGCGAAAAAGAACCTTGAGAACCGCCGCGCTAAAGGTCATTTTGATTTTCCAAGCGCAGGAAGCGTCTTTAAGAACAACCACGCTTTTGGAAAGCCAAGCGGCGCGATTATAGATGAATGCGGGCTAAAAGGACTTGAAATAGGAGGCGCGCAGGTCGCCCCATGGCATGGAAACTTTATAATAAACAAAGGAAATGCCACTGCGGCAGATATAAAGAGTCTTGTAAAGGAAATCCAGGAAAAAGTGATGGAAAAAACTGGATTTAACCTTGAAAGCGAAGTTATTTTTGTCTAGCCGCCGCTACGCGGCTTTTTACTGGCGTTAAAATCATTGTGGCCGCAACAGCCTCTGGAACAATAACAAAAAGAAAGCATGCGTTTCCAAGACGTTCCCACAGAATAAACGCGGCCGCGACTCCAAGATGGAACCCGATAAGCGTTGCACCAAAAAACGCCGCCTTGAGCTTGAATTCATGCTTTCCGTTGCAGAGCCATTCCGTGAGCGCGCTAACTGTCTGCCGCAAATTGTTTGTGGAGAAAATCGTCGAGCAGTTGTAGCCGTAGCTTCCTGAAAAAGAGCACCATTGGAAAGACATTGCAAAGAATGTCGGATAAAGATAGAAGATTTCAGGAAGTCCTGTCGGCATTTTCCACATGACAAGAGCCACCGCAAAATCAACAAAAAGAGCTGCAAGCTTGATTTTGATTTTTGTGTGGTTTGTAAGATAAGTTACAAGGAAAGGCGCCAGAGCATAAAGCCCCGCGCCTATCAAATGGTGCAGCAGCGCGGTCCAGTCCCGCCCTAAAAACGAGTGGACGCACTCAATCAAGTTTGAAGTCTGCGCCGAGCCGAAAAGCTCAATTACGTTTACAATCGGAAATATTCCTAGAAAACCGCCGCAGAACGCGATTACATAATGAATATGTGCGTCGCGTTTTGACTGCGGCGTAATTCTTGGATCATCTGTATTGTTTTTCATTTTCAGTTAGCGACAGCCGCTTTAAGCTCTTCTACCTTGTCTGTTTTTTCCCACGGAAATCCTTCACGTCCGAAATGGCCGTAAGAAGCGGTTTTCTGGTAGATAGGGCGCTTCAAGTCCAGCGTTTTTATTATTCCAGCCGGAGTGCAGTCAAAAATTTTCTCGACGGCGTCTTCAATCTTGCTGCGCTCAACTTTTTCTGTTCCGAATGTGTCTACCATGATTGAAACCGGGAACGGAACTCCAATTGCGTAGGCAAGCTCAATCTCCGCACGGTCGGCAAGTCCTGCCGCGACAATGTTCTTTGCAATGTAGCGCGCCATGTAAGCGGCAGATCGGTCAACCTTGCTCGGATCCTTTCCGGAGAAGCATCCGCCGCCGTGGCGTCCCATTCCGCCGTAAGTGTCAACAATAATTTTCCGTCCTGTAAGTCCTGCGTCTCCGTCCGGGCCACCGGTTACAAATTTTCCAGTCGGGTTGATAAAATACTTTGTGTCTTTGTCCAGAAGTCCTGTAGGCTCAAGAACTGGCTTTATAATCTGCTCAATAATCGTATTCTTGATTGTGCCGTAGTCAACGTCAGGGTTGTGCTGGTGCGAAACGACAACTGTGTCGATTCTTACAGGCTTGTGGTTCTCGTCATACTCGACTGTAACCTGGGACTTTGCATCCGGGCGGAGCCATTCTATTGTTCCATTATGGCGAAGCTCGTGCGCTTTGAGCAGAATCTGATGTGAATAATACACTGGAGCCGGCATCAATGCTGGCGTGTCGTTGCAGGCAAATCCGAACATCATTCCCTGGTCGCCGGCACCTTGCCTGCCTTCATACTCGTCAAGCCCCTTTCCGACAACACCCTGGTTTATATCCGCTGACTGCGCATGCAGGCGGTTCATAAACAGGCAGTTGTTTCCGTCAAGACCGACCTCAGGTGAAGTGTAGCCAATGTCAACTGCGACCTTGCGGGCAATACGCTCTATGTTCGCATTGAATTCTTTCTGGTTTACAGTGTAGTTCTGGAATCCGATTTCGCCGCCGACAAGCAGAAAGTCCGTTGACGAGAAACTTTCACACGCGACATGCGCATCCTTGTCTAATGAAAGGCAGTAATCTAGAACTGCGTCGGAAACCTGATCGCAAAGTTTGTCAGGATGACCTTCGCTTACAGATTCAGATGTAAAAAGATAATGATTTTTGTTTTTGACAGCGCTCATTTTCGAGCCTCCGTTTTAGCAAGATTTTGCTCGCTTTGTACAAAGCGGCTTCCGCTCTGCAAGTTAGGCTAAATCAGCGGAAATGATTAATTCTTATGCATAAATAATACTTCTTTTTGTAAAAGAGAGCAATAACAAAAAATTCTTTGAAATAAATCTGAATTTTACCTTAAATCAGAGGAATTTTAAGAAATTCTTTATAAAAAAGTTTGTCATAAAATATGAAAAATGATAAAATCGAACTATCAATAAAAATTGGAGATGCACTATGGCACTTAAAAAATCTTATTCAAAGGACAAGAAGACTTGCAATGTTACGTTCTCTGTAACTTCAGAAGCTGCACAGGGCGCACATTCAATCACAATTGCTGGGGATTTTAACAGCTGGAGTTCAACAGAAACACCTCTTAAAAAAGGCAAAGATGGAACTTTCTCTGTAAAAATCCCTCTTCCTGCTGGAAAAGAATATCAGTTTAGATACCTTCTCGACGGAAGCCGCTGGGAAAATGACTGGGCCGCGGACAAATATATTCCGGCTCCGTTCAGCTCGACAGACAACTCTGTTGTAATCTGCTGATTAAAAGGCAGCTTTGAGATTCTGAAACAGGTTCAGAATGACGTTTCCAGCAAAAATCCCGGTGTGAATATTTTTTTCGCACCGGGATTTTTTATTTTTGTTGATTTTATGACGGAACGTGGATTACTTCGCGCGGCTTTGAGCCGTTCTGCGGACCGACGATTCCACGCGCTTCCATTTCCTCGACAAGGCGCGCGGCGCGATTGTAGCCGATTTTAAGCCTGCGCTGGATGTAGCTTGCGCTCGCTTTTCCGGCCTGGATTACAATCTGCAGGGCCTGGTCATAAAGCGGATCTTCACCGTCGCTGAAAATTCCGGGTCCTGACGACTCTTCCTCGTCATCGTCCACAAAAATCTCGTCATCGATATACTCTGGCTCGCCGTACTGCTTTACAGCGTTAACGACGCGCTCAACCTCATCGTCTCCGACAAGCGTTCCCTGAATACGTGTCGGGAACGGATCTGTCGCGCTTGAATAAAGCATGTCGCCTTTTCCAAGAAGCTTTTCAGCTCCAATTCCGTCTATGATAATCTGCGAGTCCTGGCGGCTTGCGACCATGAAAGCAATTCTGCTCGGAATGTTCGCCTTGATTAAGCCTGTGATTACGTTTACGGACGGACGCTGGGTCGCAAGAACAAGATGAATTCCGACCGCGCGGCTCATAGCGGCAAGGCGCGCCACGCAGGATTCAAGCTCTTTTCCTGTTGTGGCCATAAGGTCCGCGAACTCGTCGATAATCACAACGATATACGGAAGTTTCTCTGTGGCGATGTGCTTTTCAACAATCTTTCTATTATATGAAACAATGTCGCGCACGCCCATTCCGTCCAGGCAGGCGTAGCGTCTCTCCATCTCGCAAAGGCAGTACTGCAAAGCCTGCAGAGCGCGTTTCGGCTCGGTGATAACAGGCGTAAGCAAGTGCGGAATATCGTTATAAAGCTTGAGCTCGACAACTTTCGGGTCGATTAAAACGAGCTTTACCTGCTCAGGCGAACGCTTGTACAGAATTGAAAGAATCATTGAGTTCACGCATACAGATTTTCCGGAGCCGGTTGAACCAGCAATCAGCAAGTGCGGAGTCTTTGTAAGATCAATTACATGCGGCTCTCCTGAGATGTCTTTTCCAAGAATCACCGGAATCTGCATTTTCTTGAACTCCGGCAGATCCATCTCTATAATCTCGCGGAAACTCACAACAGCGCGCTTCTTGTTCGGAATCTCGATTCCAACCGCGTGTTTTCCAGGAATAGGAGCCACAATGCGCACAGAGCTTGCTGCCAGGGCCAGCGCAATGTTGTCCTGCAGGGAAACAATTTTGCTGAGCTTTACGCCCGGAGCCGGAAGAAGCTCGAACATTGTTACGACAGGACCTTTTCTGATTCCTGTAACCTGGGCGTCAATTCCAAACTCCTTCAAGGTTTTCGTAAGATATTCCCCGGCCTGCTTTGTCTCATCGTCGATAATCCAGTACTGGCCGCTTTCATATTTGTTCAAGAGCTCAGGCGAAACATGGTAGCCTGCAATTCTTCTTTTTTTTGCACGCTCGTAAGGATCGTCATCCTCCGTGATTCCAGCCTTTTTGTCTGCGTCTGAAAGTTTTGCGGCATCGGCAATCGCCTGGGCGCGCTGCAAAAGCGAGCCAGTTTTCTTACCAGAAGCTTGAGAGCCAGAAATTTGCTGCGATTCCTCATCATCGCGGAATTCAGGCTCCGCCTGCTCTTCCGGTTCTACAGGCTCATCATAACTCTCTTCAGCCTCATCAAATTCTCCGTTTTCATCAGAATCATCAAGATTATCATTTTCTTCATCGTCAGGAAAATCCTCTTCGTCCGGCTCATCGTCAAAATCAGGAATTTCAAATTCATCATTTTGATTTTCAGAATCTTCCTGGGCATTATTTTCAAATTCTAACTTTTCATCAGTCGTTTCAGAATTTTCCTGAGTAAAATCCTGCGGCACGGAAGGCTCGCTGAAATCAGAATTTTCTTCAGCATCTCCGGAATTAGGCTCCGAAAAATCTTCGTCCGGCTCAGAATTTTCTTCATTTTCCGGTTCTATCTCCGGCCCTTGATTTTCCTCAGAATCTGCACTTTCCGCCGGCTCAAAATCAGGCTCGGTAAAATCTTCGTCCGGATTCAAATTATCTGATTCACCATTTTCTTCAGCTTCCGGTTCTTCTGTCTTTTTATTTTCATCAAATCCGCTGTCAGAATCAGACTCTTCAGTTACCTTGAATTCTTCGTCATCGTCAATTCCTTCGACATTATTCAAAGAACGATCCTCGTCGTCCTCATCATCAAAAAAATCGTCGGGAAGATCTTCATAATTATTTTTTTCATCTTCAGATTCAGATTTTTTCTCTGATTGATTTTCATCTGGCTCCGCATCCAGATTTTTTTCTGCGTTTGGCTCTGAATCTTCAGTTTCAGCCGAGTTATCATCTTCAAATTTTTGAGAAACAACATTTTCCGGAATTTTCGCATTTGCGGAATTTTTATCTTTCTCCTTAACGACGGGATTTTCCGCGGCATCTTCGTCCATTTCTGTAAAAATATTTTCAATTTCGTAATCAGCCGTGTCCGTTTCCGGAGCTTCGGAATTTTCGTCCTCAAGAAGCGGCTCGTCTAGATTTTCATTTTCAGGAAGAATCTGCTCCTCCACGAAAGTCTCTTCCTCAATTTCAGGCTCGTTCTCAACAACCTCGACATTTCCGTTCTCATCAAATTCTTCAGTTTTCTCGTCTTCAAAAATTTGAGGCTCAGGTTCAGGAAGCTCAAAAGAGAATTTTTCATTTTCAGTTTCCGCAGCGTTTTCATCTGATGGTTTTTCCTCGGCAGAATCGATTTTTTCATCAGATGAATTTTCTTCATTTTTTTGATTTTGATTTTCAGGAGAAGCCTGCGCGACATTGATTTTATCTTCGGACTCAGAAATCTCGTCTTCAAATTTCTGCTTTTCTTCTTCCGATTTTCCGAAAGTAATCAAATCTTTTAAAAGCTTTTTCTGGTCATTGAAAATTTTGTCAGTTTTTAAGTCAAAAGGCTCATCATCAAGATTTTCTGAATTATTTTCGTCATCGTCACTCAGAGGAATTTCTAAATAATCGTCTGGATTTTCAGCGGCAGTTTTTTCTACTTCAAGATTCTCATTTGATTTTTCATCTTCTGTCTTTTCAGAATCTTCATCAGCTTCGGAAATTTCTGAATCTTCTGGCGAAACAGAATCATCGTCAAAAAATTTTTCTTCCTCATCTGAATTTTCGCGCTTTTTCAAAGCATTTGCGGCAACTTCGCCAAGAATCATAAGAAGAATAAATTCCGCGGCGACAATCATTCCGCCAACAAGAACTGTCGCGCCGATTTTAACTTTCATCACGCTTCCAGCTTCATTTGCGGCGAGAATTCTGATTATATGTTCAATCGCGTCAAGCGTAAAAAAAGGAACAACCGAGCCGGCAAGAACAATTCCGTTTTTTATTGACCATTTTGAAGCAAAACATTGCAAGCCGGCGACAATCAGAAAAGCAGGAATCAAGACTGAACAAAGCCCGTAAGCCCGCACAAGAGTTTTTCCGGCCAAATAAAAAAATGAGCTGCGCGCTGGCGACATTCCGCCAAAATCAACAGCAACCAGCAGCAAAGACACAGAAAACAGCGCGGCCAGAACAAAAATTATAATTCCGGCAATCGCTGAATACTTATTATTGTTTTTCATCTATTCAAGTCTCCCACCCGTTTAGATTTTTACAAAAGGTATGCTTCTTCAATTATCGGATTAAAAAAAAGAATTTTAAGTCAGCGGTTTTCAAAAGATTTACGTAAAAAATTTAAGTATTGTTTAAATATCAATCTTATTCTGATATAATTATCTGATTTTATTTTCTTGAGGATTTTTTATTTTGTCAGCCGTAAATCAATTTAAATGCAAGTTCTGTAAGATATGCAACGGAAAAGGATGCATAGGCGAACTTCCCGGAATGGGCGGCGTAAAAAACAACGAAAATTTCATTTTAAATTGCAGCGGCTGGAAAAAACTCCGCGACGAAAATCCGGAAATATCAGAAAAAATCAAAAGCCTTTTGGAAAAGCCTGCGGAAGAAAGAATTCCGAACATTTCAATTGCGCCAATGACCGGAGCTGTTGAAAACATCGGATTTCCAGATGAAAAATCTTATTATTCCGAGATTATCAGCGCGGTTCACAAGGTCGGAATCGGACTTAGCATTGGAGACGGTTTTCCGGACGAAAAGCTAAAATTTGGAATCTGCGCGCTCAAGGAAATTGAAAAAGAATCTCCAGAAACACAAACTTCAGTTTTCATAAAGCCATATTCAAACGAAAAGATTCTGGAAAGATTTGAATGGGCACAAACTTGCGCAAAAGTCGCGGGAATTGATATTGACTCATACAACATTTTGACAATGCGGAATAAAGTCCAGCTTGAAAAAAAAACAGCACCGCAGCTAATAAAGATAAAATCAGCATTAAAGAAGCCGTTCGCGCTCAAGGGAATTTTCACTGAAGAAGACATTGAGCTTGTACGCGAAGTAAAGCCCGACATTGCATATATTTCAAACCACGGCGGAAGAATTGAAACCAGGCGCGGCTCCACAGCAGATTTTCTGTTTGCTCACACAGGCGAACTAAAAAAATACTGCGGAGAGATTTGGGTTGACGGCGGAATCAGAAGCGCTCTTGACGTTGCGACAGCCATAGCTTTAGGCGCAGACAGAGTTCTTGCAGGCCGGCCATTTGCAACGGCTCTATGCAAAGGCGGAGCCGAAGAAATGTGCAAAAAAGCCTTAGAACTATGCCTGCTTGCCTACAATCGTTAGGCGCGTCATTGCGATAAAGCTCTCGCAATGGCAATTTCCTTAAAATTTATTCGTAAAGATACAAAACCTTCCCGCCCAGGCTTTTTCCAGACAAAACGCTCGCCTCAGGATTCTTTACAAAGCTTGCGACAGAAGAGAATAAATCAAAGAAACTTTCTTCATAAACATATTTAAAATCAACAAAATCTGTTTTTTCTTCAAAATCGCCTTTAATTTTTTCTTTCGCTTCATTAAAAGAGCAGATTTCATCAATCAGACCGTTGTTTTTCGCCTGAAGCGCTGTGTAAACTCTTCCATCGGCAAGTTTTTTTACATCATCAATGTTCATTCCGCGGGAATCCGCGACAATTCCTGTAAACTGATCGTAAGCCTCGTCAGCAATCGCCTGGAAAATCGCACGCTGCTCGTCGGTAAGAACAGAATCATAATTTCCCATGTTCTTGTTTTTTCCAGCAGTGATTGTCGTCATTTTTATTCCAATCTTGCTGAAAAGCTCCGTAGCATCAACGCTCTGCCCCGCAATCACGCCGATTGAGCCGGTCAAAGTGTTTCTGTTCGCGAAAATTCTGTCGGCCGCGCAGCCAATGTAATATCCGCCGCTTGCCGCAAGCGAGCAAAAATACGCGTAAACAGGACGGTTCGTGACGTTTTTATATTCCTCAAGCGCAAGATAAGCCTCGTCCGCCTCGTAAACAGTTCCGCCAGGAGAATCAATCACAAGGAGAATTCCTGAATTTCTAGAATCGTTCTGAGCTTTTTTTATCTGCTTTAAAAGCCATTTCTGATTGTAAGTTCTATTTTCCTCGGAAATCACGCCGGAAATGTAAATATTTGAAATGTAGGAATTTGACTTGATTTTCTCATTCGCATTTTTTTCGCCTTTTCCATTTCCAAACACAAAATTCAAGACTTTTTGGAATTTCTTAAAATCATCGGCTCCGCTTTCTCCGTCAAAATCATCATCAAAACCGCTTCCGGACTCTTCGCCTTCAGAATTGTAAATTTCATCGCCGTTGATTTTCAGCGAAAGGCTGCCCTTTGATTCAGGTTTCTTTGAAAGCGCCCCGAAAACAAGCGAAATAACAGCAAGAGCAATAATTATCAAAAAAATAAATTTTCCGTTTTTCTTTTTCATTTATGATTCTCCATTTATCCGCAGATTTTGGAAAAAAAATCCGTTTCTAATTTTAACTTCAAAGTCAGCAGGCTTCAGTTTTTTTGTTTCAAACGCCATGATTTTTAAGTCATAGTAAACATTTGTCATTGTCGTTGTAACATAAGGATGAAGCCAGATAAATCCGATTCCGCATGAAAGGCAGCAAAGCAAAAACCAGCCGAAAAAGCTCATTAAAAGACAGAAAATATCGCCTTTATGTCCGTTTGTCATGATTTTGCTTATATCCATCGCTTTTCTTGCGCTGATTCCAGGATTTTCTGAAATTACCCAGAACATCATCGAGTAGCTGATTGCCTTTACAATTCCAGGAACAAAAAACAAAAGCGTCCAAAGCCAAGTCCAAAGGCAGAACCATAAAGTTCCCAAAAGCGAAGTGAGCCAGTCGTCAAATCCGCTCAAGAAATCTTTAAATGAAATTTTGTTTTCAGGATTTTTTTCATCATCTGATTTTAAATTAACAATTTTAAAGAAT
The DNA here is from genome assembly GCA_964538245.1 of uncultured Treponema sp. Taxonomy (GTDB): domain Bacteria; phylum Spirochaetota; class Spirochaetia; order Treponematales; family Treponemataceae; genus Treponema_D. Next base: position 79,964 of record CAZIFO010000004.1, read on the forward strand.
ACTGAAAGCTGGGCTACAAATATCATTCCAAAAATACAGACAGAAAGAATTTTCATAGGCACGCTGATTTCAGAGACAACATTCATGCACGCGATAATCACAAAACCAAGCAACGAAACAAGGCATGGAATTTTCCAGCGTTTTTTAAGCTTTAAAAGAGCTTCGCTTTTATATTTTTTTCCGTTAAACATATTTCTTGATTCTATCATATTTTAAATTCATCCGCGACAAAAATAATTACTTGAGAATCACTTCTGCAGGTGTTAAACTAAAAAACATGACAATCACACTTAAAAATTCAAACTACGAAGTAGTTATCAGCACGCACGGAGCGGAAATCAACTCGTTCCGCAGCGTAAAAGACGGAACAAGATATGTTTTTGAAGGCCCGGAATCAGTGTGGAAATTCCACGCGCCGGTTCTTTTTCCGCACGTCGGAAGAATCAAGGACGGATTCTACACTTACGGCGGCAAGGAATATCATCTTGTGAACAACGGAATGAGCCGCGACCTTGAGCATAAAATCATCGAGCAGACTGAGACAGCCGCGACTTTCGAGCTTACAGAAAGCGAGGCGACAAGAGACAAGTTCCCGTGGAAATTCAGCCTTAAGACTCACTATGAGCTAAAAGACAACGGCCTTATTTTTACGACAACCGTAACAAACACAGACTCGTCAACAATGCTTTTCTCCCTCGGAAGCCACACAGCGTTCTGCTGCCCGCGCAACACGGATCCGACAGGAACAACAAATTCCGACTATCAGTATGAATTTGAAAAACGAGAGCCTTTGACACAGGTTCTTCTGAACAGCGAGGCGCAGCTTGCGACAGACGAGGAAGGAACCTCGCCAATCACAAAACCGTACGGCGAAGCGCAGGCTGGAATCATTCCAATCAATGAAAAAGGATTCGGCAACGGACACTTTTTCACGGCGTTCAAGTCGAACTGGGTAGGACTGCGCAACAAGAGAGACAACAGCCTTGTAAAAGTGAACTGCGCAGGCTATCCATACCTAATGGTCTGGCAGGGCGGAAACGGTGCGAAAGGCGCGGACGGAAACGGTTTCAACTGCATTGAGCCGTGGTACGGAACAACTGACGCGGAGAACACAAACCACGAGTGGGAAGAAAAAGTCGCGCTCATCTCGCTTGAGCCTGGAAAATCTTTCACAGCGGACCAGTCAATAACGATTGACTAGAACAAAAATTACCTCCATGTAATTTTTGTTCTCACGAGAATTTTCAAGAGAAGCAAGAAGCAAAATTGAAAATTCTCTCTTTGCTTTTCGCCACGTCCTTGTGGCGATTTTTTTTAAGTTTTCAAAAACTTTTCTTCAAATTCTTCCGCTGTAATTGGCTTTGAGAACAAATATCCCTGGAAAAAGCTGCAACCCATTCCCGCAAGATTATTTTTCTGGTCTTCATTTTCAATTCCAAGAGCCACAGCTTTTATTTTAAGGGACTTTACCATATCAATCATTGAACGGAGGATTATTTCCGCCCGGCTTGAATTTTCATTCTCAGAAAAGAAATCAGCAGAAATTTTTACAGCGTCAACACTAAAATCTTTCAGCATATTTAATGAAGAATATCCAGAGCCAAACCCGTCAATTGTCACCTTAAATCCGGCTTCTTTCAATCTGCTAAAATAATGAGTTCCAGTTTCATAATCATTTATAAGAGCATTTTCCCTGACCTCAATAAAAATGGAATCTGGAGAAATTCCATTCTTTTCCGCTTCGGACTTCAAGAATGAAATTGTATCAAAATAATATTCATCGCGGCTGCTTGCATTAACTGCGAGGGATTTTATTCCGTAGCCTTTTTTCTTCCATTCAGCAAATTTCTCAATGGCTTTCCCGCAGATAAATTTATCAAGCTTGTAAATCAATCCTGTGTGCTCAAGAATATCTATAAAATCCGCAGGATAAATAATTCCGACTTCAGGGCTGTTCCAGCGGCAAAGAGCTTCTGCGCAGACCACGCTTCCATTTTCATCAAAAACCGGCTGCAAATACATTTCAATATGATTTTTTATAATCGCATCTTCAAAATTGTTTATAATATTTTTCTCGGCGAGGAGCTTGTCCATCAAAACGGAATCATAAAAAGCCAAAGCTGTAAGATAATCATCCTTAACAGTGTCCATTGCAACTTTTGCCTTGTCGTACATAAGCTGGACATTTTCAGCAATATCATGAACTTCATAAACTCCTGCGGAAATAAACATCTGGTAAGAATTATCCTTATTCATATGGCTAAGGGACAGAAATTCTTTTTTAAAATCATCGCTGTTAAAATGCGATTTTTCCATAAATATCGCAAATTTATCATCGCAAAGCCTGGCGTAAACATCATTTTCCTTCGCTTTTCTATTTAAAACAGAAGCATGATTCAGAAGAATTTCATCTCCGGCGGTTTCTCCGAAAATATCATTCACAACCTTAAAATCCTTTATATTTGAGCAAATCATCAAAGGATTTTTATAAACGCCTTTCTTTAAATTTTTCTCAACTTCCTCAAAAAAACCGGCGCGATTTAAAAGCCCCGTAAGCTCATCATGAGTCGCGGCGTATTTTTCTTCTTGATAACGGAGTTTTTCTTTTGTTTTATCGCTGATTTTTATATAAGAACCAACAATCATATCTTCTATTTTTAATTCCTGATATGTAATTCTTAAATTCACAGCATTGTTTTTGCCGGCGTTAAATTGATTAAATTTTTTACTATCCAAATTCAAATCAACCGAAAATGAAACAGCTCCGTTTTCCCATTTGACAGACATTTCTCCGTTGTTTTGGCTTAAATATTTTTCCTTGAATTCTGAAAGGCTAAGTTTTGCAAAATCTAAATTCGAATTAAGAAGCCTTTTCGCAGATTCATTTTTATAAATTACATTTTCTTCATAATCAAAATGAATAATCGCATCTGGAAGAGAGTCAGAAAGTTTCTCCATGACATTTGTCTTTAAATATGAAGGAAAAGCTTTTATTGAATAAACTGCGAGAAATGTCGCAAAAATTCCATAAAGAAGGACAGAATAATCTATCGGCAAATTCATTGAATAACTATGGAAATTGCAGAGAAGAACGATGATATAAGTCACAAAAAAAAGCACATACTTTTTTCTATAAAATCTAGGTGAGTTGATATAATTAAGAACAAGAACTACAAAAGTGGAAATCGCCATAACATAGCAAAATCCAATATGAACATAATGAATCTTGGAAAAATCAAGCCACCAAAATCTAAGCTCATTCACAGTCATTGATGGAATCAAGTCAAAACTATGCTTTGAAAAATTGTTCACAATCAATGAAGCGGAATCGATAACAACGCCGGCAAAGAAAAGTTTTTTAATCTTTTCCCGGCTTGAAAACGAGTTGACGTTTTCTGAAAAAAAGCAAAAAAGAGAAAAAGTCATCCAGTCGGCGCAAATGCAATAAATTCCATAAAGCCCAACGGCTGAAAAATATCTCCGGCTGCCAAGAAACATTGTGTAACTTGAAATTGCAATGATTGCGACAAAAATCGGAAAAACTAAAGACCTTTTATTCTCCATTTTTGTCTTGGAAATTGAAACGAGGAGAAAAATCAAATATGCGACACTTAAAGCTGAAAGCAATGAATAAAAAAAGTAAATCGATTTCATTTAAATGTTTTCTCCTGCGTTCAAAGCTGAATTAAAATCAGAAGATATAAAATTTCTTTCGAAAACCGAAACCGGCACAGGTTTTGAAAATAAATATCCCTGGAAAAAATCACATCCGGCATTTCTTAGGAATTCCGCATTGTCCTCGCTTTCCACGCCTTCCGAAATTACAACGAGTCCAAGTTTTTTCGCCATTTTTATAATCTTACTTAAAATCAATTTGCTTTTCTCCGAATTTTTTGGCTGGCTCAGAAAAAACATATCAATCTTTAAAATGTCTACGGTAAGATTTTTAAGCATATTTAGAGAGGAATATCCCGATCCGAAGTCATCCATCTCAATAAAAAATCCATAGTTCTGCAGTTTGCTAAGAACTTGCGTATGCAATTTTATATTGTGCATAAAAACAGTTTCCGTTATTTCAAGCTTAAGTTTTTCAGGCTCTATTCCATATTTTTCAACAAGCTCTGTAAAAATTTTGTACAAATCCAGATGATAAAAATCTTTCGCAGAAATATTTACGGCGATATACATATCAATTCCGCGTTTTTTCCATTCAGAAAGTTTTCTTGCGGCTTCCTGCCAAATAAATAGATCCAGCCTAAACAAAAGCCCGGCTTTTTCAAGAATCGGAACAAAAGAATTTGGCCCGAGAACTCCCTTCTCAGGACTAATCCAGCGGACAAGAGCCTCGGCGCCTGCAACTTTCTCATTTATGCTGGAAACCTGCGGCTGCAAATACATTGCGAACTGGTTTTCAGCAAGCGCCTGGTCAAAAGATGTAACAACTTTTTTTTCTTCAATAAGATTATTCATCATTGAAGCCGAATAAAATGACAAAGTTCTCTCCAAGTCATCATTCTCGCGGACTGCAAGCTCGGCTTTGTCATACATTGAATTTACGTTCTCATAAGGATCGGAAATTTCATAAACTCCAATCCTAAAATGAATTTTGTAATTGTACTTGCTTAGGAACCGGGAAATTTCCTCAAATTGCTTTTCAACTAAAAGCGGCTTGAATTTGTCTTTGCGTACAACAACAGCGAACCTGTCATTTGAAATCCGTCCGGTTAAAGCATCTTCTTCTGAAAGTTTCTTTAAAATATCAGCCTCTTTTTTTAAGATTTCGTCTCCGAGCGCAGATCCGAACAAATCGTTCACAATCTTAAAATTCATAATGTCCGTGCAAACAAAATAACGAGGAACTTCCGGCTCTTTTTTCAGCAGCTTCTCCGCAAGCAAAAAGAAATTTGAACGCTTGAACAAACCTGTAAGCGAGTCATGAGAAGAAAGAAAACGTTCTTTTTCCAAAAGATTCAGCTCATTTGTCACATCTTCAAAAAAAATCGAATATCCTAAAAGAAGCTGGTTGGAATCCCGGATAACATAAAATTCCTCCGAAAGGACAAATTTCTGCCGGTTCTTAAAAATATTGATTTCTCTGGATAAACTTTCCTTTCCTGTCAAAATTAAATCTTCAAGCTCTTCTTCGGCCGATTTTTTATCGGGGAAAAATTTAATTCCAATTTTATTCGCGTAAATACATTTTTTATTCAAGTCAAAGCACAAAACGCCGTTGTTAATATTATCCGTTACAAGATTAAGTATTTTTGCCTCAACGCTTTTCGGCGCAGAATAAAAACTGTAGTAAGTTGCAAATGCGGAGAAAATTCCATACAGCAAAAGAGAAATATCAAGCGTATCTTTTGTAAAAAGCAAATAAGCATTCACAAAAAATCCAAGCATAAAAATCGAAAATATGACTTTATATTTTTGCCTGTAAAATTTATTTGTTGTAACGATTTTTTTTACAAGCTCATAAAGGCAAAGGAGAATAAGAAAATAGCAAATCGCAATATGAAAATAAAACGCAAAATGAAAATAAAAATTCCAGCAGAAAAATTTTCTATTAAAAAAGAATGGCGTAATTTCAAACGAAAATCCTGTAAAAACATTTGTCAGAAGAAAAGCCGCATCTATCAAAAAAAGAATTGAAAAGATTCTTTTAAATGAAAGTCTTGCCTTCGGTTTTACAGACATTTCTGTAAAGACATATATGTAATCAAAAATATAGGAAATGAGCCAGTCAACGCTGGCATAATAAAGCCCGTTCAAGAACAATGAAAGCTTCATATTAAAATTCATAAGAGAAAGAAGCTGAAGCGCAATCGTAATTGATGTGGCGAAATTCAGATAAAAAAGAGATTTTTTAAAAGCCGTGCCCCGCTGCCGCAAAATATAACAGCAAAGACATACGACAACGAGTATTATCAATGAAACTACAAAAAACAGAGCTCTCATAAGCCCCTCCGAAACTTTTTAAATTAGCACTTTTCTTTTATCAAAAGAATTTTATCTTCCGGGCACTTTTCAAAATATTCTTTTATACGCTTTCTTGCGTCGTCATTATCAGAAATATTTATCATCTGCGACTGAAAATAATGAGCGAAACTAAAATTCAAGCAGTAATACGCAAAGAACCTTTGCAGCCGGGTTTTCCAGAATTCTTTCGGCTGAAATTTTTCAACTCCGTCAATAAAATCATAAGCAAGCTGCTCAGCATCAATTTCAAGTGATTTTTTCTCAGAATCCGCATTGCTATGATTTTGTCCGGAAAGACTTTCATCAGTTTCCATGCAATTTTTTATTTCCCGGAAAATCCACGGCTTTTGCGCGGCGGCAGTGGCAATCATAACTCCGTAAATGTCAGGCGCAGTTTTTAAAGCCAAAGAAAAGCTTTCAAATTCTTTAACATCTCCGTTCAGAACAACAGGAAAACCAGGAAATTTCTCGCAAAGCCGGGCGACCGCGCCCCAGTCTGAATGCCTTGAATGTTTCTGTTTCTGCGTGCGCGCGTGCAAGGTTATCATCTGGACGCCCTCGTCAATCAGCATTTTGCAGAAATTAAAAAAACGTTCCTCTGTGTATTTCTCATCTCCAAGGCGAAGCTTAACAGAAAGCCGCTTAGGTTTTGCTCCGTCTTTCGCCGCATTCTCAATCGCTGACTTTACAGAGCGCACCATAAGCGCGGTTTCTTCAACCGGCTTCAGCATCCAGGCAATTCCAGCGCCTGTTTTCGCAATCTGCGGAGCCGAGCAGCCCATGTTCAAATCAATTCCTAGTCCGTTTCTTTCGGCAAGGACGCCGGCGGCCTGCGCCATTTTCTCCGCGGACTTGTCAGTAAGCTGCCAGACAAGCTTTTCACTTTCCGGCCCGTCAAGAAGATAATATTTTTCCCACGGACCGTTATTTAAAAGCGACGAGGCGTTTATCATCTCGTTAAAATATTCATCACATCCGCCAAATTTTCCGGCAAGATTTCTAAAAGCCTGATGAGTTATGGAATCCATTGGCGCAAGAATAAGACTCAGATTTTTCATCAAATTAAATAATATCAGACTTTTAAAAAATTCTGCACATAAGATTAAAAAAATAACGCTATATTTAAAATATTCTTCTACAAATTCCTCTAAAAAACGTTAAAATTTACTAGATTTCTAAAAAAATGGAGAATATAAATGAAAAAAATTATCGCAACATTTGCCGCGGCAATTCTTTCGCTTTCTGCGTTTGCACTCGAAGCTGACATTGCAAACAACGAGAAAGTTGAAAAAGTCGAAGCAATCACAACAGTCACAAATCCGAAAGGAAAAAAGATTTTTGTCGTCGGAGACTCAACCTACAGCTCTTTCTCCGATCCTTACTACATTCCGCGCTACGGAATCGGAACAAGGCTTCAGGATTATCTCGATTCAAAGAAAGTTGAAGTAGTCAACCTCGCGATGTCAGGACGCTCTTCAAAGAGCTTTACAACAGAAGCAAATTACCAGACACTCAAGAACAACATCAAAAAAGGTGATTTTCTGATTATCGGATTCGGCCACAATGATGAGAAAGCCGAAAAGGATCGATACACAAATCCTAACGGCTCAAAGGAAGAGGCAGGCTCATTCAAGAATTCACTTTACGAGAACTACATCAGGCTCGCCTTGGACAAGAAAGCCACACCAATTCTCTGCACTCCGATTGTCCGCCGCTCGCCTGGAAACGTATACGAAGGTTCTTATGTCCATATCACAAATGATGTGGACAGATTCCCTGGCGGAGACTATCCAAAAGCAATCCGCGAGCTTGGAGCAGAAACAAGAACTCTCGTAATCGACCTTACTCAGATTACAAAAGACAGATACGAGAAGCTCGGCGATGCTGAGACAGCTAAATTCCACGCGCAGCTCTCGAACAAACCTACGTCAGTTGACAACACTCACCTCAACTACTACGGAGCGGCAGTTGTCGCTTACGACGTTGTAACAGAAGCTGCAAAGGGAAACAAAAAATTCTCAAAGCTCGTCAACAAAAATGCGGCCGCTCCAACAGAAGACTTGCTTGCTCTAGCGAAAAACCCAGACTATGTGATTCCAAAATACTCTGAGTTTGTTCCAGCGGAAGACGCTTCTAAAAACTTTAAGACAACAGCTCCATGGTACGGAACAGTATTCGGAGACATTGGAGGCTCTGATAAAATTTCAAATACTGACCTTTTTGAAATTGTCGAGGACAACGGAAAAGTCCTGATGCACTCAGGCACAAAAGACGGAAGCAAGAATTCTGGAAAAATAGCAGGAGCATCAGACGGAATCGCGTTCTACTTCCAGAAAGTTGACATCAGCAAGGATTTCACTCTCAAAGCCACAGCAAAAGTCCTTAACGTCGCGAAAAACAATCAGGTCGCTTTCGGACTTATGGTGCGCGACGATGTATACATCGACAAAAATGACAACACAATTGCATCTGACTATGTCGCTGTCGGCGGATACAGATTCGCTTCAACTCCAATTGCAACAAACTACTCAAGGATCGACACAGCTTTGACTCCAACTGCTGCGGTCTCACAGACAATCGCAAAAGACACAGTTGTAGAACTTTCAATCACAAAGAAAGGAAATGTCTACACAGTAAAATGCGGCTCAGATCCTGCCGTGGAATACACAGCGGCACTCAACAACGTTGACGCATCAAATGTCTACGCAGGCCTTTTCACAGCAAGATGCGCCTACATTGAATTCTCAAACATAAATTTGACTGTAAAATAAATTTCAGGGCGTTTCCCCGCCATCCGGCGGGGCCGCTATGTCCGCACTTCCGCTTGCGCTCCATTCGTCCGCTTATTTTATTCGCTTCCGAACGCCTGCGGCGGTGCTACCAGCGCTAACGCTTTCCTATAAAATATCATTATCTCCTTTCTAGAACCATTTCATTGAAACAACATTCTGTTTATGTTAATATTTACTGTATTTTTGCACAGAAACGTGCTAATCCGTTTTGGGGGCTTTTATGAAGGTCGTTGTTATCGGCGCCCAGTGGGGCGATGAGGGAAAAGGCAAGATTGTTGACTATCTCGCCGAAGATGCTAAATATGTTGTCCGCTATGCCGGCGGTCCGAACGCCGGACACACAATAGTCGTTGACGGAAAGCAGTTTGCTCTTCACCAGGTGCCGAGCGGAATTCTTTATCCAAACAAGTCGGTTTTCCTCGGAGCCGGAATGGTGATTGATCCAGAGGCTCTTTTCAACGAGCTTAAAATGCTCAAGGACAACGGAATAAACTGGGAAGGCCGCGTGTTCATCTCAGACCGCGCGCACATAATTCTTCCGCGCTACCGCAAAATGGACAAGGAGCGCGATGCCTCGCGCAAGCGTCCAATCGGCACAACGGGACGCGGAATCGGAATCGCCTACTCAGAGAAGGCCCAGCGCGACGGAATCCGCCTTGCTGACCTCGACTGGAAGCAGAAAATCGCGGACCTCGACGCAGAGGACCTTGAATACATCAACAAGTACAAGGATCAGCTTATAAAGATGCGCGTGGACCTTACAGAGAAGATGTATGAGTTCCGCAAGGACAACATTCTCTTTGAAGGCGCGCAGGGCGCAATGCTCGACATCGACTCTGGAACTTATCCTTACGTGTCATCAGGAGCGTCATGCGCCGCAGGAGCCGCTACAGGCTGCGGCATCGGACCTCACGACATCGACAAGATTCTTGGAGTTTTCAAGGCCTACGAGACAAGAGTCGGAAACGGCCCTATGCCAACAGAGTTCAACGACAGTGACGAGGCAGAAAGCGAGCTCTGCCGCAAGGTGCGCGAAACAGGACGCGAGTACGGGGTCACAACAGGAAGAGCCAGAAGATGCGGCTACCTTGACCTTGTGGCGCTGCGCTATGCCTGCCGGGTAAACTCAATCGACAGCCTAGTACTCACACACCTTGACATCTACGATCCTATGGAGCAGATTGAAGCCTGCGTCGCCTACGACATCAACGGCAGAATTGTCACAGACTTCCCTGCCGGAGTCGAGGACATGGAAAACGCTAAGCCTGTGCTAAAAAAGTTCAAGGGCTGGAAAACCTCCCTCAAGACTGTGCGCGAATATGACAAGCTTCCGAAAGAAGCCCGCGACTACATTGAATTTATAGAGGACTTCTGCGGCACAAAGGTTGGAATCATCTCCGTGGGATATGAGCGCGACGAAACTTTTGTCCGCGACAATCCGTGGAAATAAGCCTTTAGAATACAGAAAATATAGATACTGATGATTAACGCCTGTAATTTTAAAGATTACAGGCGTTAATTTTTGAGCTCAGCGGCGTTGAGCGGAAAGATTAACGTCGCTGAGCAAAAAAATTACTGACACTAACCGAAAAGATTACAGGCACTAAGCGCAAAGATTAGCTACTGCAAAACGAAAAACCGCGGAACAAAGCCTACAGCACATGCTTTTCAATAAAGTCAGCGACTCCGTCCTCGTTGTTTGTCCTTTCAGTAACAAAATCCGCGATTCTCTTTATCTGCTCGTTGCCGTTCTTCATGGCCACTCCATAGCCGCATTTTGTTATCATGCTCTCGTCGTTCATGCTGTCGCCGAACGCCATTGTCGTTTTCACATCGATTCCTATGTATCGGGCAAGCCAGTCAATCGACTCGCCTTTTCCGCAGTCCGGCGGAAGAATCTCAAGAAAATACGGCTTGCTTGTAAAAATTACCGCCCGGTTTTTCAGGCTTGATTTTAATTTTTCCTGCAAAATCTGCAATCTTTGAGGCTCGCCGGGAATCAGCATTTTATAAAAATCACGGTCAATAAGCTTCTCATAATCCTGCGCCTCACGTCCTTTCAAGCCACACATTTTCACATCACGAAGAGTCCAGTCCGTCTCTTTGCTGTAAAAAACAACATCGTCTGAATATACTTCGGTTTCAAATCCCATTTCCTTAGCAACATGATGAACATAATGAAGAATTTCCGGAGAAACTGTTTTCTTATAAATTTGAAGCCGCTTGTGCATATCAAAAATAGAGCAGCCGTTTATCGCAACAACATATTTTCCGCTTTCCAGGGCCGCAATATTAAGCCTGCTGACAAACGGCTTTATTCCATCTTCCGCGCGGCCGGAGCACAGAACGACATAAATTCCTCTCTGCGCGCATCTCCTTAAAATTTCTACGTTTCTGTCGCTGATTTTTCTCTCGTCATTCAAAAGCGTATCGTCCAAATCCAGCGCAATTAAATTTACCTTAAGTTTTTCCATATTTAAATTATAACCTAAAGATCATGATTTTTGCATTACAAAGATTCTTATGATAAAATCTTCTTCGTGGAACAAATTCTAGGCAAAAAAAATAATCTAAATCTCAAGAATCAAGACGAAAAATCATATAGAACGAAACTAATCACTTTTTTTTCAGCGCTCTGCCTTTTTCTTTCTGCCGTTGAATATGCAATTCCAAAGCCGCTTCCATTTCTCAGACTTGGACTTGCGAATCTTCCTGTAATTCTTTCACTTTCAATTTTAAAAAACCGTGAAATCGCCCTTGTTATTTTTTTCAAAGTTGTCGCCCAGGGCGTAATTTCAGGAACGCTTTTTTCATATATTTTCCTGTTCTCTGCAGCAGGTTCTTTTTCCTCAGCCTTTGTCATGATTCTTGCAAGCAGATTATTCAAATCAAAAATAAGCGCGTTTGGAATCAGCCTTGCTGGGGCCTTGTCAAATAATTTGGCCCAACTTTGCATCGCAAGGCTCTTCCTGTTCGGCCAGAATGCAAGATACATTGCGCCAATACTTTTAATAACAGGATTTGTCACAGGCAGCACGCTCGGAATTTTCACAGAGCTTTTTAAGAAAAAAAGCAAATGGCTCAATAAATTAGCTTCAAGAGAGGCCGCCTAATGATTCAGGTGATAATTCTGTGGGGCTTTGTAATTTTATTTTTTATTCTTGCTGGTATAAAACGGAAAAAAATAAAAATTCTTCCTTCGTTCATAATTACGATTACGGTAACTTTCTTCGCCTTGCTATCGCCGTATGGGAAAGTGATATTAACTATCGGTAGTTTTAAGATTACTTTAGAATCTCTTCTGCTTGGATTACGGCGTAGCGGAATTCTAGTCGGAATGGTTTTTCTTTCGCAGATTTTAATCAGCCCTAAACTTTCTTTACCTGGAAAAGCTGGAAAATTTCTAAAACAAGTTTTTTACTGGCTTGAAAAACTAACGGAAGTTAGAATAAAATTTAAACCGAACCAAATAATAGAAAATCTAGACACAAGGCTTTGTGAAATTTGGGAACAGGAAGATTTTTATGAACCAAAATGAAATTTCTAATCCCGAAATCTCTTCACTTCCTATCGCTCCATTTCTTGATGAAATCTGCGAAAACTTAAAATCTTCTCCGTCGCGCGCGCTCGTTCTGACGGCAGAAACTGGAGCTGGAAAATCAACCGCAGTTCCTGTCGCGCTTTTAAATAATTTTAAAGGCAAAATCTTAATGCTGGAACCTCGCAGGCTTGCAGCCGTCGCAATAGCTGACAGAGTTTCAAGTCTTCTCGGCGAGGAAACTGGAAAAACAGCTGGATACCGTCTTCATCTTGAATCTAAAACAAGCAGCGAGACAAGGCTCGAAGTTGTTACGGAAGCAATTTTAATCCGCATGCTGCAGTCAGATCCTTTGCTAGAGAACATAAACGTGATTGTGCTTGATGAATTCCACGAGCGTTCTATTTATTCCGATCTGGCTCTAGCGTTTTTAAAAGAAACAATGCAGCTTAGAGACGATCTTTATATAATTGTAATGAGCGCAACAATTAACTATCAGTCGTTAGCAAAATATCTTGGAACAGAATCCAGCTCGGCAAATGTAATGAAAATTCCAGGCAGACTCTTTCCTGTTAAAATAGAATATTGTGATGACAAATCACTTGTGTCTGTCGTAAAATCACTTGTTGAAAATCTAACTAACGAAAGTTTTCAAAATAAGACAAATATTTCCACACATTCAAAGTCGATTCTTGTTTTTCTTCCGGGAATTTTTGAAATCAGGAAAACAAAGGCGGAACTTGAAAAACTTAATCTTCAGTCGGAAATTTTGATTCTCCATAGTTCTGTTTCTTTAGCCGAGCAGCGCAAAGTTCTTTCGCCGTCAAAAGAAGCCGGAATCCGCATAATTCTTTCTTCTTCAATCGCTGAAACTTCGCTCACAGTTCCAGATGTTGTCGCTGTCGTTGATTCCGGATTTTCAAGAGTTAACAAAATCGACCTTTCAACGGGAATGAAAAAGCTTGTGACAGAGCGGGAATCAATTTTCAGCGCAGATCAGCGCGCAGGAAGAGCCGGACGGCTCCAGGCAGGAATTTGCATACGGCTGTGGAACAAAAATGACATTCGGATTCAGCAAAACGCGCCTGAAATTTTACGCTCGGATTTGACTCAGCTTGTCCTCGAATGCGTGGCGTGGGGCGTTTCTGACAAAAGCAAGCTTTCATGGCTTGACTCTCCGTCCGACGCGGCATGGAGCAAAGCCGAGGTTCTCCTTGAAAATCTTGACTGCGTTAAATCAGGAAAAATAACAGAAAAAGGAAAAGCCGTTCTTTCACTCGGGTTAAATCCAAGGCTTTCATGCGTTGCGCTCGCCCTTTATGCTGAAAAAAAACCGCTTTCATTGGTGACTTCGTTCACAGAATTTTCTGAAGCAGATGAAAACCGTAAAAAAATGTTCGAGAATGATTTATTCCGCCGGCTTTCGCGCTTACAAATTCCGAAAAATCTAAAACGGCAAAATCCTTTTCTTGCAGGCTATCCAGACAGGCTTTCTAAACTTATTGAAAAAAATTCAGAGTGCGCTGTGTACCAGTTTCCATCCGGGCGAAAAGCTGTATTAAAGCATGAAATTCTCGTAAAAAAGAATATATCAAATTTTCCAGAATGGATTATAGGAATTGAAGCTTCGAGCGGAGAAACAACTGGAAAAATTTATTCCTTTGAGATGATAAATGAAAATGAGCTAACAGATTTTATCACAGAACATTTTGAAATGCGGCAAAATTTCAAATTCTTTTTTGATGATAAAAATTCTCTAAAATGCAAAAAGGAAGAAATATATTATTTCGGACAAATTCCTTTAAAAGAAAAAGCTGTCCAAGTGCAAGACAATGAATACGCTCCGGCTATTTGCGATTTTTTAGTCAAGAACGATTTTCTAAAACTACCGTTAGATAGTAATAATCAAACAAAGTTAATTTCACCCAAAACAGAAGCTTTTCTTCTCCGTACAGAATTTTTTATTTCACACTCAAAATCAGAGGATATAATTAATATTGAAAATCATAATTCACTCGCCTATAAATATCTTAATTTGAATAAACTAACTAACGATTGGCTTTTACCATTTTTAAATTCAAAAATATTAACGCCTGAAATTGTCTACAACGCCATTTATTGGTTTTTTAATGGAAATGAAATTGACAAAAATGTTCCAACAAATATTATTCTACCTAACGGTCGTAAATCAAAAGTTATTTATACAAGAACAAAATCAATGAAAAACATGGATTTTAAGACTTCTGAAATTAAACCGACAATAGAAATCATCATCCAAAGAATTTTCGGCTGCTTTTCAACTCCTAAAATAATGGGAGAACCAATTCTGCTAAAGCTTCTTTCTCCAGCTTCACGGCCGCTTCAAATTACGGACGACTTGGAACATTTTTGGACAACGACTTGGCCGGAAATTTGCAAGGAAATGAAAGGCCGATATCCTAAACACAACTGGGATTATCGAACGACCGTTAGTGAGTAATTTTTTAGAATAAATAAAGCTGACTGTCTTTAAAGCTTTCCTGCTTGGCAACCTTTAAAATATCATCAGGCTTTGAATCTCCGATTAAAAAAGAAGATTTAGGATTGTGCAAAGAAAAATTTCTCCGGACAAGATTCTCGTCATAATTTGCGTAGCAATACTTGCAAAGATGCGGACAGCAATTATAATACGCAATATCGCGCATTGGCAGGCAGGCGCAATGTTTTCTGAGATTTTGTCTGCCGAAAAAGGCCAACCGACCGTTAGTTATTTTTTCTATCAAATCCTTTGAAACGCATTCTCCAATTTTTACGCCATAAACAGACAAATCAAGTTTTTCCGCGCAGGATTCAATTTCAATTCCATACTCATCAGCAATTCTTGAAAAACTTCCAGCAAGAAATTTCTGGTCATTTTCTGAAACTTCACGCAATTCAGGAAAATTCTTTTTTGTCTTTGCATATAAATCAACAAAACTAATTATACAACGGTTCGCATAAGGAGAAAGCTCGGCGCACATTTTTTTAAAAGCGCGGATATGAAAAGCTACAGAATATTTAGAATCAATAAAAATTGGATCATATCTCCAGCAAACTTTGTTTTTGCCAATTCTTTTCGAAAGCTCCGCAAAAGAATCTATCACCTTTGATTTTTCAGGAACGTTGGGCTCAACATCTTTTTCATAAGGAGTAATTGTGACAAAAAAATAAATTCCGAATTTTTTCAGCTCATCAAGATAAGGCAATATTGGAGCCGGATTTTTTGTGCAGAAAACAATGCAGTCAACAAATTTTGGATCAAGCAAATATCTTGTGACTTTTTGCGGATAATAAGGATTTCGGACATCGACGAATCCGGCACGAACGCGGTTTATAAACCATTCGGCATAAAACGCCGGAATATCAGTTCTGCCGGAAGCAAAAATAATCATTTTATAATATAAAAATAATCAATTTCATACAAAAAAAACAACGCTTATGAAAAATTCATAAGCGTTTGATTTTTATAATTTTACAGCGTTACGCCGTCCTTGAAGATTGCAATCTCGCGGTATGAATTCTCTTCGTTTCTTGTCTGCTTTTTGCCGGAAACGACATCGCAGATGAACTGAAGCAAATCATCGCGCACCTTGTCGCTAGGCTCGTCAAGCAGGCGCGCCGCGTCAAAGTCAATCCAGTCGCCTTTTTTCTGCGCAAGCGGATGGTTCGAAGAAATCTTAACAGTCGGAACTGGCGCGCCGAGCGGAGTTCCTCTTCCTGTTGAGAACAGGATTATGTTCGCTCCGGCCGCAGTCAAATCAGTGCAGGCCACAATGTCGTTGCCCGGGCCTTCAAGAAGAGTGAGTCCTTTCTCTGTAAGACGCTCGCCGTACTTGAGCACGCCTGTGACAGGAGCCTTGCCGCCTTTCTGCACGCAGCCAAGTGACTTGTCCTCAAGAGTTGTGATTCCGCCGGCCTTGTTTCCCGGGCTTGGGTTCTCGTAGCAAACCTGGTTGTGCCTAGCGTAGTAGTCTTTGAATCCGTTGATGAGTTTTACAGTCGCGTCAAAACGTTTTCTGTCAACACAGCGGTTCATGAGCATCTGCTCCGCGCCGAACATCTCAGGAACTTCAGTGAGCATTACGCGTCCGCCCATTCCTGTCATTGCGTCGCAAACACGTCCGATAATAGCGTTTGCTGTGATTCCGGACATTCCGTCAGAACCGCCGCACTTCATTCCAAGAACAACATCTGACAAAGGAGCGTCTTCACGCCTAAACTTTGAAACATAGTCAACAAGCTCAGTCAAAAGCTTTTTCGCTTCTCCAAGCTCGTCAGAGAAATCCTGGGTTGTGATAAACTTGACGCGGTTCTCATCATATTCGCCCAAGAACTGCTTGAAATAAGGAATATTGTTCTCTTCGCAGCCGAGGGAAACGACAAGCACGCCGCCAGCGTTCGGATGCTTTACAAGGTCGGAAAGGACGACAGCAGTTGTCTCCTTGTCTCCTCCCATCTGGGAGCAGCCGTAAGGATGAGTCCACGCGAAGACTCCCTCAAGTCCGCCGTCAGTCTTAGGACCAGGCTCTCCGCCCAAGAATTTTCCATTGGCCCAGTTAGCGAGGTTCTCTGAAATCTTGTTCACGCAGCCTACAAGAGGAACAATCCAGATTTCATTTCTGGTTCCGACTCTTCCGTCGGCACGCTTATAGACTTTTACAGTCGGCACATTCTTGCGGAGGCTTTCAGTGTCCTTGTACCAGGCATCGTATGTTTTTTTTGCTTTCTCCTCATCATAAGTGTATTCAAATTTCTCGGAGAGAAGCGTATGGATGTTGTGGGTATGAACATGCTCGCCTTTCTTTATGTCCTGTGATGCAGCTCCAATCGGATAGCCGTATTTGATGATGTGCTCGTCTTTTTTTATATCTTTAAGCGCAAATTTGTGGCCGGCAGTAATGTCTTCCAGCAAAGTAACAGAAACTTCAGGAGCGCCTTCCATTGCCTCAAGTGTCACTGTAGTTCCCTTAGCCAAAGGCTGCAACGCAACAGCAACAATGTCGGCCGGATTGATTCTTATGGCAATCTTGCTCATATAAGTACCTCGTTCGGTCAAGATTTTTCAAAGCGAATTCCGCTTTGCCCTTTTAATATAAAGGATTTTTACATAAAAGTATACAATGCTAGAAAATTGTCCTGCCGCAGTTTAACTCCGCTGGAAATATCATTTGACAGTTCTGTTTTTAGGAATGAAAATTATAATAGAAGAAACAAGCTATAAACCGCCACGGATGGCGGAGAAAAGGAGTAGTAGATATGAAGAAAGTTCTTGTCTGCAAGGAAAAGGACGAGCGCGAGACTCGCGTGGCGCTTATTCCCGACGACGTAAAGAAACTTGTTCCGATTGGCTTTGAAATCAAGGTCGTGTCAGGAGCAGGCCTAAAGAGCGGATTTTCAGACGAGGCTTACAAGGCGGCCGGAGCAGCGCTCGTCGGCTCAGAAGAAGAGGCGTATGCCGACTCTGAAATCATTGTCAGAATCATGAAGCCAGAAAGCATTTCCGGAATCAAGAGCGGCACACTGCATTTAAGCTATATGGATCCTTTCAACAACAAGGAGCTGCTCAACGAATTCGCTTCGTCCGGAATACAGGCAGTCTCACTTGAAATGATTCCCCGCACAACGCTTGCCCAGAAAATGGATGTGCAGTCTTCCCAGACATCGCTTGCAGGCTATGTCGCTGTTCTGAACGCGGCGGCGAAACTGCCTAAGGCGCTTCCAATGATGGTCACTCCGGCAGGAACAATCAATCCTGCGCGTGTTTTTGTAATCGGCGTTGGAGTCGCGGGCTTGCAGGCGATTGCTACTGCTAAGCGTCTCGGCGCGAGAGTTGACGCTTTTGACACGCGTCCGGTTGTAGAGGAGCAAGTAAAGTCCCTTGGAGCGTCGTTTGTAAAAATTGACCTCGGGGAAATGGGACAGACAGCCCAGGGATACGCAAAGGAGCTTACCCCGGAGCAGATTGCGAAGCAAAAAGAAGGCCAGGCGAAAGTCTGCGAAAAGGCGAACATTGTAATCACGACGGCGAAAGTATTCGGACGCAAGGCTCCGCGCCTTATCGAGAAAAACGTCATTGACCGTATGCAGCGCGGCTCCATCATTGTAGACATGGCGTGCTCCACAGGCGGAAACGTAGAAGGCTCAAAGCTTTTTGAGAATGTCGTCACGGAGAACGGAGTCACAATCATGTCCGGCGACTTGCTTGAGCGGCAGGTTCCTTACGACGCCTCAAAGATGTTCTCAGGAAACATCACGTCTTTTCTTACGCATTTTTATGACAGGGAAGCAAAGGAGCTCAAAGTCAATCTTGACGATGAAATCATGAAAGGCTGCCTGCTGACAAAGGACGGCGCAATCATCAACGAGAGATTCAAGAGCTAGAAGCTCAAGATAAAAACGTCTGGCTGTTAAATTAGGAGAAAACTTTTATGGATATAATGCTTATTTTCGTGTTTGTAATCGCGGCTTTCCTGGGACTTGAGCTTATTGCAAAAGTTCCTAGCCAGCTGCACACGCCTCTCATGTCGGGAACAAACGCTATCTCAGGAATCACAGTTGTAGGCGCAATCAGCATCACTGCCATTGCGGTAAAAGTCGGTGGCAAACTTGGAGCTGTGCTCGGATTTCTCGCAATTGTCTTCGCGACAATAAATGTGATCGGCGGCTACATGGTCACAGACCGTATGCTTGAGATGTTCAAGACAAAAGACGACAAGAACAAAAAGGCGGGTAAATAATGAACGACACAATTATCAAAATCTTTTATATGATTTCGTGCATCTTTTTTATCCGCGGAATCAAGCTCATGGGAAAAACGCCGACGGCGCGCAAGGGAAATCTTCTTTCTGCAATTGGAATGTTGATTGCGGTTATCACCGTTCTCTGCGAAAAAGAAGTCATAGCTTCCTGGAACTCAGCAAACTGGCTTTTGAACGGTTATGTCTGGATTGCGGCGGCAATTCTGATAGGAGCTGTAATCGGCGCAATATGGTCAAAGAAAGTCCAGATGACTGGAATGCCTGAGCTTGTCGCGCTTTTCAACGGATTCGGAGGTCTTTCCTCCCTTCTTGTAGCCCTTACACAGTACATCTGCGAGGATAAAGGCGACTATTTCACAGCTGTCTCTCTCGGACTTACAATCGCAATCGGAGCAGTAGCTTTTACAGGCTCCCTTGTAGCGTGGGGAAAGCTCAGCGGAAAAATGACGTTCAAAGGCTGGAAGATTCCTGCCAAGAACGCGGTGAACGCTGTCCTTTGCGCAATCGGCCTTATCGGAATCATCGCCTACTCATTCTTCAATGCCAGCAATCCGTTCGGATTTGAGAAAATCGAGCTCTTCGGAATTATCGTTTCAACTGCCGCATTCATCATCCTCGGATTCACAATGGTAATTCCTATCGGCGGCGGAGACATGCCGGTCATAATTTCGTTCCTTAACGCTCTTTCCGGCTTAGCTGCGGCTTTCGCGGGATTCGCAATAAACAACACTGTACTCGTAGTGTCAGGCTGTCTTGTAGGAGCTTCAGGATTGATTTTGACTTTGATTATGTGCAAGGCGATGAACCGCACGTTCTCAAGCCTGCTTTTCAAGAGCTTCGGAAGCTCAAAGAAAAAAGGAGCGTCAGGACCAGCAAAAGAGCCGAAAGCCATATCTATCGACGATGCGTATCTTATTCTTGAGGCCGCGAAGAATGTTGTGATTGTTCCAGGCTACGGAATGGCTGTAGCACAGGCGCAGCACGCGGTAAAAGAGCTTTGCGACAAGCTTGAGGCGAACGGAGCGGAAGTGAATTTTGCAATCCACCCTGTCGCAGGACGTATGCCGGGACATATGAACGTGCTTCTCGCCGAGGCGAACGTACCGTATGAGCAGCTAAAGACAGCGGACGAAATAAATCCGCAGATGAGCAATGTCGACGTGGCGATTGTTATAGGCGCGAACGATGTAGTTAACCCTAGCGCCGTCACAGACAAGGACAGTCCGCTCTACGGAATGCCGATTGTGAACGCTTACGAGGCGCATACAGTCTTTGTCCTAAAGCGCGGAAAAGGAACTGGATTCTCAGGAATTGAGAACCCGCTTTTCA
Source organism: uncultured Treponema sp. (assembly GCA_964538245.1). GTDB lineage: Bacteria > Spirochaetota > Spirochaetia > Treponematales > Treponemataceae > Treponema_D. The sequence continues at coordinate 100,375 of CAZIFO010000004.1, forward strand.
CAATGGACAACACAGTCATGCTCTACGGAGACGCAAAGCAGACTGTAACCCAGCTCGCGGCGGAATTTGACAACCAGTAAAAAAATGTGCTGCCAGTATCACATAAGACTGGCCGACTGGCAGAAGCCGTAAGGATATGCGTAGCCGGAAGGAAGAAGCTGTCCGTCTGTCTTTTTTAATTCAAAAAAAAATCCCCTGGAAACTTTTAGAAGCTTCCAGGGGATTTTTACAAATATCTCGCCGTTTTATCGGCAATATTATCTTTTAGTCTTTCAAAGTTGAATCTTTCTTAATCTCAGGCTCACAGATGTTCATCTCTGTGTCGAGATCAAAGAATTTGCTTCTCTCCATATCAGGAGTAAGGTTGACTGTATCACCAAGCTGAACAACAACTTCCGGCTCAACAATCGCAATAACTTTCTGATCCTGAATCTGAACGAAAACATGTGTGCTTGAACCAAGAGGCTCCTTGTTCACAACTTTGAGCTGCATATTGTTCTCTGCGGCAGGAGCGTCATGATGATGCAAGTCCTCTGGGCGGACACCGAAAGTAACTTCTTTTCCAACATAGGCCTTAAGATGCTTTGCCTGGTTTTCTGTAGGATTCAAAGTGAAAGAACCTTCGTTAGCCACGATTTTTCCATCTTTCTCTTCAATCTTAACTTTAAAGAAGTTCATCGGCGGAGTTCCGATAAATCCTGCAACAAACTTGTTGATAGGATGGTTGTAAAGATAAAGAGGAGCTCCAATCTGCTGAATGCGTTTCTCAGACATTACAACAATTTTTGTTCCGAGCGTCATAGCCTCAATCTGGTCATGAGTTACATAAATCATTGTTGCCTGAAGTCTGTGATGAATTCCAGCAAGCTCACCGCGCATTGTTACACGGAGTTTCGCATCAAGGTTTGAAAGCGGCTCGTCAAGAAGGAATACTTTAGGAGAGCGTACAATCGCACGGCCGATTGCAACACGCTGTCTCTGTCCGCCGGAAAGAGCTTTCGGCTTTCTGTCAAGGAAATTATCAAGGTCGAGGATTCTTGAAGCCTCGTGAACACGGCGGTCAATTTCTTTTTTATCCATCTTGCGGATTTTAAGACCATAAGCCATGTTGTCATAAACTGTCATATGAGGATAAAGAGCATAGTCCTGGAAAACCATAGCAATGTTTCTGTCTTTCGGCGGAACATCGTTCATCAGCTCGCCGTCAATCCAAAGTTCGCCGGCAGTAATGTCCTCCAGACCTGCAATCATGCGGAGAGTTGTTGATTTTCCGCATCCAGACGGACCTACAAATACGCAGAAATCGCGGTCCTCGATAGTTACGTTAGATTTGTCTACAGCAAGTACGCCGCCGCTGTAAACTTTAGTAATGCCTTTAAGTTCAACTTTAGCCATTTTGTTCCTCGTTCAAATTTGTTCTTCTATGATATTAAAAAAAAAAAAATAAAACAACTTGCAACTTTGCTTTGCGCTAAAAAAATCAATGAAAAATTCAAAAAATAACGGAAATTGTAGAAAAAATAAAAAAGAGGAAACGACACCTTTTTACAAAGGTTTCTTTTCCTCTTTCAATCTCTTTTTCTTCCAAAATCAGCAAATGCCGCTGAATGAAAGCAAATTAGAATACAGTTACAACTTCACCGTTCGGATAGCGTTTTGCAATGTAATCCTTAACTTTCTGGCTCTGCAATGCTTTTACAAGGGCCTTGATTTCAGGCTTGTTCTCGTTTCCAGCTTTTACAGCAACAACATTTACATACGGAGAAGAAGAGCCTTCAACAAAAAGTCCGTCTTTTGTAGCTGAAAGTCCTGCAGGAAGAGCGTAGTTTCCATTAATTACAGCTCCGTCAACATCATCAAGAGTTCTTGGAAGCGAAGCTCCGTCAATCTCGCGGAACTTAAGCTTGAGAGGATTTTTCGCTACATCAATCGGAGTAGCCTCGATTCCAGCTCCGTCGCGCAATGTAATAAGACCGGCCTCCTGCAAAAGAAGAAGAGCACGAGCTTCGTTTGTAGGATCATTTGGAATTGCGATTGTTGACTTTTTCTTAAAATCCTTGAGCGACTTATATTTATGAGAATAAAGAGCAAACGGCTCAACATGGATTCCGCCTGCGCTCACAAGATGGAAGCCCTTGTTCTTGTTTGTAGCTTCCATATAAGGAATGTGCTGATCGTAGTTGGCGTCAATATCTCCAGACTCAAGAGCCTCGTTCAAGATTGAATAGTCAGTCATCTCGATAACCTGCAAGTCGATTCCCTCTGCCTTGAGGTCGTCTTTCACAAGATTCAAAATGTCCGCATGAGGCTCCGGAGTAGCTCCGACTTTTAAAACTGTGTCTGCAAAAACTGATGAAACAGCAAGCAAAGCTGCCGCCGAAAGTGCAATTATCTTCTTCATAATCTGCTCCTAAAATTATTTTTATAACCTACTAACTCCGTAGGAATGATAATGTTATACAATTATCATTTATTTATGTCAATCCTTGAATTTATCTTTTGCTCATCATTATGCTTGAAATCTTAGAGCCCGCAAACTGAATCAGAGCAACAATCAGAATTATGACAATGACGGCTCCAATCATAACGCTTGTCATAAAGCGCTGGTAACCGTAGCGGTAAGCAAGATCGCCAAGTCCTCCGCCGCCTAAAGTTCCTGCCATCGCCGTGTAGCCAATCAAGGTGATTATCGTCAACGTGATTCCGGAAATAATCGACGGCAGGGCCTCAGGAACCAAAACTTTGTAAATTATCTGCCAGTTTGTAGAGCCCATTGCTCTTGCAGCCTGAATCATTCCTGGATCAACTTCGCTCAATGAAGTCTCTGTAAGACGCGCGATAAAAGGCATGGCCGCTATTGAAAGCGGTATAATTGTAGCCGCCGTTCCAATCGCACTGCCCAGGATAAAGCGCGTAAAAGGAATCAAGGCAATCATAAGAATTACAAACGGAAAAGAACGCAAAACATCTACAATGCGGCTCAAAATCTGATTGAAGATTGGTTTCGGTGCAATTCCAAGCTGGCCTGTTATATTAAGCAGGACTCCGAGAGGAAATCCTACAAGAAGCGCAAAGAAAGTTGAGAAAAACGTCATCAAAAGAGTCTGGCCTGTTGACTGCAAAAGCAAAGGCACAATCTGGTTAATAAAATAATCCATTTTTTAATTCTCCCCGCCGATTTTCTTCACATCGACATTGTTTTCTTTAAGCCAAGCTGAAGCTTTCTCTATCTCTGACTCGCCGCCAATAAAATCAAGAATCATAACTCCGATTTTCTGATCAGGGAGATTCTCTATTCCCGCCGCAAGAATATTGAACTCAACATCAAATTTCTTGGCAAGCTCGCTCAAAAGAGGCTCTCCGGACGACTCGCCGTTAAAATGCAGCATAAACTTTCCCTGCTTGTCCGAAAACTGCGTGATTGAATTTCCATCATCATTCTGATTTGCAATATTCTTTATAAAGTCTCTTGTTGTCGTAGATTTTGGATTTTTAAATATCTCAGAAACAAGACCTTGCTCCACAACCCGGCCGCTTTCAATTACGGCGACCTGCTCGCAGGCGTTAAGAACAACTTCCATCTGGTGCGTAATCATAACAACCGTAAGGTTCATTTTTTTCTGGATGTCGCGGATAAGCTGCAGAATTGAGCGCGTAGTCTGCGGATCAAGAGCGCTTGTCGCCTCATCGCAGAAAAGAATATCAGGATTTGTAGCAAGCGCGCGGGCAATTGCAATTCTCTGCTTCTGTCCGCCGCTAAGAGTGCTTATCGGCGCATTCTCGCGGTCTTCCAATCCGACTAGTTTAAGCATCTCTTTTATTCTGGATTTTATTTTATCTTTTGGATAGCCTGCGATTTCCATCGGATAAGCGATGTTTTTTCCAGCGGTACGAGAGCTAAAAAGATTAAAATTCTGAAAAATCATTCCGATTCTGCGCCGCCGCTCAATCAGATTTTTTCCAGAGAGAGAGTCAACTCTCTCGTCATCATAATAAACAGAACCTGAATCTGGATTTTCAAGAAGACTCATCAGGCGGACAAGAGAACTTTTTCCGGCTCCGCTTTTTCCGATTATTCCAAAAATTTTATTCTCAGGAATATCAAGCGAAATTCCGTCAACGGCTTTTATCTCGTTTCCGTCCTTAGATCTGTATGTTTTTTTTAAGTTGTCAAGTTTTATTCGCATAAATAAATAATGATGAAAAATCATCTTTTTGAAAATAGGAATCAAATTGAAGATTTCAGATTCTTGTTTTATCTTGTTAAATTCATTTTTTGGAATTAAAATCATGATATGGGATTTTTTCAGGCAATTTCAGATTTTTTTCAATCAATTTTTATGAGTTCTTCTCCTGAAGTAAAAAAAAAGCTAGAATTGCGCAAAATAGAAAATGAACTAAAAAATTTGCCTTATCAAATCTATAAAAACGGCCAGTTGCAACCGAATTTTGCGGAACTTTTCCGTGTTCTTTATGAAAACACAAAACCTATAGATGATATTCTCTCTTCAACAATAAATTCGGAAAACGTTCACCATGCAAAGTTTTTTGAAGCTGAACTTATTGTTACTGGATTTCAGCCGGACACACAAAAAAAAATAGAAGAACTTTCGTATGAATCAAGGAAAAAAGCTGTCATAGATTCAGATTTTCCAATCAACAAAGTCATAGACAACCAAAAACATACGATGGAATCAATTTTAAAACAAATGAATTCTCCGGAATTTGGAAAAATTGACGACACGATTTCAAGGCTCAAACAACTCGCCGATGTTTGCCGGTACAATTATATAAGCGTTATAAAGATTTTTGACTCAGATTTTGACGGAATTACATTTTCTAAATTCAGCAATGTTCATCCAGCTGCGCCAGAAAATATCATCCGACAGATGACGGATTTGTATTATATTTTAGGAAATTTTGTTCTGGATAATGCGGAAGCAAACGCAATACTTGCATTAATGCAAATAAAAACAGGGAAAAAAGTTCCAGAAAAGCAAAAACAAGAAATTCTATCTCATCTTAGAAAAATTAATTCTGTTTTCGGAAAATATTTAACTCTTAACATAATAAAAGATATAATTTGTCTCGGTAAAAAAGATCCGTCTCCAGTTCTAGAAACTACAAATTATCATTTTACCTCTTTGAAAGATTTTATAGAAACTTTTCAAAGAAAATTCAACTCGGACAGCGAACGAATAAAAGGTGAAATTAAAGATTATACAGTTTCTTTTGAAATAAAAGAGCTTTTCGGCGACAGTCCAATACTTGAACTAAAAACTTATAATTCTGCTACAAATGAACTTTTAAGAAAAAACACGCCGTTCTCATTCACTTGGATTACTCCAATGCAAGTAATCAAGACTTTTATGTCTGTGTTCATGACAGAACCTGTTATGAATGTTATTAACAATATAGTGATTGAGGGATTTTTTAATAATTCTGACTATAAAACACAGTTTTCGTCAGTAGTTTATGCAGTAAACGAAATAAATCAGGAAATTCAAGATTTCGAAAATTCTTTTGACCGTGAAAAACCAAATGATGCGGCGGAGCTTATGGGATTGATCCGCGACAGCAAACGGGACGCAGATTTCCTTAAAAAAGTCGGAACAATGGTCGATATTATCAATGAACAGGCGCATAAGCTGGTCCAGGAATGTTCAAAAGATTTGTATGATCTTTATATTCAGATGGGCGAGCTTTTGACGGATGCAAAGAAATCTAAGTCTGATATGATTTCAAACATCAAAGTTCTGCTTTCTTCTACAAGAAACAGAGACGGTTCTAATGCTATTGAACAGCAATATGAAAAATGGAAGCTGTTCTTAAAAATCATGAAGAATTACGTGATAATTGGAGATTTGGAAAAAGACCATGAATGATAACTCCAACAAAATCGAGAATTCCGAAATAACTTCGGATATAAATGAAATTATCGGGCAATATGAGAAAAAAATTTATGATTTGCAGCAGCTTCTCGAAATTTCGCGGTCTCTTTGTTCAACTCTTGAATTTTCAAATTTAATAGAGTCAATTTTATATACTTGCATGGGCCAATTCCGTGTGCTGGGAGCGGGAGTTTTTGTTCTGAATGCGCTTGACAGCGATTCTTATCAGCTTGACGAGAATTACAGCGGAATTGATGTTGATCCGAATATACAATATGTGATTTCATCATCAAATGAAGTCGTAAAGATTCTTGAAAGCAGCCCTGCCCCGCTTACAATGAAAGAAATTGAGGAGAGGCTCGGAGAAAATGAAACTCTTGAAGCTTTGACTTCGCTTCATCCTTCTCTCGTTGTTCCTTTAGTCCAGCATAACCATTTGAATGGAATTCTTGTTCTTGGCGAAAGGATAACTTTATCAGAAGAAACTGGCTATAGCGACTATGAAAAAGAGCAGATTAACGGAATTGCTTCTCTTGCGGCAATCGCGATAAACAATGCGGCTCTGGTTGAACGTTCGTCAACTGATATGATGACGCATTTAAAGCTAAAATATTTCTTTTTCAATGTTTTGACCGACAAACTTGACGCGGCTTTGACAAATGACAAAAACGTCTCTGTAATAATGTTCGACATTGATTTTTTCAAGAGATTCAACGACACTTATGGCCACGCTTGCGGAGATTATGTTCTCCAGACAGTTGCAAAAGTTATAAAATCTTCCGTCAGAAGCCAGGATTTGGCAGCGCGTTATGGCGGCGAGGAATTTACAGTTCTTCTTAACAATACAAAAAAAGAAGACGCAATGACTGTCGCGGACAGAATTCGAAGCAGAATAGAACAATATGATTTTAGCTATGACAACCAGCATATGAAAGTAACAATTTCTGTTGGCGTTTCTACTTTCGATACTGTTGAAAATCCGGTTACGCAGCCTAAAATCCTTGTTGACCAGGCAGACCAGGCTCTTTATGTTTCAAAAAGAAGCGGAAGAAACCGTGTAACTTTTGCGGATCCAAAATTGATTTCTGAAATAAAGGTTGACGGCTGATGAACATATTGCGAAAACCATTTAAATATAATTACAGCAATGCGACTCTATGGCTTATCGCCGCGAATTTCATCGTTTTCTTCTATTTTAATTTCTTCAATGTTTTCAATCTGAACGAAAGGGCTTTTGCTCTTAATGTCGCAGGTTTTGTCTATGGAAAGATGTTTTGGCAGCCGGTAACTTACATGTTTATTCATGCAGGCTGGAGCCACATTGTTTTCAATATGCTCGGACTTCTGTTTTTTGGAATTGCAGTGGAAAAATCGGCCGGCACAAAGGAATTCTTGCTGATGTATTTTTTGATTGGAATTTTCAGCGGGCTTTTTTCAGTTGCGTTTTATTTTTTTACCGGAAATTATTTTATAAGTCTTGTTGGCGCAAGTGGCGCGATTTATGGAATTCTTTTTGCCTACGCCGTGATTTTTCCTAAATCTGTTGTTTACATTTGGGGAATAATTCCAGTTCCCTCCCCGCTTCTTGTTATTTTGTATGCGCTGATTGAATTTTTCAGCCAGTTTGTCGGCGGCTCAAATGTCGCTCATTATGCGCATTTGGCTGGATTCGGATTTGCGTTCTTGTATTTTGTTGTCCGGATGGGAATAAATCCTTTTAAAATCTGGAAAGATGCATGGAGACGTTAAATTATGGGAACAAAAAAATTTTCATTTTCTAAAATTTTTTTGTTGATTTTTCCTTTGGCATTTTTTTCACTTTCAGCGCAGGAAATTTCTTTTGAAAACAACATAAGATTTTCACTTTGGGCAGCTGCAGAAGCGGTTCCTGGGCTTGAAGAATCTCAGCCGGAAGATAATTTGAACGCTCTCCCGGTCTCAAAAATCAAGAAAGTTGCGCCTTTTATTCTTTCAGGAATGGTTTACGGTTGGAATTTTGACTACACACCGTATGACAAATCAAGGAAAGTTTCTGAATATTTTGATTTTTCACCGGTAAAAGAATTTTCAGAAGATGAAATAAGCAAGATAGAATATAAAAGTCCGTGGATTCAAGACCAGCGGCTTTATGTCTGGGTTGAATTCCGCCGTTCAGAAAGCCAGGTTATGCTTTATAATTCTTGGAAAAGCGTGAACAACAGGAACATAAAAGGTGTTGGCTACGCTCCGATTTCAGAAGGGTTTGAAGGAATTCAAAAAGCATGCGGCGAGGCATTGAAAAACGCGGTTAGAGCTTTTGAGCGGAAACATATAAAGACAAAGCCAAAGGAAATCATCGGAAAAGCGCTCTTGAGCAAGCCGCCAGTAATTGGAATAGATGCTGGCAGATATGTGGTTTCGCTTGATTTTTTTATGGAATCAGATAGAATAATAGAATATAAGACTTTTTAGGTAGCTTCTGATATTCTTGCTTGGAAGCATAACTCATAAAAAGCTTATGCTTGGAGGAAGATAATGAAAAAATTTTTCGCTTTGATTGCCGCATTGATTTGTTTTACAGGATATGCATTTTCTGACGAGGTGAGCGATTTGCTGAAAGCTCCAGAAGATACAATGACACGTACAATCGTTCCTGAAGACCAGCATGTTACAAACAAAACCGCAAAAGTTGAGCTTGAATACACACCGTTAACTGATGAAGTTCATATTTACTATACTTGCATGGCAGTTTCATATGACCAGGGCGAGGCGATGAACTCAGTTCTTGCTTGCCTTCAGGATTTCCAGAAACAGAATCAGTATTATTCATATAAATACCTTAGAAAAGATTCTGTAAAATATTTCAAGGACGATAAAAACTTGAAATGGGCGACTTATTCATCTTACGTAAAATTCTACCGCTAACAGGTTTCTGATATTTTTTGTGAGCCGGCTTCTAAACGGGGCTGGCTCAAGTTTTTTATAGATTGGAGTTAAATTAAAAATGGACATTCAGAATATCATCAAGAATCTTCATCCTCTTGAGACAAAAGTTCTTCTTCATTACACACAGAATGATGATCTTACATCGGAAAAGCTTCAGAAAGATCTGAACTACAAGGAAGGACATGCGAACCAGGCATTTTCCTGGCTTGGCGGAAAAGAGCTTTTGAAAGTTGTGAGCAAGACTCCGCATACTTTTTATGAAATCACTGATTTAGGGCGCGCGTATGCGAAGGATGGTGTTCCGGAAGAAAGAATCATAAACTTTGTAAAGGAAAATGGAGCTAAAACTCTTCCTGAGATTGCTGCTGGAACTGGGCTTGAGCAAAAAGATGTAGGCTCTGCGTTCGGCCAGCTTTCTAAGGCCGGTGTTCTTAAGATGAACGCTGAAAAAAAAGCTGAGTATACAGGCGCCGCTGTTCCTGAAAGCGTTAAAATTGCGCATGAGCTTCTTGAAAAAGCCGCAAAGTCAGAAAACGGACAGCTTGACAACGCGTCTTTGAGCAAGGAAGAGCAGTCTGTAATTGGAAACTACGCGAAAAAACGCGGCTCTGCCGATTCTCCGTTCAAAATTGTCGAAAGAGAGACTGTTGTCTATAAGCTGCTCGATGCGGCTAAAAAAGTTGCAGAAGCCCTTAAAAACGCTGGAATCACAGGAAATGAAATAGGCGAGCTTACTCCAAAAATGCTTTCAAGCGGAGAATGGAAAAAGGGAACATTCCGCGGATACAATATTTCAATTCCGCCTGCACGCATTATTCCTGGAAGAACAAATCCTTACGTCCAGTTCCTTGAGCATGTGAAAGACAAGCTTGTTTCCCTCGGATTTGAGGAATACGACGGACCGCTTGTAGAGACTGAGTTCTGGAACGGAGACGCGCTTTTTATGCCGCAGTTCCATGCTGCGCGCGACATCCACGATGTCTACAGAATCAAGAATCCTACACATGCGAAATTTATTGAGGAGCCGTGGCTTTCAAATGTTGCGGAAGTTCACAAGAACGGCGGCAAGACAGGCTCACGCGGATGGAACTATGAGTTCGACCACGAGTTCACCCGTCGGCTGGTTTTGCGCTCGCAGGGAACAGTCCTTTCTGCGCACCAGCTGCATAAGGCGAAAAATCCTGGAAAATACTTTGGCATTGTCCGCTGCTTTAGGTACGATAAAGTTGACGCGACTCATTTGTCAGACTTTTATCAGACAGAGGGAATCATTGTCGGCGATGAAGTGAACCTAAGAACTCTTCTCGGAATGCTTGAGATGTTCGCTAAGGAAGTTGCCGGAGCTACAGAAGTAAAATATGTTCCAGGATATTTCCCGTTCACTGAGCCTTCTGTTGAAGTCCATATCAAGCATCCGGTTCTCGGCTGGTTTGAGCTTGGCGGAGCCGGAATCTTCCGTCCTGAAGTAACTGAGGCGCAGGGCCTTGACTGTCCTGTTCTTGCCTGGGGAATCGGAATTGACCGCATGGCGCTCATGGCGCTCGGTCTGAACGATTTGCGCGAGCTTTTCAGCGAGAACATCGAGGAAGTCCGCCTCAGAAAAGCGAAATTCTAAAAATCTTTTACAAGCAGAAGGCAGCCTTCTTTCGCGCTGACTTCTGCTTTTTTTCCTTTTAAAACCTCGTTGCTCACTCCGTACTGATATGTGAGCGGAATTTCAGCCTCCTCCAGGTTGTAGAGAGCGTTTCTGATTGTAATTTTATGCGCTGTTCCCCAAAGATTTAGAATTGAAAAATATGAAAAATCATCTGGAATAAAAACTTTTTTCTGCCCGACAACTTCAAGCACCGAGAAGTCATCAACCATAATAGCCTTCACATTCTCCTCAAAGCATTTTAATAGCATGCAAAGGTTTCCAAGCTCGTGGTCAATCCGTCCGCCTAACATTCCAAGAAACAGAAAATCTTTGAATCCGCGCTTTAACGCCGTCTTTAACGCGAAAACGGAATCAGTGTCGTCTTTTTCATGCGGAAGAACGATTGTCTCAACAGGAAGATGGGGATTTGAATGTGAATCAAAGTCGCCGACAATTAGATTCGGAGTTATTTTAAGCGGCTCAAGATGATTTAATCCGCCGTCGCAGACAATGTAAAAATCATCTGCCCGGAGGAAAGTTCTGATTTTGTCGTGGTTTGAAATTTTAGCCGCGCCGATAATAACGCAACGATTCATAAATTGCTCCAAGATTTAGTTTATGATTCAACGAGGATTTTTACAGGTTACATCTAACAAAATGTCATTGCGAGAAGCGTAGCGACGAAGCAATCTCAGATATGATTCTCATCGATTTATGAGATTGCTCTGTTTTGCCCGGAATGACGATTCTAAATTGTTTCTTGAGGTTTTTCAGTTTTGGAATCCTGGTTTTGAGAAGATTTTTCTTCATTTTCAGATTTTTGAGAAGTTTTTTCTTTGTCAGATTCTTTTGATTTTCCGTTCGATTTCCCGAACCAGGATTTTTTTTCTTTTTTGTCTTTGCCTTGATTTTTGCTCACATCGCGCTTGATTTTAAAGTCGAAGAGAGTCTTTGATTCTTCATCAGAAGATTTCTGGGTTTTTGTATCTGCTGGATTTTGTGATTTTTTATCTTTGTTGCATTTTTTCTTAAAAGTGAACGGAATCATTATGATTGCCCCGATTAAAAATGAAACAATCGCTGTGAGAAAAACTGGAACCTGCTGGACTTTTGTGAAGATGAAGTTGATGTCGCAGCGGTTGTCCAGATTCGCGCCTGCGAAAATTGTTACGACGAGCAAGAGAATAATTGTTCCAATCAAACGAAATGGCATTTTTGTCTCCTTTTATTCTATTATTTTACCTTTAAATGTGTTTCCATTTAAACCTGTGATTTTTACTTTTACGAATGAGCCGATGAGCTTTTTGTCGCCTGTGAAGGCAATCCGCTCGTTCTGCTCGGTTTTGCCAAGAAGCTCGTTCTCGTTGTTGCGTGAAACTATGTCGGCAAGAACTTCGATTTCCTGTCCGATGCGTTCTTTCATAACTTCTTTTGTGATTTTTTCCTGCAAGTCAATCACTTTCTTGAGCCGCTCTTTCTTGACCTTTATGTCGACTTGATCCGGAAATTTCGCGGCCGGAGTGCCTTCGCGCGGATTATAAAAATACATGAAAGCTGACTCGAAGCGCACTTCCTCCATAAGCGAAAGCACATCCTCAAACTGCTCTTCTGTCTCGCCTGGAAATCCGACCATCAGGTCTGTGATAATCTGGACTTCAGGAACATTTTTCCGGAGCTTTTTCACAAGATTTATAAAGTCTTCGCGCGTGTTCTTGCGGTTCATCCGGCGCAGAATCTCGTTGTTTCCGTGTTGGGCTGCGATGTGGAAGCCGCGGCAAATATGAGGGTTTCTGGCTATGACTTCTATCAGCTCGTCTGAAAAATCGTTCGGATTGCTTGACTCAAATCTTATCCATTTAATTGAAGACTTTGTTTCGTCAATATGGCGGCAGATTTTCTCGAGAAGCTCAGGGAATGTTGTTCCGTCCTCGCCACTGTACGCGTTTACATTCTGGCCGAGAAGAGTGATTTCCTTTACACGCGCCTTTGTAAGAAAGTCGATTTCTTTGAAGATTTGCTCAACGGGGCGGCTGATTTCCCGTCCGCGCACGTAAGGAACGATGCAGTAAGTGCAGAAATTGTTGCAGCCGTGCATAATCGGCACAAAAGTTGAGAACGCGCCCTGCTCATATGAATTTGGCGCGAAAGTATATGCCTTTTCTTCTTCTATTTTGAATCCTTTTCCGCCGTTCTCAATGTTCTGTAAGATTTCGCCGAACTTGTACTTTCCGAAAGTTCCTACAACATAGTCAATCTGCGGATATTTTTTCTGGATTGTGTCGAGCATGCGCTCCGCCATGCAGCCCATTAGAACTAGATTGAGCGGAACGGCTCCGTTTTTTTGAGCGAAAGCTTGCGCATATTTCATGTCTTCCATGCGGACTTTTGTGTTTGTGTCGAGCATGCGGATTTTCTTTACGCCAGCGAAATACCCCAGCCTGCCTAAGATTCTTTCCTCAGCCGAGCCGCGCACAGAGCAAGTGTTGATAACGACGATATTCGCCTCTTCCGCATGCGCGGCCTTTGTCCAGCCGCGCGAAATCATAAGCTGCTCTACAGATGCGCTTTCCGCAATGTTCATCTCGCAGCCGTAAGTTTCAAAAAAATATGTCATAAATTGTATCCTTTGATTTTGTGTTATTCCGTGGTATTTTTAGCTTCATAGTCCACAAGGAACTGGCGCACAGGCTCATACCAATTGGCGGATTTTTTTCCTGATGAAAGATAGTTCTCAAAGCTCATCTTGATATAGTCTTTAACCTGGAACGCCTCTTCAAAGCTGAATCCCTCAGGCTTCTGGAACATATCGTTTATGAATTTTCTTGCGTCGTCAGCCGAAAAATATTCTCCGAAGTTCATTACAAGAAGATAAAGCGCCGCAGGAATGCAGTTGACGCTATGCTGCTTTACGTACAGGACTGTCTCAGCGATTTCGACCGCTCCTGCATAAAGCTCCTGTGTCCAGTTCTGTTTTTCCTCCGGGGAAAAATCTTCCTCGTCAAAAATCTTTCTGTAAAAACCGAACGCAAGCGCGACTGTCGCAATATGAAGCGACGGAACGCAGAGATAATGCGGATCGAGCGCATGAATCTGGCAGAACTCGCGGCTTTCCTTGTATTTTGGCCTGTCTGTAGTTGTCAGACGGAAATGGTAGATTTTTCCGGCGCACACGTACAGTTTCCTAAAAAGGCGCATCCAGCGTTTTACAATCAAAGACGCGTGCCATGAGCCGAATTTTTTCACAAGCATTGCAAGCGGCCGCACCCATAGATTTATAAAATCAAGATAAATGCTTACTTTTGACGGCGTGAACGGAATCTTTTTGTCGAGCGGATGGTCAACATGGACAACCGGAATATGAAGAATATGGATCTTCTCCAGATACTGCAAAAAGAAAAATTCACGGATAATAGTTCCGAAACATCTGAAATTTGTAAGCACTGTCCGCGGCGCAAACAGCACGCCTGCGTAAGCGACCAGCGGATTGAATGATTTTAAAGTTTTGTCATTGAAATATTTTGTTTGCATAATGATATATTAAACCTGCCGCACGGATATAATCTTTTAATTCTGGAAAACTTCTTTCGCGATTGCCACGCTCGCCATTGCATCTTTCGCGTAGTAGTCCGCGCCAATCTGAGTGGCGTAGTCGGCGGTAAGAACAGCTCCGCCTACCATTATCTTACAGGATTTTCCCTTTTCACTCAATTTTTCATGAAGCAGCTTTATAGTTGTCTCCATGTTGGCGACGGTTGTTGTCATAAGCGCGCTAAGTCCTACCAGCTTGATGTCGTTGTCAAGGACTGCATTTACCACTGTGTCGTATGGAACGTTCTTGCCCAGGTCAATCACTGTGTAGCCGTAGTTTTCAAGCATGGCCTTGACAATGTTCTTTCCGATGTCGTGGATGTCGCCGAAAACTGTGCATATTACGATTTTTCCCTTAGGCTCCTGTTTTGTGCCGCTTGCCTCAAGAAATGCCTTTATGACTGCAAAGCTGTTGGAAACCGTATCAGCCGCAAGAAGAAGCTGCGGAAGGAATTTCCGTCCGACTTCAAAGTCCTTTCCTACAATGTCCAGAGCCGGAACAATGCAACGGTCGATGATTTTAACGGGCTCTTCGCCTTCATCTAGGAGTTTTTTTGTAGCTTCTGCCGACGAATCCTTGAACCCTTTGTTTATGATTTCAATCAGCCTGCTTTCGCTGGCGGTCAAATTTTCCGGAAGCTTGACAGAGTTGTCTGAATTTTTAAGAGTTTTTGCCTGGCTTTGGCCTGCCGCTCCCTGCGCTTTGGAGGCTGCCGCCTGTTCCGCTGTGAGTCCGTAGACAGGCGGATTCGTGTTATTGTATTTTTCAATATAGTCAAGGCAGTTCTCGTCGTAGCCAGCAAGCGCGCGGTAAGCATTGTATGACTCCATCATCGGAATCATCAGAGGATTTATAATGCACGCTGAAAGGCCTGCGTACAAAGCCATCGCGAAAAACCTCGAGTTAACGATGTCGCGCCGGGGCAGACCGAAGCTGATATTAGAAACGCCGAGAACAAACTGTATTCCCTGTTTTCCGTATTTTGCTTTTAAGATTTCGATTGCGCGCAGTGTTTCAAGAGCCTCTTTTTGCTGGGAGGAAACTGTTAAAGTTAGAGTGTCAATCACAATGTCACGCACAGGAATTCCGTATTTCGCCGCTTCATTTATGATTTTCTCTGCGACAGCGACACGTCCTTCAGCAGTCGGAGCAATTCCATTCTCGTCAATGCAGAGACAGACAACAGCTCCTCCGTACTTTTTCACAAGCGGAAGAACTCTGTCCATCACGTCTTGTCTTCCGTTCGTGGAGTTTATCAGGGCTTTGCCGTTATAGTAGCGCAGAGCTTTCTCAATTACCGGAGGCTCGCTTGAGTCAATCTGGAGCGGAGTTGAAAACGCGTTCTGGATTGTCTTTACTGCGTCAACCATTGTCTGCGCTTCGTCAATTCCCGGCAGGCCGACATTAACGTCAAGAATCTGCGCGCCTGCGTTAATCTGGCTTTCTGCTTCGCCGAGCACAAAATTCATGTTGTGCGCAAGCAACGCTTCCTTTACTTTTTTCTTTCCAGTCGGATTTATCCTTTCGCCTATAATCTGAGGACCGTTTCTTCCTCCGATTTCCACAGAAGAGTTGTATGAGCAGATAAAGCAGGAATTTTCAAATTCACACGGAACGCGTTTTTTAGGCGGAAGAACCTCGACTGCGTTTACAAGAGCCTTGATATGTTCAGGCGTTGTGCCGCAGCAGCCGCCCTGCAGAAATGCCCCCAGTTTTCTATATTTTAAATGATGCTCAGCAAACTCGTCTGGGCCGACCATGTAGACAGTCTTTCCGTTTATGACAGAAGGAATTCCTGCATTAGGCTGAATCAGGACTGGCTTATGCGCATAGCGCATAAATTCCTCAGCGAGCGCATCGTCCTCACGGAGAGAACCGCCGCAGTTGAATCCTATGACATCAACTCCGAGCGACTCAAGATAAACTACACAGGTGCGCACATCCGCGCCGGTCAAAGTCCGCAGGTTCGTCTGGAAAGTCACAGTCGCTACAATCGGAAGACTTGTGTTTTCCCTTACGGCGAGCACCGCCGCCTTGATTTCGTGCAGGTCAGCCATTGTTTCGATTATGACAAGCTCCGCGCCTGCCTTCTCCGCGACAAGAGCCGCTTCCTTATAGTTTTCATAGGCCTCGTCGAAAGTCAGGTCGCCCATCGGCTCAAGAAGGCGCCCGATCTGGCTTGTGTCCCAGCTGACAAAATGAGGCCTCGTGTTTCCATTTTTCTCGGCTTCCGCCACACATTTTTTTTCAAGCTTTATTGCTTCTGAGATGTACTGGTCGTAGCTGTATTTTGTCCCCTCGTTTTTAAGCGGAAGCGCGCCGAAGGAATTCGCCGTGAGCACATTTGCTCCGGCCTCAAGATACATCGAGTGGATATTTTTTATTATGTCAGGACGCGTAAAGCAAAGATCCTCTGGAATGTCATAGTCAGAAAATCCTGTTTTCTGAATCATTGTTCCCATTCCGCCGTCGAAAAAAATAGGCAGGCCTTGCTCTGTCTGCTCAGTAAGAAAATCTAAAAATCTTTTTTTCATAAAACCATCTATTTTTGCTGCAAAGAAATACCTAAAAAGCTTTCTTTATATATTTTAATTTTACAGAAAATTCATATTTTTAGGAATGAGAAAGGATGGAAAAGCAATTTTTATAAAAAAATATAATCATCGCTATCTTATTTTATTAAACAATGAGTGTATTTTATCATTTTATGCTTATTATTTTATATAACAAAATCAAAAATGAGCATATTTTATCAATATTTTAGAAAATATTGATATTAAGATTTCATTTTCACAGATTTTATATCGTTATCAGTCAAAAAATGCGACTTTTTTAATAAAAAATAACTTCATTTTAGATTTGTAAATCAAAATCGAAAGATTAATCTTTCATTAATTTCAAAATCGTATTGAAAAAAAATGGAGGACTCTATGAAAAAATGGAAAACAAGCAGGTTAACTTCTCTGCTTGCCGCCGGAGCAATGTTTTTTGGCGGATTTTTTACCTCGTGTTCGTTTCTTGAAACTGAAGAAAGCGATTACGACAAAAATGCGCTTTTAGTTGCCGCTTACCTTGCACAGAAAAATTCAGGAAATTCCATGGGGGGGGGGCAACGGAGAAGAGCTAGAACTCCAAGCTTACGAAGAATCAGGAATAACACTTTATAAAAACGGTGAATCACAAGGAACAAAAAGTGATTTATCCACAGCATTCAGTGAAATTCCACAAAATGGCTCTGATAAATATTTAATCACACTTGAAAGCGGAACCTATAATGTTACAGGACTTACGGTTAAAACTTCAAACAGCATTACAATAAAAGGACTCGGAACTTCTGAATACGGAAGAGACGTTATCATCTACGGACAAGGCAGCGATATGTCGCAAGAATCAACTCGCTCGACACTTTCATTCCAAGGAAGCTGCAATGTAGTTCTTCAAAATTTGACCGTTCAGAATTCATATGGAACAACAAAAGGAACTGCGCAGGCAGAAGCTTTAGGAGTTGGGCCGACGGCTTTCTCTGGCACACTTGCAGCATACAACTGTTCATTTCTAAGCGGACAAGACACAATTTGCACAGAAGGAAAAGCATGGTTTTACAAGTGCTATGTAGAAGGAGATGTTGATTTCTTGTGGATTGAATCACGCAGCTCAAAAGTCGCTCTGTACGAAGAATGTGTGCTCCGAGCCATCGGTTCAAGAACTACAAAAGCATATTTTGCAGCGCCAAGACTTGCTGTTGCAAATACTGTTGGCAAAGGCGTTGTCATTTTCAACTCTACACTTGAAGCTGAAAGCAGCCTTAAAGAAGTATATCTCGGAAGAAATCCTTGGGACAAAGCAAATGATGAAAAAAAAGGAAAAAACTATTTTGAAAATTATTACGAGAATATAGCAGTTGTCGGCTCAACATACAACGGACCGGCTCTGAACGAAGCAATCTGGAGTGGAAGCGGCGCGCATGGTACTGACAACCAGCAGTTTGTAGGATTCAAGACCGACACTCATTTTTCGGCATCAACAAATGCATCTTCAAACGGATCTGCGCGGCTCACAGACGAGCAAGTTTCAGCAGAATATTCAGACAGAAACGTGATTCTTAACCGTGTATACAACATTACGTCAGCAAGCTTCGAAAACGACTCAAAAATCTGGGATGTTTCAGAACTTGAAAGCGAATTTGCGGCGAGCTCTTCAGCGGAACTGCCAACAACAGATTTTGATGCAACAAATGTAAAAGTCATATGGAACTTCGCAGGAACATTGAACGGAGAAACAACAGCAGTATATGAAAAAAATTCTGGCACAATTACAGGAACAATCGACAATTATGACGGCACAGATTATTCCGTAAAAATGCATGTGAATGCAACAAACGGAAAACTTTCTACGAAAAACAGAACTAACGATACACAGATAAATTCTGGCACAATTCTAACAGTTCCTGCAACAAAGGGAGCAGTTGTGTCAATAACAAAGAATTCTCAAGGCACATTCGGAATCGAAGAGGAAATAACGACAACATACACTTATCAAGGAAATGCTGCAGGCATAATAATCTATTGCACAGGGAACAGCTATATCACGGAAATTTCTGTAAGCAATCTTAACCTAACGGCTCTTTCACATGAAATTCTTTCAGCGACTGCCACAGGAGAAGTTCGCGCAGTAAGTGTAAGTCCTTCAACGGCGACAGTTATGCAAGAAGCAACACAGTCTCTTACAACAGTAAAATACGCAAGCTATGGTTATGACGCATCTTCTGATCCAGTTTCTTGGAACTCAAGCAACAGCAACATTGCGACTGTTTCTGACGGAAAAGTAACCGGCATCGCTTCATCAGGAAGCGCAATAATAACCGCAACTTGCGGCGGCCATTCAGGTTCATGCGAAATTACTGCAACAGAAGCTTCTACAATAGTTGACGTTACATGGGATAAAAGTAATTTAACATTCTACACAGATGCAGATTGCACAATCCCAGAAACAAAAACAACAATAGAGAAAGGAGCAGGATATGTTATAGGTTCAAGCACAAAAGCACCTATTTATGTTGACGCGACATCCGGGAAATTCGCATATACTGCCAATAATTACATACAAGTTAATGCAAAAACGAAAATATATGTGCCAGTATCTAAGGACAGTGTTGTATCAATCGAAATGCATAAAAATAATAACGGCTATAAGTTTGTAAACATTGGCTCTAATGCTATAACTATGACAGATCATACCTGTTTTTATTCTGTAGATAAAGATGGTTATCTCTTAGTTCAATTTGCAGATGATGCTCTGGGGACATACCTTCTTAGTATCTCTGCAACAAACGTTGACACATCAATTACTCGCGACGTAAATTCACTTGCAACTGCTACCGCGCAATAACAATATCTTTTAAACACAAATTTCCGCCAGCACATTTCAAAATGTGCTGGCGTTTTTTATCTTTTTCTGCGCTTAAAGTTCACAAAATTCCAAATAAAAATCTGACAATTCTAAATCTTGCATTTTTACATTATTCATTTTTTGATGTATAATTATCATGTGGACGATTTCTTTTCTAAAAATAATTTTACATTGGATGAGCTTACTAGAGTTTATTCAAAAAATGATGTTTTTGATTATGCGCAATTTCTTGTTGCGGAGAATCTGCCGTTTACTTTTCTCGTGGTTGATATTGATAACTTCAAGTATATCAATGATACATATGGCTACGAAGCTGGAAACAAGGTTCTTTACAAAGTTGCTCATATGCTTTTTGAAAAAACCGGCGACAAAGGAATTGTAGGACGGATTGAAGGCGATAAATTTGCTTTAATTCTTAAAAAACTGACAACTTATGATGAAGTTTGGAGTTTTTGCCATGAGCTTTTGGTGGCGATAAACGAAATTCAGCTGCCGGAATTCAATGGAATGAGCCTGACCTCAACGATGGGGCTGGTGCGCTATCCTGAAAACGCAGCTAGTTTTGACAAGCTTCTTGAAGCGTGCGAAAAAGCTCTTTACCGTGGAAAAACAAAAGGCAGAAATTGTTTTATAATCTATGTTCCGGAAAAACATGCTAATATTGTTATAAAATCGTCCAAAGAAAAGGCTATTAGCTCATCAAATTTGATTGCATCTGTTTTCAAATATCTTGAAAACGACGATTTAGCCGCAGGAATAAAAAATCTTCTTGATTTCTTGAGTTCATATTTCGAAATTGATCATCTTTGCATCCAATCCAATGGAAGAATTTTGTTCGAAAAAATTCATCAGATGGCGCGCACACGTAATTTTCTTCCAATCCCTATAGATATCATTAAAAATGAAATCAACCACGGTTCAAAGATGTACTGCGTCAACGATGTAAAAACTCTTATTCAAATCCGAAGGATAGATTTGTTTGATGTCCTTGCGAAACAGAACATCACCGCAACTTGTATTTTTGAAATTTCCTTTAAAGATAAAGTTTTTGGCTATCTACGTGCAGATATGACTGGCTACGGAAAAGATGTAAGAATCTGGCAATATTCAGATTTGGACATTTTGCTTACTTTTGCACGAACATTAGGCGTAATTCTTAATTATACAAAAAAGGAACTTACAAGCCTTTAGAAGTTTACGAAAAACTGTATTATTCAAAAACTTAAAAGAATAGAAATATTACGCTATGTTAAAATTATCCATAAATTAATTATTCAGATTAACTGAAAAATTTATGGAGGATAAAATGATTAAAAAGTTTTTTGCATTTTTTCTTAGTGCAGGACTAGCAGTTTCTATTATAGGATGCGCATCAACATCCGGAGCCGCTGCAGCGGAAAAACCGGAGGAAAAAGTTGTTGTAGAAAATCCGCTTGTTCCTGGAGATTTTTGGGAAGCCACAGAATATGTAAAAAGTTATTCGGCTGACGGTGCAAAACTTGGATCTGAAACAAAGCTTGGAAAAGTTACCGGCGGAACAAACTTAAAAATGGTAAACAAGGGTGCTGGCGTAGCAGGAACAATTGCTGCAAACACAACAGGCTATGTTCAGGTTTCAAACGGAAAAGCAGGCAGTATTTCTTTCGGCGTAACTCCTGAAGTTAAAAAACTTACAATTGCCGCAAAAGCGGTTTCTGGAAAAGCTTTCCAAGTAAAACAGAATGGCAAGGTAATTTTCAAAGGAAATGGCTGCTGCAAAAGCGACTACGAAGACCATGTGATCGAACTTAACAACACAGAAGACGCGCTGATTGAAATCAGCGGATACGGCGCAACTTGCAATATAAAGGCTTTAAAGGCAGAATAAAAACACTTAAAAATGGGAGCATTCAGCTCCCATTTTTTTTTATTGTCCACCGGACTTATTTTCATTAAAATAAGCGGATATGGAATTTACACAAGAATCTATTGATGCGCTCGTTGTGAACGAAGTTGACATCATGAAAAGAATCGCATCTGAGCTTAACATCCGTGTTGACCAGGTGAGCGCAGTTATCAGCCTTGTTGATGAAGGCTGCACAATCCCTTTTATTTCACGTTACCGAAAAGAAAAGCATGGAAATTTGAATGAAGTCCAAGTCACGGACTGCGACCATTTGTTCAAGTCATATAAAAATCTTGAGGAACGTCGCCTTGAAATCATCAAAGGCATTTTTGCACAGGGCAAGCTGACAGAAAGCCTTTACAACGCGGCGATGGGCGCAAAAACTTTGACCGAGCTTGAAGATTTGTGGGCTCCGTTCAAGAAAAAGAAGAAGACACGCGGAATGGCCGCGGCAGAGAAAGGACTTGAGCCGCTCGCTGATTTTATCACAGGCGAGCACGACGACGCTGCGGTCGAGGCAGAGGCAAAGAAATACATCAAGACTGACAACGAGGACAAGGCCCTCAATGTCGAGTCTGTAAAGGACGCAATTCAGGGCGCGGAAGATATTATCGCCGAGAGAACTTCACAGGACACTACAAACCGCTCCGACGTGCACGACCTGTACATGGCTACAGGCACAATCCAGACAAAGGGCGTTGTTCCGGAAGGACAGGACGCTGAGACAGCCGAGAAGACCTCGACATACAAGATGTACTGGGACTACTCGGAGCCTTTAAATCAGGTTAAGCCGCACAGAATTCTTGCAATCAACCGCGCTGAGCGTGAAGGCGCGCTCGATGTCACAATCGATGTTCCGGTTGACGACGCGGTCGCACTTCTCCAGAAAAAAGTTAAAATCTCAAACAAGTACCACAAGGAAGCTATTGAGGACGGACTTGTGCGCCTGCTTTCACCTGCCGTTGTGCGAGAAATCAGAAGCGACGAGACGGACGAAGCGGACGAGCACGGAATCGAGCTTTTCAGCGAAAACCTCAAGAATCTTCTGATGACGCAGCCAATCAAGGGAAGCCGCGTTCTTGGAATCGACCCGGGAATCAGAACCGGAACAAAGTGCGCTGCGCTTGACGAGACTGGAAAATATCTTGGATATTTCAAGATTTACCAGGTTCAGAAGGCAGACGAAGCGTACAATCTTCTTAACGAGGCAATCGACAAGTACGACATCCAGGTTGTCGCGGTCGGAAACGGAACCGGCTCGCCTGAAGTCCAGGCGCTTGTCTCAAAGGTCATCAGCGAGAACTACGCTGATTCCGATGTAAAATACACTGTCGTCGACGAAAGCGGAGCTTCTGTTTACTCAGCGTCGCCGGTCGGAACAGAGGAATTCCCTGACCTTGATCTTACAATCCGCGGAGCAATCTCAATGGGAAGAAGACTTCAGGATCCGCTCGCTGAGCTTGTTAAAATCGATCCTAAATCTATCGGCGTAGGCCTTTACCAGCACGATGTAAACCAGAAGAAGCTTGCCGAGCAGCTTGACGAGGTTGTTTCTTCTGTTGTGAACAATGTCGGTGTAAACCTGAACACTGCGTCATATATGCTCTTGAAGTACGTTTCGGGAATCAACATGTCAACCGCGAAGAAAATCGTCAAGTACCGCGACGAGAACGGAAAAATCAAGAGCCGCGAGGAGCTTAAGAAAGTTCCAGGCCTCGGACCGAAAGCGTTTGAGCAGTGCGCGGGCTTCCTGAAGATTGCCGAAAGCGACGACCCGCTCGACAACACCTGGGTCCACCCGGAAAACTACGATGTGGCGCGCGAGGTTCTCACTTACGTGCAGCAGAAAAAGCCGGTTCCTGCCGATGTAAAGAAAGCCCTGATGGAAAAATACAACGTGGGCGAGACAACTTTGAACGACATTATCGATGAGCTTGGAAAGCCGAACCGCGACCCTCGCGACGGCTATCCGGCTCCAATCATGCAGAAAGGCGTCACAAAGTTTGAGGATCTGACTGTCGGACAGAAAGTCACCGGAAAAATCAAGAACGTAGTCGATTTCGGCGCGTTTGTTGACATCGGCCTGCACGAGACTGCTCTTATCCATATCTCGGAGCTGAGCGACTCGTTCGTCTCTGACCCGATGGATGTGATTAAAGTCGGCGATGTAAAGGAATTCACAATCATCGCGCTGGACAAGGACAGAAAGCGCATTTCCCTCTCGCTCAAGTCTGACGCAGCTAGCCGCCTTGGACAGACAAACGAGGGCAAGAAGCCTGCCGCAAAAGTAAGCGCGGACGGAAAGAAACGCGTCGTTGTAGTAAGGAAAGGCGGCTCTTCTTCCGGCGACAAGAAGACGGAATTCGCCCGTGGCGGAGAGCACGCGCATCAGAACCGTGGAAACAGGCAGTTTGAGCGCGGAAGCGACGACGGAATGTCTTACAATCCGTTCGCGGCTTTCTTTAACAATAAAAAGTAAACTGTAAATAAAAAACCGCTCTTACGGGCGGTTTTTGTGCTAAAAGCACAGGAGGTAATTTTATGAAAAAATCTTTGGTTTTATTAGCAGCGGCCCTTGCGCTTGCTTTGACAAGCTGCGCTACAACATCCAGCGCATCATCATCTTCATCAGAAACAGCTTCAACAGAAAGCACTTCCGATGAAAAATCAAAAACAGCGAAGGAAACAGCTATCAACGCGCTTACTGGAGCCGGAAAAAACACTTGGTACAAGAAAGTAAGCGGAGACATCATCTACTACATTCTTTACTCTGATTCTCCTGTTACAAAGGACGTTAGAAGCGACGTTGCAATCAACAAGGGACTGACAATCGTCGCAACTTCAGAGAAATCCGCTGACGGACTTTCAAGCGACACTTTCGCAGTAAAATCATTCGGCCAGACAGCGACAGAATCAGCTGACGGCTCTTCAAAGACTTTCACTTTGAACGACGGAGCATGGAGCTATTTCTATACAAAGAATTCCTCAACAATGACAGCGCTTTCTTCTCTTCCGGAGCAGCTTAAAGCATCAAACGCCTCAAAATATTCAATTCTGACAGCGGAGAACTTTAACTGGAAACAGGTTTTAATTGATTATCTTGAAGGAACATTGTAATAATCATTATCCTTTAGAATCTGCTTAATAAAAAATCCGGACTAAGCGTCAATTGATGTTTAGTCCGGATTTTTTTTATTTAGTTGAACGCACCGCGCCTGTACGCCTTCAAAAGCTCCTCAAGCTCTTCTATCTGCTCTTTAAGCTCTTTTCCGCGGTCTGTGTCGGCAACGTATTTTCTGCTCGGAAACTTTTCCACTTCTATTGTGTCGCTTACAATGTCACTGTCGGTTGCAATCATCTGCTCGCAGCTGGTGAACTTTTCGTGCACAACAAGACGCATTCCGTATGAGTTGCAGACGAGAGTGTAGCCCGCGATTCCGGTCTTCTCGTGGTAGGCAGCGGAAAATCCGCCGTCAATAATCAGAAGCTTGCCGCCGCATTTTATAGGCGAGTCGCCCTTCTTCACTTCCTGCGGAACGTGGCCGTTTATAATGTGCCCGGTCTTTGGGTCAAGGCCGAACTCAGACAAGATTGACTCCACTACCTCGACATCCTCAACTTCGTCGTAATAATGGTTCTTGCGCTCCTTGCTCGCCTCCTTGTCGTCAATGAACATATTCTCAAAGCTCGCCATCTTGTCCTTGCCGAAAAGAGGCGACCTTGGGCCTGTCCACAAGTACCACAAAATGTTCTCGCCCCTCTCCTTTTCCTTAGAGCCAGGCTTTGAAAAATATCCGCGCCTTGCCCACACTTCAAGCTCGTCGTACAGAGGCTTTCCGCAGTATTCCTTTCCATAAATTTTGACTTTAAGGAATTTTCCGTCAGAATCAAGAGGCATGCATCCGTGGTAAAGAAGATTCCCGTTGAAAACCTTGTAAAGGCTTCCCTTCCTGTAAAGGAACTCGACATGGTTTCTAAGCTTCTCGCAGTGCGTGAACGAATAGCACAGGCGGTTCATCACCATCACCTCGTCGTCGTTCAGCTTGCTGGGATTTTTCGGATCGACTGTCGGAAAATCAATCTCAGGCGATTTTATGTTCAGGCTCCAGGTTTTTCCGTCAATCTTGATTGTCTTTGCGTTCCAGTCGATTTTATCAAGAATCAGGCGGTTCTCCATGGCGAATTCAGGATTTTTACGGATAAGCTGGTCCTCAAGCTTGAACTGTATGATTGAAATAGCCTTGTGCACAGCCTGCCTGTCCATGTGGCCGTAGTATTTCATGCAGAAAGTGACAAGCGGCGTAAGGTTTATTCCGTATCCTTCCTCAAGAACGTCGAGATTGTTGTATCTTGCGCACAATCGCACAACGTTCGCGATGCATTCCTTGCTTCCGGCGGCAGCGCCCATCCAGACAACATCGTGGTTGCCCCACTGAATGTCAACGGAATGGTAGTTCATCAGGGTGTCAAGAATTATGTGGGGACCGGGGCCGCGGTCAAAAATGTCGCCAATAATATGCAGATGGTCGATTACAAGCCGCTGGATTGTGTTGCAGAGAGCTTCAATCAAAGGCTCCGCGGCTCCGATTCTTATTACAGTCTGCAAAATCTCGCTGTAGTAAGCCTGCTTGTCGTTGATTTCCTCTTTTTCGGTGATAAGCTCTTCTATAAGATATGAAAAATCCTCCGGCATCGCCTTGCGCACTTTTGAGCGCGTGTATTTTGACGAGACGCGGCGGAGCATCAAGACGAGCCGATGGAGAGTGACGTTGTACCAGTCGTTTATGTCCTTTTCGCTCTGACGCACAATCTCAAGCTTTTCCTTGGGATAATAAATCAAGGTAGCAAGCGCGCGCTTGTTCGCGGAAGTCTCGGTGTTTCCAAAGACTTCCTCAATCTTTGTCCTGATTGAGCCGGAGCCGTTGCGCAAGACATGGCTGAACTGCGCGTTCTCGCCGTGGATGTCGCTTAAAAAATGCTCCGTGCCTTTCGGAAGAGCCATAATCGACTGCAAGTTTACAATCTCCGTGATGACAGCGCGCTCGTTCGGATACTGTCGTGCAAGGATTTTTAAAAATTTCTCGTTCTGCATAAATCAGTTTCCAAACACTTTTTCTCCGCCAAAGAAAGTCGCGCGGATTTTTCCTGTGAGCTTCTGGCCCTCAAGCGGAGTTGACTTACCCTTGCTGTAGAAATTTTCCGGATTCACAATCCACTGCTCGTCCGGGTCAACAAGAACCAGGTCCGCGTTGTAATCTGGAAGGATTCTGCCTGATTCGATTTTTAAGAGTTTCGCAGGATTTCCGCTCATCAGCTCGGAAAGCTTACTTAAGCTAAAGCCCTCTTTTTTGACCAAAACCGTATTGCAAGTTGCGAACGCAGTTTCAAGGCCTGTAAATCCAGGGCTTCCGGCGGCCTTGTCCTCCTGAGTGTGCGGCGCATGGTCGGTCGCAATGCAGTCGGCAGTTCCGTCGCGCAGAGCTTCAATCACGGCGCGCCGGTCGTCCTCGCTTCTTAAAGGCGGATTCACAAGAGCGCGTGTATAAGGCGCGTCAGTTCCAACCATGGAAAGATGGTGCGGTGTAACTTCAACAGTGCAGTCAAATCCTTCGGGAGTTCTGCCGGCTTTGATGTCCGCCTTTGCGCGCCGCACAGCGTCCATGCTTATTTTTGTGGAGCAGTGGCAGATATGCACGTGCGTCTTCGCAAGCTTTGCAATCTCTATGTTCCTCATGGTCGCGGCGTCTTCGGCCAGGGCCAGGATCTGGTTCGCAGTGGCGAAATTGCCGTCAATCTCAAAATTCACGGAAGCTGGAACATCAGGCGTCTTTGCGTGGATTTTTCCGGCCGGAATACCGTACTGCTTCATAAACCCAAGCGCGCGCTGCCTGTAAGGTTTCGCGGCGGCGGCAAGGTCAACATCCTCGCAGTGGCAGCTTACAATTATTCCCTTCTCGCCGGCCTTCTTCATGCCCTGGAGCATTACAAAGCTCGAGCCGACATCGTGCCCGTCCTCGGTAATCACAGGAAACTCTTCCGCCGTGATTCCGTCAATTCCGGAGACATCGGTCCCCTCAAAATCCTTTGTAATGCTTATTGTCTGGAAAATGCGGGCGAGCGATTTTTCCCTTGCCTCGTCCATTACAGACTGTGCCTGTTCCCTTGTGGAAATAACAGGCTTTGTGTTCGGCATCAGGACCAGAGTTCCAAATCCGCCTGCGGCCGCGGCGCGCAAGCCTGAGTCCAGGTCCTCTTTCTCAGTCTGGCCCGGATAGCGGAAATGCGCGTGCATGTCGATGAACGACGGCATCAAGACAAGCCCGCTAGCGTCGTAAAAAGATATGTCCTGATTATTTTTTCCAGAGAAATCAGAAGAATTCTGGCAGACAACTTTTCTTATGTCCGTCTCGCTTGAAAAACCGCCGAGAAAAACAGAGCGTATTTTTCCGCCTGATATTAAAACCGCCCCGGAAGCGTCAGTATTTGAGTCAACCAAGCGCGCATTATAAATCACTAAAGTAGAAGAATCTTTCATATAAAAATTATAAATCGGCGGGCGCAGGCGGTCAATTAAGGTATTCTTAAAAAACAATCAACTTTTCTTGTTCATGGCTCTTCTTTTTATTAAAATGATTCTATGACCATCAAGGAATGTATAGACTCGTCACGCAAAATCGTAATAAAAATCGGCTCAAACACGCTCGCAAAGCCGGACGGAACACAGAACACACAGTTCATGGCGTCATTCGCGCGCCAGTGCAAGAACCTGATTGACAAGGGCAAGCAGATTGCAGTTGTCTCCTCAGGCGCGCAGGTTTCAGGCGTCTCGACTGTAAAGGAATGGGCTCGCAAAAAGGACCTGCACTTTAGGCAGGCCCTGTGTGCAATCGGACAAGTGGAGCTTATGGCGCAGTGGAGAAAAGCTTTCTTTGAGCAGGGGCTTCACATCGGGCAGATTCTTCTCACCAAGGAAGACTTTGACGACAACAACCGCTCGCTCAATATCCGCAACACGCTGTTCACCCTCGCAGACGAGAACGTGGTTCCAATCATAAACGAGAACGACTCGGTTTCAACCCTTGAGTTCTCAATCGGCGACAACGACAACCTTTCAGCCCTCACAGCGATTCTGTGGAGCGCGGATCTTCTGATTCTTTTCAGCGACATTGACGGCGTTTTCACCGACAATCCAAAGACAAACAAAGACGCAAAGCTTATTGAAGTCGTAAAGTCAATTCCTGAGCTGCGCAAAAGCATAAGCATAGGAGAAGCGAACAGCTTCGGCACTGGCGGAATCGAGACGAAAATCCAGGCGGCGGAAAAGACGACTCCGTACGGAATTCCGCTTCTGCTCGCAAACGGCGGAAAGGAAAATATTCTCGACAAGCTCGCCGACGGAACGGAGAAAGGAACACTTTTCTTAGCGGAATAAAACAAGGAGACGTGAACGGCTTAGGGATAGCAGCGGCGCGAAAGCGTTCCGAAGTGAGTGAAACGAGCGCAGGAATGAAGCCGAAAGGCGGAACCGCGAATAGCCCGACGGCGCAAGCCGGAAGCCCAAAAAAACGCAAGGCAAACAGGAAGAAAAAAAAATGAATAAAATCGCTTTTATCGGAATGGGAAACATGGCGCAGGCTCTGGCGGCAGGATTTATCAGAACAAAGAAAGTCAGAGCGGAAGATATTTTCGCCTACGCGCCGCATCAGGAAAAACTTGAGGCCAACGCAAAGAAAATCGGATTTGTTCCGTGCAAAACTTTGGCCCAGGCAGTAAGCGTGGCGGACACAGTTTTCATGGCTTGCAAGCCTTATCAGATTGAAGATGTTCTCGCTGAGACAAAAGACGAATTGGCTGGAAAAGCTCTTATTTCGATTGCTCTCGGCTGGAACTTTGAGAAATACCAGAAGTTTCTTGGCAAAAGCACGCGCGTCCAGTTTGTAATGCCGAACACTCCCGCAATGGTTGGAGAAGGCGTTTTCCTTTTTGAAAAATCAAACTCGCTTGAAGAAAATGAGCGCAAGGAAATCTGGAATCTGTTCGCCTCTTTAGGTGTTGTCGAGGAGCTTAGCGACAACCTGATGGGAATCGGCGGAGCAGTGAGCGGCTGCGGTCCTGCGTTTGTTGACCTTTTTATAGAAGCATATGCTGACGCGGCCGTAAAATACGGACTTCCGAGAGCCGCCGCCTATAAGCTTGTAAGCCAGACAGTACTAGGCTCTGCAAAGCTCCAGCTTGAGACAGGAGAACATCCTGCTGTTCTGAAGGACAATGTCTGCTCGCCTGCCGGAAGCACAATCCGCGGAGTGGCAGCCCTTGAAGAGCACGGACTTCGCAACGCGTGCATAAAGTCAATCGACGCGATTATGGAAAAATAGATAAAAAATGGATTTCTTTGAGCTGAACGCATTCTACACGCTTTCAAAAACGCTTCATTTCGCGCGCACTGCCGAAAAAGTGAACCTGAGCCCGTCTGCGCTGAGCCGGCTTGTATCTCGCCTTGAGGACGAAGCCGGAACTCCGCTTGTTGACCGCACAAACCGCGATGTAAGGCTAACTCAAGCCGGAAAGAACTTCGCCGACTTCGCGAAAAAATGCCTGGAGCTAAAGGAAGATTTGTTCGCCTCGTTCAAGAGCCAGAACAACGAGGTCGCAGGAACTCTCCATCTTTACGCGTCGGTCACAGCGTGCTACTCAATCATTCCGCTTTTCTTAAAGACTCTTTCTGAAAAATATCCTCTTGTACACATTGAGATTGAGACAGGCGACCCGGCGGGCGCCATGGCGGCGGTAAAAAACGGACGCGCAGACGTTGCGGTCGCCGCGATTCCGTCCGAGGACGAAGGATTTTCCGCGCAGATTGACGCGATTCCAGTAAGAAGAACCCCGCTCGTCTTTGCGGCGAGCACCGGCGGGCCATATGAAAAAGTAAGCGGAAGCCCGCAGGACATCGTAAGCTCCGTGCCGCTCATTCTGCCAAAGACAGGGCTTGCCCGCGAGCGCTTTGAAAACTGGATAAAGTCGCGCAACGTAAAGCCTGTGATTGCCGCCGAGACCGAAGGCAACGAGGCGATTATGGCGCTTGTCCAGCTGGGGCTAGGGATCGGTCTTATTCCGCACATCGTCCTTACGCAGGGACCGTACGAAAAAGGCTTTACCTGCCATGCAGCCGGAAACGCGCTCGGATATTATGAAGTCGGATTTATCCAGAAGCGCGAGATTTCAGGCTCCGACTCATACAAAAGAATGAGAAAAGCTGTGGATGAGATTCTTTATTCAATTAATAATTCATAGTTAAAAATGCAAAACCGGGCGTTGCGGCTTTGCCGCCGGGCTTTCCGTGGTTCCGCGCTAGCCGCGCTCCATTGCTTCGCAACCGCTCCGCGGCCACTCCAATCCCTAACGCGTACTTTTCGTATATCTACTAAAACTTTCCGAAATTCTATATACTCGTTCCTATGAATTTTGACGTTTCAATTACAATCAAGCCAAACGACGAGAAGAATGAAGA
>CAZIFO010000005.1:0-36588 GCA_964538245.1 uncultured Treponema sp.
TGAAAAACCGGCCGTCCAAGCATAAACTTTTATAGAAATCTTTTGTTTCCTTTCTCTGATTTTTATTTTCACTATAATTTTTTTTATGGTCATCATAAAAACATTATATTTGCTGCAGTTTTAAAATCGCATTAAATTAAAGACATAAAAAGAATTGAGCCGCTGATTGAGTTTTCTAAATCAGCGGGCTGTAAATATAATAGGAGATTAAATGATGAAAAAAATGTGAAGCTTGAAGCCTGGGCTCCTCTAGGGCAGGGAAACGCAGGCTTGCTTTCTGAGCCTGTTATCACGGAGCTTGCAAAAAAATACAACAAAAATGCCGGGCAAGTGATTTTGCGCTTTGAAAACCAGGAAGGAATCATAGTATTTCCAAAGTCAACCCACAAGGAGAGAATCAAGAGCAACATGGAGATTTTCGACTTTGAGCTGAATGAAGATGAAATGAACGAAATTCGCGCGCTTGACAAAGGCCATGGAAGACATAATCCGGACGCTCCTGGAATTGGCGAAATGCTTTTGAAAGCTTACGATGTCCATAAAAATGAGTAAAAGCGGCAAAAACTTGCTTTTACATTGAAAATCATTATAAAATCAGTGCATGGCTTGCACACAGTTAATCCAGGCGGCAATTGAAAAGCTTGGCGCTGATTTTTCCTCGCTGGACCTGACTTTCCATCAGATTCCCGGCTCATTCAAGGGCGATGTCACTTCCTACTGGCCGGGAGACGAGAGTGAGGATGTCCTTGTCTGCGTGTTCAAGGGAAACCAGATTCACGAGCCTTTCCACCGGCAGGACTTTTTCTTTATCAACTACGCGTACAAAAATTCCTACCAGGCTCTTTCTGAAAAATACGACAACCTCATTACAATCGGCGAGGACGACTGCTACATCGGACAGCCATATTCTGGCTACGCTTTGCGCGCGCATGGCGAGACAGAGGCGGTGATAATCGGAGTCCTTATACGTAAGAATTCTTTTTTCCGCGAGTATCTTCCGACGGTCTACACGGACTCAAGGCTTTTCAAGTTTTTTCTTGAGCCTGAGACTAAGAAGTTTTCAGACGAGTTTATCCATCTTGATTTTTCAGATGATTTCACAGTGCGCGAGATTCTTGAGATGATGGTTGCCGAATATGCTGATAAAAAGGAAGACACCCAGCCGCTCTTAAAGTCGATGCTCCAGACTCTTCTTCTTGAAATCGCGCGCAAGTACAAGTCCGAGAAAAAGCGGAGCCCCGGCGCGACTTTGGCAGAGCAGATTCTTTCCTACGTTGAAGACCACTCCGATGTTGTTACATTGCAGAGCGCGGCCCGTCATTTCGGCTATCATCCGGCCTACATTTCGTCTCTTCTGCATAAGAAGACCGGGCGCAAGTTCACCGAGATTCTTCTTGAAAAGCGAATGGAGCGCGCAGTCCTTCTGATGAAGAACACGACTCTTCCGCTTGAGGATATTTCGCAGATGCTCGGCTACTCGAACCACAGCAATTTTTTCAAGGCGTTCAAGGAATATTTCGGAGTGACGCCGCGGGAATACAACCTAAAAAAAGATAATCCGCCGGTTTCTGACGAAAATCCTGCACGTTGAAAATTATAAGATTAATTTGTATCATAAACCATTGTGTTAATACGTTATTCATCAGACAGCAAGGGAAGGCCTGTAAAAAAGGCTGTCATTTATACAAAGGACGAACATAAAATTCCTCTGGACAAAATTGATCCGGACGCGCTTTTTATTATAAACCACTTGAAGGAATGTGGTTACGACGCGTATATTGTCGGCGGAGCTGTCCGCGATTTAATTGTCGGAAAAAAACCGAAGGATTTTGATATTGTAACAGAGGCGACTCCTTCAAGAATCAAGAAGCTTTTTAGAAATTCAAGGATAATCGGAAGACGGTTCCGGCTTGTGCATGTTTTTTTCGGCCAGAAGATTTTTGAAGTCTCGACTTTCCGTTCTATAATCGACGGCTCTGTTGGAAATGCTTTCGGAACAATGGATGAAGATGTTCAGCGGCGTGATTTTTCTCTGAACGCGCTTTACTATGATCCAATAAAGGAGCACGTAATTGACTACGTGAACGGCGTTGAAGATATTAAGAAGAAAATCATCCGTCCTGTAATTCCATTGGACAGAATTTTTGTCGAGGATCCGGTCAGAATGCTGCGCGCGGTAAAGTACAGCGCGACAACAGGCTGCCATCTTCCGCACTCGCTCAAGTCTAAAATCAGAAAGTCAGCGCATCTTTTGTCTCCGGTTTCGCCTTCGCGCCTTACAGAGGAGCTTTTGAAGATAATAAATTCAGGCCACGCGTTTGATATTGTCCAGGCGGCGATGGACACGGACATTTTTATGTATCTTCAGCCGGCTGCTTCCGCTCTTATGTACGAAAGCAAGGATTTTGAGAAGAACTACATGCTTCATCTAAAGGATATGGACAATCTCGTGAATTCAAATCCTGACTCAAGGCTCGGTTCCCGTCTTAAATTTATGGTCTATGATTTTATAGCTTCCCTTACGGACTGGAAAAAAGAAGTTCTTACAAAAAGCGCGGCGGGCGAGCTTTACACTCACACTTGGAATGAGTGCCGCCGCTTTGTCCTTCCGATGAATCCTCAGCGGACAGAGCTTGAGTACGCTATAAAAAGCGCAATGACAGAGCTTGGTGTCGGAGTAAGAATCGGAAGAAAAAAGAAGAAGAACTAGGGCAGAGAAGCCTACGCCGGAATTTGCTCCGGCTCCGGGCGGACAAGATGGTCGATTACAATGTAGACTTCTTCGACCAGAACTCCGGATTTTTTCTCTACGGCGGAAATCACATAGTTTTTTATTTCCTGGCTGATGTCTGTCAGATTCCGCTCCATAGGCAGGTCAACAACAAGAATAAAGATATATCCCTGCTTGCTGTTTCTTATTGAAAGTTTCTTGATTTTTACGCGGCTGTTGTATGCGGAAATGATTTCAGACGTCATCTTCGCGAGAACCGCATGTGAGATTTCCTTGCGCTTGGTCTGGGAGAACGAAGGCTTTACAACTGATTTTTCAAAGAGCTTTGTGTTCTGGGAAAGTGGCTGGCTTTGGCTTTCACTTTTTCCGAAAAGCTTTTCCAAGATTCCCATGAGAAATTTTCGTTTTGCCAGCGAGACGCGGATTGAATTTACAAAAATCTTTGAGTAGCTGCGGTCTTTCACCTCGTACGCGCGGACCGGAATTACGTGCTTTCCTTCAATCTGCCGGCTTCTTCTGGCTTCTTCCATTTGCTCCGGAGTCGCAATGTCTTCTATCTTAATGTATTTTTCCGGGAGCGGAAGCTGGAGGCGCATCGCAATTTTGTTCACCATTTTTTCAGATGTTCCGAGAATAAGAATCTTTTTTATTTTGTGGATTATGATTGCGCGGGCAACTTCGTCTCTGTGCTCCTTGCTGTCGAAAAGCGCGGCGCGGACGGCTCCCATGTAGCTTTTCTCAAGCTTCGCCGAGCGTCCTGCAAGAATCTCGTCGTCCTGGATTAAAAGTCCGTCGTCAATAATCGCCTTGATTCCAAATTTCTGCGCGACAAGCTTTGCCCTGAACGATTTTCCGGTTCCGCTCGGGCCGTAGAACGCGTAGACTTGAATTCCTTTTTTATTTAATCCGAAAAGTTCCTTGATAAACTCCATATTCTTCATATTTTAACGCTCCAGTTTCCATTTATCAAAGAAAATGAAAGAAAATTCTTAAAATCGTCTTGAATAGGGCAGGTTATTTTTTCCGGCAGATTTTCAAGCTCATTTTCTTGCGGAAAATCAAGCTCTGCCGCGTGAAGAAAAAAATCACGTCCGTATTTTGATGAATCAATTTTCTGTCCGCCGTAGGCCGTGTCGCCAATCAGCGGAAATCCGTGGAAAGATGACTGCGCGCGGATCTGATGTTTGCGGCCTGTTTCAATTTCGTATTTTACAAGCGTTACGTCCGTCTGCCAGAATTTTCCGTGCGCAAGCGGAAAAGCGTGTGTCACCGCTGTCTTTGCGTTTTTTTCAGGGGCTTTTGCAGAATTTTTTTCAGTTATTTTTACAGTCTTGAAATTTTCATTTCCGGCCAGGTTTACGATTTCATCATTCCAACTTTCATTTTGCCTTAAGTTTCCCTGGCAGATTCCAAGATAAATTTTCCGCGCCGAATGATTTTTTATCGCGTCGGAGAACCATCTTGCGCCTTTTAAGCTTTGCGAGAAAACTATGATTCCGGAAGTTTTTCTGTCCAGCCGGTGAAGCGGCCCGCATTTAAAAGAAAGCGAATCTTTTTCTTGATGATAAAATTCATAGTCGCATTGAACCATTTCCGCGAGCGAAGTTTTTCCGCCGCCGCCTTGAACAGTCAAATCGTAAGGCTTGTTTAAGACAAGCAAGTCTTCGTTCCGAAAAAGAATGATTTTATCATCAAGCGGCCTGCATTTTTTTTCGTTTTCAAGCCGTTTTTTGTTCATTTCGTCTTGCAGTCTTGCGTTGTTTTTTGTTAGAAATTCTGCAATCTGTATGTCGTCATCTTTTTGAACTTTTTCGTCGCCTTTGCATTTTTTCCCGTTCAGTTTTATTAAGCCTTTTCGCAATGATTTATATAGAAGAGAGAGTGATTTTTCATCTAGAAAATTTCTGATTATCCGGTCGAGCCTTCTTCCGCCGTCGTTTTCTCCTGCCTTAAAATGAACAAAATCCATAAAACAAATATATCGTAAATTTTTCTTCTTGAATATAAAGATTTCAATCGTTAAAATTAAGAAGTTATGTTGGATGAGGCAGGAAAACAGATTCAGACACTTTTAAAAAGCCCGCTTTTTTTGGGATGCATTTTCAGCTGGTTTTCTGCTCAGTTCATAAAAACCGCAATCAAGCTTTTTTTTGGAAAAATCCACAGCTTAAAAGATTTGTTTGAGCTTATGTTCTGGCGGACCGGAAGCATGCCGTCGAGCCATTCGGCAATAACTGCGTGTCTTTGCACAATGATTGGATTCCGTTCAGGCTTTGATTCTGATATTTTCATTCTTGCGTTTGTCTTTTTCCTTGTTACAATCCGCGACGCTGTCGGTGTTCGGCGCGCAAACGGATTTCAGGCCCGCAGATTGAACGAAATCGGAGAAATCTTGAAGGATCACGGTCTTTTTGATGACTACACGAAGCTCAAGGAAGTGAACGGACATTCGCCGATGGAAGTTTTTGTCGGAAGCCTTTTAGGATTTTTTATTGGAGTCGCGTTTTCGGTTCTATGAATAAAACTTCTTTAAAAATAAAGCCTGCGGTTATTGTTTCGCTTTTTTTTGTTTTTTTCTCCATAGTTTTGTTGTTTTCTTTTAGATCTGTCCCTGTTTCAAAACTTTGGAACGGATACGGAGTTTTTTATGTTTACTCTGACGAGCTTTCCGAAAGTGACATTCTCTACATTTTAGAAAAAAACGGCTGTGAAAATATAATTTACCGCGGAAACCAGCGTTATCCGATAGTTTCATCTATAAGTCCGGTTCAGCCTCAAACTCAGGATTCATATATTTATAAAAGAAATTTTTTTTTCACTGACAAAACTAATTCTGCGCATGTTTTTTATGTTCCAGACGGGCAGAGTAAAAATCTAGAAAAAGCCGCAGTTGAGATTTCAAGTTTTCAAAAATCAAGCTGTGGAACCGACAGCAGAAGTTCTTTCCCTTGGATTGCTCCTCTTGTTTCTTTTTTGTTTGCGTTAATTCTGCTTTATTTTTCGCATGAAAAAAAACTTTTTCTTGTTTCATCATTTGTTCCTGTTTTCTTTTCGTTTTGCCGTCCGTTATATACAGTTGGAGCGGCTGTGATTTTTCTTTTGTTTTCTTTTTTTCTTTTGCAGAAAATATGGCTTAGGCGGAATTTTAAAAAAACATTTTTTAATTCTCCATATGCGCTTGTTTTTACTTTTTCACCTTTTTTATTTTTAATTTTTTCTTCTCCGGCAAATGCATTTTTTTATATTCTTTCTCTTTTTTCATCAGTCTGCTGCATTTATGTTTACAAAGAAGTGGAAAATGCTGTTAGTTTGAAATATGACTTCAATCCTGTTATGATTATGCCATCTAAGATGATTCCTATGATTGGACACAATGGAATAAGGCTTATGGGACTGATGTGTTTTTTGCTTCTTATGTTGATTCTTTCGTTCTTGTTCCTTGGAAATATATCAAAATCCGGAAATGATTTTTCAAGGCCGTCGCTTCCATCTCCTGTATCTAAAAATGATTCTTCTCTCCCTGATTTCAGTGATTTTTTGGCATGGAGCTGGAACACGGTAACTTTTCCATATAAGAAACTTTCAAGCTCTGCGGAAAAACCTAATGACGGAGATTCTGTTTTTATTCCGGAGTATTATGATAACAACGGTTTAATATCGGAAACAGAAACAAAAATGTATGTTTTTGACAAAGATTTCCGTGATTCTGTTGCTGATGAGGTTGAAAATCTTGAATATCCGGCTCTCGAAAAAATGATGATGAAGCAGGGGAGAAATTCTTCATATGGATATTCAAAAGGAAAAATTTTTGCATCTGAAAAATTCGGATTAGTTCTTCTTTTTGTTTTTACTTTGATTTCCGCCGCTTTTTCAGGATTTTATATTATAGGTAGAAAACGTTATGGTCTCAGCATATAATTTCAAATCAGAAGATGAAGGAAAAATTTCTTCGCTTGCAAATGCTTTTCTTCCTTCTCATTCTATTGTTCCTTTGGAAGATGATGAAAAAGGATTTTCAGAGATTTTAATAAAACAAGGTGATTTTGTAAAAGAAGGTCAGACGATTGCAAAATCAAAAAATATTTATGTTCATTCTCCGGTTTCCGGAGTTGTCGAGGAAATTGCGGACGGACTTTTTTCAAATGGAGAGAAAAAGCTTTGCGCAAAAATCGCTTTAAAAGGCGAGCTTGTTTTTACCGGCAGAAAGCTTAAGGAAACAGACTGGACAAACTATAATGACGAGACTTTGGTTTATCGCCTAAAAGAAATGGGAATTTTAAATACTTTTGATAAAAAAGATTCTCTTTATAAGCAGATAAAAAATATCAAAAAAAGAGATGGACTAGTTCTTTTTGTTCGTCTTTTTGATGAAGATCCCGGCGTTCTTGTCGAAAGATTTGTCTCCGAGCATTTTACAGATAAAGTTTTTTCTGGAGCGAGAATTTTAGCGAAAACGTTAAAGGCAAATTCAATTGTTTTCGCAGTGGAAAAAGACTCAAAAATCAATCTTCAAGAAAAATTTCAAACAGTAAAAGATGAAGCGAGATTTTTCCAAGTTGAGCTTGATACAAAAAAATATCCTTGCGGAACAGAACATAATATTGTGTCGGCTGTAAAAAAAACATTCACAGACGATGACATTTTAAAGAAAACTGGAAAAAATGATTTTTTTATTGATAGCGTGACGGCTTTGCATATTTTTGAGGCGATTGTGCTTGAAAAACCTGAGATTAATTCCATTCTTCAAGTTAATGGGAATTGTCTTATGTCGGCCGCAATAATTAATGTTAAAATCGGCACAACTTTGGATGATTTAGTTAAAATGTGCGGCGGTTTCAAAAGAAATCTTTCAAGAATTGTGATTAATGGATTTGTAATGGGAAGTTCTGTTTCAAATCTAAAAATTCCTGTGACAAAATCAATGAAATCTGTAGAATTTGTTTCCGCAGATAAAATAAAAAAGCAATATTCAGAACTGTGTGTAAGATGCGGGGAGTGTAAAAAAGTTTGTCCTGCTGAACTTTGGCCAGGAAACCTTTACAGAATTATGCATCTTTCAAATCGGAGAAATGAGCTTTTATCTTCTGACAGCATTGCAAAAACTTCTTTATTGTGCATGGAGTGTGGTCTTTGTAATTCTGTATGTCCGTCGAGGCTTCCTCTTATGCAAGCTATTTCTTTACTGAAGGAAAAAATAGATGAAAAACAATAAAATGAAAAATAAAATATTCGAAAAAAAAATTACTTTAGGGCCTTTTAAATATTTAAAACCGTCTGTCAGAACTGAAGCGAATTTTTTCCTTTTCCTTCTTGTTCCGCAGATTCTTCTTCTTGCATTTACAAAAAGCTATAATTCTCTTGAAATCATTTTGGCAGCTGTTTTAGGAAGCCTTTTAGTTGAAATTATTGATATTCGTTTCCAGCCAAAAGATAAATTTACATGGACAATCGGAATTATAAAAGGAATTTTGATTGGCTTTTTCTTGCCTTCGACATATCCTGTCATTCCAGTCTTTTTTATTACATTTTCTGCTCTTCTGATAAATCGCTACATTCTTGGCGGTTTTGCAAGTTCCTGGATAAATCCTGTTGCTATAACAGTTGCAGTTTGTTATATTGTCGGTCTAAAATTTTTCCCGGAAATCCATCTAACTGCAGCTGAGCTTCAAGCAAAAAATCCGGCTTTAACATTGATTCAAAATGGAACTTTCCCAGTAAATTCATCGGACATCAAAATTACTTCATTCTTAAATCAGCGGGTTTTTAGCATATTTAAAGTTTCAATTCCCGATGGTTATGTTTCTCTTCTATGGGATTCACATTCTATTATTCCGGCTTTTAGATTTAACTTTTTTACTATTTTAGCTTCAATCATTTTTCTTAGCTTTGATATTTTAAGTCCGATTATTCCGGCTTGTTTTATCTTTACTTATAGTTTGCTTGTAAAGTTTGCGGCTCCTTTTTTTTATAACGGCCCGCTTTTCCAGGGAGACGTTATTTTAGCTCTTTTTACAAGCGGAACACTTTTCTGCACTTTTTTTATTCTTCAATGGCATGGAACGGTTCCGCTTACAAATTCTGGAAAGTTTTTTTATGGCGTTTTTGGCGGTATAACGGCTTTTTTAATCGCCGGTGCAGGAACCTCAGCTTCCGGCATGATTTTTACTGTTTTAATTTTGAACATTTTGTCGCTCTTGATTGAAAGTTTTGAAAATCACCGTTTTTTAAAGTTTTCTGAAGATTTGCTAAAAAAACGGATCCAATACATAAAGGAGGAAAATGATGCTTAAGTCTGATCTAAAGAAACATGCTGCTCTTTATGGAATTTTCTTAGCCATTATTATTTGTGTTTTTGGAGTGCTTGTCGCCTTGACCTTTGCTTCACGTAATTCATGGAAAAATGGACTTTCACATGAAATCCAAGTTTTTTTGAATAATTTTAGTGAAGAAACTTACACAGTAAATAAATTTATTGATATTAATTCTCCGTTTGCAACAAGTTCTGCAATCTTTTCGCTCATAAAAAAAGGCGCTGATTCTAATGAAATTTATTACGGAGTGATTTTGAGAATTCCTACTATTACCGGGCCTGCGCCGGCTGTGTTCATCTGTGAGGAAAAAACAGCAGCCAAAAAACGGAGCATTTCTTTTGCTGGTTTCTGTGAAGATTTTGGAAAAGCTTCTGATTTAGCTGACAGCAGACTTTCAGCATCTAACATTGATTATTGGAAATCTATAGTTTCAAAAATTATAGAAAAATCTCTTACAAAATAGGAATTGCGGGAATGAAAAACAGCAAACTGATTTATTATTTTATCGCCTCGAGCCTTGCGATTTTAGTTCCTGTTCCAGGCCGCTTCGCTTACGGAATAATAGTTCTTGTACTTTTTAATATACAAATGCTTTCTATTTCGTTTGTTTTCCATGCTGTTGAGCATTTAAAACTTCAATTTTTAAGAAATTCTATTATAACTTTTTCTTTAATCGCAATTACGGTTTTTTATAGGCAGATTTTGATAATTTACTGTCCGATTGCGGCTTTTACGCTAGGATTTTGTATTTATCTTCCTGCGTTGACTTCTGTCGTAATTGAATTCTTTTTTACTGAATATAAAAAAGGCATAAAAAAACATTCTCTGCTCACAATGAAAAAATCGCTTTCAATATCTTTGTTCTGCATGGTTTATTTCTTGTTCCGTGATATTTTAGGATTTGGAACGATTACTTTGCCGGCTTGGAAAAAAATTATTGTATTTCATCTTCCATTCAATCCAGAAACTACAGATGCAAGCATATTTTTGGCCACAATTCCTGGAAGTTTGGTTCTTATTTCTGTTATTTTATGCGTTTATATTATTTTTGATAAAAAAATGCAATTGGTTCATGAAAATTTGTCTCTTCTTGATGGCGAAAGCGTAGAAAATATAAAAAATCAAGAAGAAGAGTAGAAAATGACATCAAAGTTTTTGACTTTTATGGGAGAATAATTGATGATACTTGGAACAATTTTATATTACATTGCTTCATCGTCAGCGATTCTTTTTTATGGAATCGGCATAAACCGCACAATTTCAATAAATGATAATTTTTATGATTCTTTATTGTCTTGTTTTAAGGCTCTTGTAACTGGAGCTTCTGTAACAGCTGTTTCATATCTCGTTTCAATGTGGATACTGATTCCTGTTCATCTTGCTGAAATTTATCCACTTCTGACGGTTGTTATTTTTTTAATTTTTACAACGCTTTCTGAAATTTTTATTGGAATTGGACTTGGCAGCGCGCAAACGGAATTTACAATTCCTCTTTTGAGTATTTTTCTTGGCATAAATGAGGGAACGTCAATAGGATTTGCTGTAATTATAACCTGCACGTGCATAATATCTTTTTATCTTCTTGTCATTGTTTTCCATGTCGTTAAGGAAAGGATAAGTTTTTACGCTTCTGACAGCGGATTAAAAAAATACGCGGTTCTTTTAATTTGCCTTGCGGCTATAGTGATTGCAATTTGCGGCTGCAATACTTCGTGGTTGGCTTTTATTTTTTATGGAGGCGAAAAATGATTCTTGCAATGTTTTTTCTTTTTGTTGTGTTAGTCTGTGCGACCGCTTTAATTTATTATCTTTATTCTTTTTTTATTCCAGCATTGAAATTTAAAAAAAAGGATTACAATGAGCTTCTTGCGTCCGATTTTGATATTGATGATGATTTTAAGCAAGAAACAAGTTACAACGTATCTTCATATGAAAAAAAGACCGATGACATTGCTTTTGATTCTATTTATAGGGCAAAAATAAAAGATGAGAAAATTTGTATTGAATTTGAAGCTTCCTCTGACGCTAAGAATGATGAATCGTATGAGAAGTCAAATTATTACGATAGAAAATTTGAAAAAAGTGCGGAGATAAACTCAAAATACTTTAAATTTTGGATTTACTGCTATAAACTTTTAGAAAGAAGAAAATCTGCAAAGACTGAGCAAAACTAAAATCTAATGAAAAAACTGAATATTTGCCTTTATATAACTCTGACATCTTCAATTCTTTCTCACACTTCCGATTTTGAATCTAAATACGAGAAAATTTATAAAAAGCTCGCTTCATTTTTGTTTGAGGATTCAAGGAAAAGGCTCGCTGTTTCATTTTCCGGACCTTTGCTTTCTTGGATTCACCGTGAACATTCTGAGTTTACACAGCTTCTTTCAAAGATTCAGAACAGAAAACAGACTGAAATTATTGGAGGCGGATATTACAGCCCGATTTTTCCTCTGATTTTTCCGCAGGACAGAACAGGCCAGATTGAGCTTTTAACTTCTGAGCTTAGGCAGGCTGTTGGAAAACGTCCGCGTGGAATGACAATTTTCA
This sequence comes from uncultured Treponema sp., assembly GCA_964538245.1. Taxonomy (GTDB): domain Bacteria; phylum Spirochaetota; class Spirochaetia; order Treponematales; family Treponemataceae; genus Treponema_D. Next base: position 11,593 of record CAZIFO010000005.1, read on the forward strand.
ATTCAATCTGGGATAACAATCTTGTTCCAGGTTTTAATGCTTGCGGAATGGAATATATTTTGCTCGACAGTTCGTTGATTCCTTCAGAGAAAAAATTTTTTCTTCCGCTGATTGCAAGCGAGCAGGGAAAATCTGTTGCAATTCTTCCTGTGAACCGAGAATTTATTCCTAACACGCTTGTAGAACCGAAAGAATATTTGCGTAATCTTTTTGACACAATAAATTATCAAACAAAAAATGATGATTACAATTCTATTTCTGACGAACGTGTTGTTGTAATTAGAATTGATGAAAATCAGTTTTTAAAGCTTCATGATTCAAAATGGATTGAAAAGCTTTTTGTCGCTGCGCATGAAAATTTTGAGGATTCAATTAATTTTACGCTTCCTTTGGCTTATCTTCATTCTGCGCAGATAAAAATTCCTTCTTATATTCCTGCCGGCATTCAGTCTGATGTCGCAATCTGGGCAAGAAGTCCTTACAAAGCTGTTGAAAATTCATCAAATTTCCAGACGACGGTTTATGATTTTTTGTTGACTTATAAGCGGAATCATGCGCTTTATAACAGAATGCTTTACATCTCAATGCTCATAAACCAATGCAAAGGCGACAAAATCAGGAAGAGAATTGCGCGTGAAAAACTTTGGATTGCGCAAAGCGGAGAAGGCTATGTCTGCGATCCTTCGGGCGTCTTTGCGAATAATCAGGCAAGGCAGTTTGCCTATAGAAATTTTACGGAGGCTGAAAAGCTCTGCCGGGAAACTGCCGGGGACAATTTTAAAGAATCAGTAACAAAATATGATTATAATTCTGACGGACACGATGAATATGTCTGTTCGATGAATAAATACACTGCCTGTATTTCAAAAAAAGGCGCGCAAATCTGTGAATTTGATATTATTCATAACAGTGGAAATTACGCTGACAGCCCGAGCCGGATGGCTAAATTTGACAAAGTTGATGATGACTATGACCGTGGCCTTTTTATTGACCATTTTTTTACAGATGAGGAATTTGCTGAATATAAAAAGGGGCTTCCAGCTGGAAATGGAATTTTTTCAAGAGCTTTTTATCACGAGGAAGATTTTGACGGTTCAAGGCATGAAATTGTTTTGAGTGCAAAAGGTGAATATTCTTCAATGCATGTACCTGTCCAGCTGAAAAAAAAGATAATCGCAAATTCAGATGGATTAATGATTCAATACATTTTGAAAAATGACAGTCAATTTGATGTTAAAGGCCATCTTGTTGTTGAGTCAAATTTTGCGCAGACTGATTTTTCTTCAGCAAAGGCAATTTCATATAACGTCGAGGCGATTTCAAACAACGAAGGCATTGAAATTGATGCGAAGGAAAATCCTCGTTCTTCAAAAAAAATTTCCTATGTTCAGCTGACGGATTCTTCAAATGATATTTCGTTTGTCTTTGAGCCGAATGAAGAGTGCGACTTGGTTTGCATGCCGATTATTTTTCATCGGCCTTCAAATGTAAGCGATGCGCCTCAAATTTCAGGAACAGCTTTTGTAGCTTCGCTGGCTTGGAATGTTGATCTTCCGTCCGGCGGTGAAATGGAAAAAACAATCAATTTCTCAATAATCGTTCCGAAAAAACGCGGTTCCAAGAAAAACTGATACTATTTTCTATTATCGGAAAATTCATTATAATTTTCTGATATGAAAAACATTAAAACAACGAAACGGCTTATAACTTCAGCTTTGCCTTATGTAAACAATATTCCGCATCTTGGAAACTTAATCCAGATGCTCAGCGCGGATGTTTTTGCGCGCTTCTGCCGCTCACGCGGCTACGAGACAATGTATGTCTGCGGCACGGACGAATACGGAACCGCTACTGAGACAAAGGCCCTTCAGGAAAAAAAGACTCCGCGGGAACTTTGCGACTACTACTACAAAATCCACAAGGAAATCTACGAATGGTTTAACATCGCGTTTGACAAGTTCGGACGCACCTCAAACGTGGAATGTACAGAAATCACACAGTCGTTCTTTAACGACTTGGACAAGAACGGCTTTATAAAAGAGCATACAAGCAAGCAGCTTTTCTGCCCTAAATGCCAGATGTTCCTTGCTGACCGCTATGTTGACGGAACCTGCCCTAAATGCGGAGCTACGGATGCCCGCGGCGACCAGTGCGACACTTGCGGAACTCTTCTTGACCCGACCCAGCTTATAAATCCTCGGTGCCACACTTGCGGCTCAACACCGGAAGTCCGCGAGACAAAGCACTTGTATATTGACCTTCCTTCAATCGCGCCGAAACTTGAGAAATGGATGGAGAAGGCGAGCGTTGAGGGAAAATGGTCTGCGAACGCAATCCAGATGACAAAGGCCTGGATCCGCGACGGACTTAACGAGCGCGCTATCACCCGCGATCTTAAATGGGGAATTCCGGTGCCTAAAGCCGGATACGAGAACAAGGTTTTCTACGTCTGGTTCAACGCTCCTATTGGCTATCTTTCTATCACAAAGCAGCTTGAGGACGAGCTCAAGGCCGCCGGAAAACCAAGCTTTGACTGGAAGAAATGGTGGCTTCCTTCTGAAAGCGAGGAGAAATTCGCAGAGAAAGACGCCAAGATTGAGCTTTTCCAGTTTATCGGAAAGGACAATATTCCGTTCCACACGGTTGTCTTCCCTTGCTCCGAGATTGGAACAGGCCGCGACTACACAAAGCTTTACCATATGTCTTCGACAGAGTTTTTGAACTATGAGGACGGAAAGTTCTCAAAGTCTAAGGGAGTAGGCGTGTTCGGCTCTGACGCCAAGGAGTCTGGAATCCCTGCAGACGCCTGGAGATTCTACATCTACTACAACCGCCCGGAGAACCAGGACTATCAGTTCACCTGGAAGGACTTCCAGGAAAAATACAACAAGGAGCTGATTGGAAACCTCGGAAACCTTGTGAACAGAACTCTTCTTTTTATCAACAAAAACTACGGCGGGAAAATTCCAGCCGGAAAGAAAGACGAGGCTTTGTGGGCGCAGGTTGAAGAAAAAGAGAAGAAAGCGACTGAGCTTCTTGAGTGGGCAGAAATCAAGGACGCTCTCCACACAATCATGGAAATTTCCGACATCGCGAACAAGGCTTTCCAGGAGGCTGAGCCGTGGAAAGCTGTAAAGACTGACAAGGAAAAGGCTGACAATATCCTTTACAACCTTGCCTATGTGATAAAGGACCTGATGATTTTGCTTGAGCCTTATCTTCCGACCTACACACAGATAATCGCAGGCTATCTCGGAAAGAAAATCTATTCTTCTACTTTCGCCATTCCTGGAGACGAGAGCGCGCTCAAATGGGAAGATTTAGGAAAACTTGAGGGGCTTGATTCAATCAAGGAGACTTCTGTTTATTTTACTCCTCTCGACAACAAGACTGTTGACGCTTTCCGCGCTAAATTCGCAGGAAAGAAGGACGGCTCTTCAAATTCAGATTCGGCAAAGAAAAACAAGAAATCTGATAAAAAAGCAAAAGAAGAAAAGCCTGCTCTTACTCCTGAGCAGCAGATTGATTTCTTCAATAAGAACATAGAGCTCCGTGTTGCGAAAATTGTTGATGTAAAGCCTAATCCTGAAGGCGAGAAACTTTACATAGAAACTCTCGACGACGGAAGCGGAAAGCCTCGCACAATCCAGTCCGGGCTCAGAATGTATCTAAAAGAGTCTGATCTTCTCGGAAAGCATGTTGTAATCGCGGCGAACCTTGCTCCACGCAAAATGCGCGGAGTTGAAAGCTACGGAATGCTTCTTGCCGGCGACTTTAAGGACAAGAACGGAAAGGACTGCGTTGAAGTTCTTGACGCTTTGTGGGCGGAGCCTGGAACTAAAGTTGTGCTTGAAGGCGCGGATGAGAACGCGGTTAAAAAAGAAGAAATCAGCGCGGACGAGTTCTTCTCAGTCCAGATAAACGCAGTTGACGGAGTTGTGAGCCTTGCCGGAAAGAAGCTTCTTGCGGCTGGAAAAGAAATCAAAACCGTGAACGCTGTAAACTCTGAGATTGGCTAAGCGCAATGGCGGTTGAAGTTTACGTTTTTGACTGCGACGGCGTTATCATAAACTCCGGCGAGGACATCGCCGGGGCTGTGAACGCCGCTCTTAAAGAATTTGGTTTCTGGACCGTGCCTGTTGAAAAAATCGTTGAGTTCACAGGCGACGGCGCAAGAAACCTTATTCTGCGCGCACTTGATTTCTCGACAAAAGGCAAGCTCGACGTTTCCTCTGGCTATGGAAAGGAAAGCGTGGAAAAAGTCCTTTCTTTTTATCTTGAATATTACAAAAATCATCCTGTCGAGAAAACTTATCTTTATGCAGGCGTAAAAGAATTTTTAAGGAAGCTCAAGGAAAAAGGCAAGCGCGTCTGCCTTCTTACAAACAAGCCTGAAAACATCGCCAGAATCATTTTAGAAAAGCTTGGGATTTTTGAATATTTTGATTTGATAACCGGACCTGACACCTTGGATGAAAACGGAGAGAAAATCAAGATGAAGCCTGAGCCTGACGGACTTATTTACACGCTCCGGACACTGAACAAAAGATTCAATGAAAAATATACAAATAAAAATGTGATTATGTTCGGCGACAGCGCGCAGGACATAAAGGCCGGAAAAGCGTTCGGCTGCATGACAGTCGCCTGCCGCGGAGGGCTTGGAAACAAGGAAAAGCTGCTTGCTGAAAATCCTGACCTGTGCTTTTCTGTCGCGGGCGAAGCTGAAAAATTCATCGACATTCTTTCCAAAGACAACGGAATCTCAGAAATGGAAAAATACGCGATGAAAAATGAGATTCCGGCTTTGCAGGACGAAGGCAGCAACTTTATCTGTGATTACATAAAAAAAAACAGCGTAAAAGAAATCCTTGAGATTGGAACTGCGATTGCGACTTCTTCTATAAGATTTGCGAAAATTGATGAAAAAATCCACGTAACGACAATAGAAATCGATCCGGACCGCTTTGAGCAGGCAAAAAAAAATGTCAAGGATGCCGGGCTTGAAGAGAGAATCACGCTGATTTTTGGAGACGCTCTTTTAGATGAATCATTCAAGAAAATTAAGGAAGCCGCTTTAAAAAACGGCGCGAACGGAAAGTTTGACCTTATTTTTATAGACGCCGCAAAAGGTCAGTACATCAATTTCTTCAATATATATGCAAATCTTCTTTCTGAAAAAGGAGCAGTTATTACCGACAATCTTTCGTTCCACGGAATGGTCGAAGATTTAAGCCTTACGCATAACTACAGCACGAAGAAGCTTGTAAAGAAAATCCGCAAGTACATAGATTTTCTAAAAAACAATGAGGAATTTATCACAGAGTTCTATAAAGTTGGAGACGGAATTTCTGTTAGCAAAATAAAATCTTAAAAAAAGCGCAAATGTATTAATAGATTTTTTTTATGAATATTAATTTTCCGAACAGTGTCGGTTTTATTTCGTGCCTTTGAGTATCTTTATGCCTCAATGGCTTGATATTTTTTGATTGCAATATGAATCTTGAAATAAAAAAACTGATAATAAAATAATATGTTATATAAAAATAAACACGAATTATCTTATATTCAAGCTGATTGAAGATTGCCTTAAATTAAGGTAGAATTAATTTTATGTCGTTATATCTTGCCGTAAAAAATCTACTAATAAAAAAAAGCTCATATGTTATTGTTATTTTTATCGCTTTTGCCGTGATGATGCTAGTTGTTACAAACGCGGTTTTTGACAGCACTGAAAAAGGCGTGCAAGAAACTTTTGTTTCATCTTTCACGGGCGATATTGTGATAAGACCCAAAAATGTCCCTCCATTAAGTCTTTTTGGCGATGAAACGCCTGTTACTGGCGAGCTTTCAAATATTCCAATTTTAAATCCATATGGACAAATTTGCGAAGTTCTTTCTGCAGACAAAAAAATAAAAGCGTTTACGCCGCAGATTACAGGACAGGTCGCAATTTCCAATGGCTCTGGAACTTCGCTTTCGGCTTCCTATATTTTTGGTGTAAACGGCGCTGATTATGTTGCCTGCATGTCATCAATAAAAATTCTCGAAGGCGAGCCTTGGAAAAACGGTGAGAAAGGAGCAATGCTGACAAAAAAAAATGCAGAAGAGTTAAAAATTAATCTTGGCGATACAATTCAGTTTGCCGTTCAGGAAGGCCTTTCTTCTAGAATCCGTGCTGTTCCTGTAACTGCAATTTATGAATACAAAAATGACAACTCAACTCTTGAAAATTTGGTACTTGTGAATTCGGAAACAGTTCGTTCTGTTCTTGATATTACTGATATGACCGACTCTTCTAACATAAAGCTTGATGAAGGCCAGGAAGAGTTTCTAGGAGATTTAGATTTTGAAAATCTTTTTGAAGATGCGGAAGATGTAGATAAATCTGTGGAAACTGAAAAAATTACTTTTACAGATGAAGAAAAAAGCCAGCTTGCTTCTTCATATTCTTCGGCCACATGGAATTTTATTATTTGCAGGCTTGAAAATTCAAAGGATACTTATCCGGAGATAAAAAGATTAAATAAAATTTTCAGGGAAAACGAATGGCAGGTTGAAGCTGTAAACTGGAGAAGCAGCGCAGGAAACACGGCGTTTTATCTTTATATTTTGCGTTTGATACTTAATATTGGAATTATAATTGTGCTTGCCGCAGGATTCATTGTTGTGAACAATACACTTGTTATTAATGTTCTTGATAGAATTCGAGAAATTGGAACAATGCGTGCAATCGGAGCTAGCAAAAGTTATATATCCAGGGAATGCATGGCAGAAACTGTTATTATGGCGGTAGTTTCAGGATTTTTAGGATGTGTTTTAGGAATTATAGCATCTAAGATTGTAAATTTAATGCAGATAACTGTTCATAACAGCTTCCTTGTACAGCTTTTTGGAGGAACAAATATTGTAACTTCTGTAAAAGCTTCTAATCTTTTTGGTTCATTTATGGTTGCCATTGTTATTGGTCTTATAGCTTGGATTTATCCTGTTATAAATGCTCTAAAAGTAAATCCTGTCCAGGCGATGCAGGGGGCAAAGTAATGTATCAGATAAAAATTGGTTTGCGTTCTCTTTTCTATAGAAAATCACAATATATATCGTTGTTTCTTGTTTGTGCGATTGGAGTTGCAATTTCGCTTGCTTCGATATTTGTAAGCCGGGGAATGATAAAAGCTATGACCGACAAGGCTGAAGTTTATTACGGCGGTGACCTTGTGTTTATGGCCGCCAGCAAACAGGAAGGAATAGAATATATTGACTGGGAAAAATATGTTCCAGTTCTTCAGAATGTTTTTGGAAAAAATGCAATCGTGTCTCCTCGCTTTGATCTTGATGCGCGCCACAGCTCATATTATTTTGAGGGCAATGAAGCTTTGCAAAAAACTATAAAGGGAATAAAATTTGAAAACGAAGCGCCTTTGTTTGAAAAACTTTATTTTGTTGAAGGCGGAGCTGACGAAATGAAAGGCTCGAACGGTGTTCTGCTTTCAAAACCAATTGCTGATATGCTTGGAGTTCATGTTGGCGATGCGATGACCTTTATGCTTGAAAATTATTTTTGGACAATAAATACTTTTGAAGTTGTTGTAAAAGGAATTTTCCAAGATTCGAGCGCATTTGGAATGTACACTTCGTATATGGATTTTGATTTTATACAAAATGCATATATGAACGACAGCCAGTTTTTTGAAGATAAAGATTTAATGGAGCTTTTTAGAAAAATTCATCCTAATTTTAAAACTACAAATGCAAATAGAATTGTAATAAATTTCCCAAATAAGAATCTTTCCAAGAAAGAGATAGACGAATATCAGTCGAAACTTGAAAAAATCTACAATATGCATCCTGTCGTTTCAGACAAAGATGATTTTATTGATAATGACGATTTTTACGAAAAAACAACATATGCGATGATTCCGCTTTCTGCAAATTTGACTGATGTAAAGATAATGCAAAAGGCAATGGATGCTGTTGTGTCATTTATAATTTTTATGCTTACAATCATTATCATCGCAGGAATAGGAAGTACTTACAAAGTTCTTATTATGAAAAGAATTAATGAAATTGGCATCTATATGGCAATTGGAATGAAAAAATATGCAATCGCGGAAACACTTCTTTTTGAATCTCTTGTTCTTCTTTTGATTGGTTGCGCTTCAGGATTGATTTTATCCGGAGTCATTTGCGGAATAATGAGCTGCTTTAATTTTTCTTTTATTCCTGCATTTGATATGTTTCTTGTAAAGGGTAACCTTTCACCTTCCTTTGATGTTATTAAAAGTGTTGCAGTTATATTTGCTGTAATTTTTGTTACGTTGCTGGCTGTTTTAACTTCAACGTATAAATCAATCAAGATTCTGCCAGTGCAGGCTCTTGCAACAAATGAATGAGGTCTAATATGAAGAAATTAATGATTTTTTTTGCCGCTTTTTCTATTTTTTTAGTTCCGACATTTTCTCAAGCTGTATCTGACGATGATGCAAAGCTTTTATTGCAAAAGGCTGAAGACAACACAGCTTTCTACGGCACAGATTTTACGGCTACTTATGAAGTTGTTCAGGATAAGCCCGGTGAGGGAAGAAGCACAACAAATGCGACGATTTATCGGCGTGATTCTGAAAGCAAATGGACAATTCTTATTACAGCTCCATTAAAAGATAAAGGCAAAGGTTATCTTCAGGCTGATTCAACAATCTGGTTTTATGATCCTGCCGACAGACGTTTTACATTTTCAAGTTCTAAAGATAAATTCCAAGGAACGAATGCGAATACATCTGATTTTGCTCCGCAGAAATTTGTCCAAAATTATAATATAGAGAGCGCGAAAAAAGTAAAGCTTGGAAAATTGTCTTGCGTTCTTTTTACTCTAAAAGCAAATACAAAAAATGTTGATTATCCAATGTTAAAACTTTGGGTTACAGAAAATGACGGGCTTATGCGCATGAAAGAAGATTATTCTCTTTCTGGTCAAAAGCTTCGTACAACGGCAATTCCGTCTTATCAGCCGATAAGCAGTTCAGACTATAAAATTCCTGTGAGCATGGTTATTCAGGACGATTTAAAAGGTAAGAAAATAAATGGAAAGATGCAGTTTGAAAAGACGCTGATTTCTATTTCCAATGCAACTATTTCAAAACAGGATGATGCTGTGTATACTAAACCTTATCTTGAATTGATGAGTGATAAATAGATTGTCTAAAATGTTTAATAAATTATTTAAAATTAGAATGGCAACATTTTTTGTTGCCATTCTTGCAGCTTTTGCTTTTTGTGAACCGGCTGATTCTGTCCCTGAAATATTGGATGATGAAACAGATGTAGAAAATTCAAACGAAGATTTGTTTTCTGAGAATTTAGGAGATATTAACAGTCTTTTCGATGATGCGGAAGATGCGGAAAAGCCTGTCATAAATAATGACAAAAATTCAGATGATAAAACCGTATTTAATATTGGTTCTCTTTCAATTCCTTTAAAGATGAGTGGAGACATTTCTGCTGAAATTGGAGCTGCATATATAAACGAAGATTATTCGTCGGATTATTCTGCATATTTTGATTTTTATAATTACTTGTATTTTACGGCGCGCCCTGATAAATATATGGCCGTAAAAGGTTCTTTTAAAACTGCCTTGCCGTCTGACGGAGATGAGGAAAGCCAGAATCATTATTTTTATTTATACGAACTTTATTTTGATTATATAATGGCGGATAAAATTTACATAACCGCTGGTAAGAAAAATACTGTTTGGGGAAATATAAGGCTTTTTTCTGATGATGACAATTATGATGATTCCGATGATGACGCTCTTTATACTAATGCCCTTTATGATAGCAGAAATAAAATTTCAGGAATTGTACGAGTTCCATTTGGTCTTTCTACATTAAATTTTATGCTTTTATATGGCGGCGGAGCTATTGATGACGGGATCTCAAGAAAAGATTTGTCTTATGCAGGAAGCATGGAATTTGTTTTTTTTGGAACTTCACTCAACTTTTTTGCCCGGCTTTTTCCTTCAAAACATGGAAATCAAAGTTCAGAATATAAACCTCCTATTCTTGGAGCAGAAATAAAACGAACTCTTTTAAAGACTGATTTTTATGTTCAAGCTCTTGCAAGGGCAGAGTCAAATTCAACATTGCAAAAAGTTTTTAAAAAAGAGTTTTATAAAAAAGAAAATTTTTCAAAATTCGTATTTACAGGCGGATTTTACAGAATGTTTGATAGTTTTTATCCAAACATAGGAATCAACGCCGAATTTCAGAGCATATATTATCCAGTTAATTCTTATAAATATGGTGACGATTTATATATAGATACTGATGATTTAGTGGCTAATCTTAACGATAGCGATAAAATAAAATACGATTCTGGAACTGATTTAAAAGATATTTCAAGCGGGTTTAACAGCGCTGGAAGCTTTTATAACCGTTTTATCGTAGATTTTGGGCTTTCAAAATTGGGGCCGGATAGAAATATGAAAGTCGGCATTCAATGGCAGCATAGCATAACCCAAAAAAGCGGCTATGTGAATCCTGTTTTTGTAATATCGAGAGTATTCCCTCACTGCGATTGGAGAACAGGAGTTAAATGGGAATACTGGGAAGACCAGGATTATTTCGGAAAAATCACATTAGGAACTTATTTGAAATTTACGTTGGATTATTAAAATCTGCTCTTTTAAGATTATTTTTCAGGCTGCTGATAAAATATAACATCGGCAGCCTGAAAACATGAAAACATTAAATTACAACGCCGTCACGGATTTTTATTACATGGTCGCTGAGCGCGACAATTTTAGCGTCATGCGTTGAAAATACAAATGTTGTCTTCAATTCCTGGTTAAGTTTTTTCATCAGCTCCAAGATTTGGTCGCCGTTCTTTGAGTCAAGATTTGCAGTCGGCTCATCTGCGAGAATGATTGGAGCTTTTGTAACGAGCGCGCGCGCAATAGCTACGCGCTGCCTTTGTCCTCCGGAAAGCTCTGAAGGTTTGTTTTTCCGGCGGTTTTCAAGGCCCACAGTTTCAAGTAAAAATTCAATCCAGTCTTTTTGCTCCGCGGCGTTCATTGAGTCTGTCGCATTTGACTTTCCAAGGGAAAGCGGAAGCTCAATATTTTCCCAGACGTTTAGAACTGGAATCAAGTTGAATGTTTGAAAAATAAATCCTAAATGGCTTCTTCTAAGCTCTGTAAGGCGCGAATCAAGCCTTAGCGGAACTTTTTTAGTTTTTGTCAAATCAATTCCTTTATAAACATCTTCGCCTTCAAGGATAATGTTTCCGGATGAAGGAAGATCAATCAAACCAATCATATTTAGCAAAGTGGACTTTCCAGAGCCGGACGGGCCTGAAATCGCAGCAAATTCGCCTTTCTCAATCTTAAAAGAAACGTTGTCAACTGCGCGGACTTCGACTTTATCCATTTGGTAAATTTTGCTTACGTTTTTCAGTTCGATTATTGCCATAAGCAAAGATTATATAGGTTTTGGAGATTTTTTTCCACAGTTTTTAGAAAATAGAGACGTGAAATGTAGTTAAAAACAAAAAATTGTATTAAGATTATTATAATTATGTGGGTTGTAATTCTTATAACTTTAGTGCTTATTGCCATCTTTATCCGAGTTTGCGTCGTCTTTCAGGATAAGATAAAATTTATTATCACCGGCCAGGATGAAGGTTTTAAGCTGAGTGAAATACTTCTTTTGTGGCGGCTTTCCAAGGAAACAAATTTAGACAGGCCGGCATCGCTTTTTTATTCTGTTCCTGCGCTGAACAATGCTATTTCAAATTATCTGTCTGAGGCGAGAAAAACAGGGGAAGAGGATTCTCCAAAAGTCCAGGATTTTCTTTCAAAGCTTTATAAATATAGAACAAAAATTGATATAGATCATGAAAACCGGCGCGGACTTGAATCGTCAAAATATCTTGAAAAAGGACAGCGGCTTAGAATCATCTTAAAGGGAAAAGGCGTTTTTACATCTGAAATCTTAAACAACGGCCACGAGATTATTATAAGGCTTCCTTTGCAAAAAAAATCGCTCAGGCTTCCCGGCAAAGACTGGGTTGGTCAGAATGTAAGCGTTTATCTTTGGCGCAAAGGCGATGCTGGATATGTTTTTGATACGCATGTTACAAATTCTGGCGTTTTTCAAGGGCAGTCAGCGATTTACCTTGCGCAGTCAAATACGATGGAAAGAGCGCAAAAACGACGTTCTGTTAGAAGCGAATGTTCAATTCCGGCGCACCTTTATTTTATAAACGCTGAAACTCTTGATTTTACTTCCGTTGAGCTTGACGAAGGCTACAGATGCGTTATCGAAGATATTTCAGAGGACGGCGCAATGGTTAGAGTCGGCGGAAAAGGCGAGGTGAATGCACAGATAAAGCTTCAGTTTGAGCTTGATGAAAAAATGATTGTAATGTTCGGAATTGTTCGCGCTGTTGAATACAATCAAAGAATCAACCAGTCAAGGCTTCATTTTGAATGTCTCCACCTTGAAAAAGATATGAAAAATGCAGTTCTAAATTATGTCTATAAAATTCTTCCGGATGACAAAAAAGAAGTTCTTGAAGCAATGGCTATGACCGAGCAAGATGAACGGGATGATAAGGCTGATGAAAATGTGAGCCAGGATATTTTGGACCTGGAAAACGATTTGGAGCAAAGCGAAAGTTCAGAGCTTTCAGACGAGTCTGAAGAAAATAGCGAAGACGATGAGAAAACTGAAAGCGACGCTGAAAAAATACCGAAAATCACAAAACAAGAAGATAAAAAAAATGATGACAAGTCTCAATATACTCAGCGCATAAATCTTCCGAAAGAAAACATTGACACGGATGAGCTTGCTGAACTTGATGTAGAAGATTTTGGAGAATAAATTATGAAAATTCCAACTGCCGTTTGTATTTTTCTTTTTGCGGCCGTAAGTTTTGCAGAGAACGGAAATAATCTTGAGAAAAAATTCATTCTTGGAAACATAGAGGAAAAAATCGAAACTGTTCAAGAATCTGATTCATCAAACGCTTTAAAAATGGCGGAAAAAGGAATTAACTACGCTTTGTCAAATATTGACGAGCTCGGCTCAGATTCTGAGCTTTCAGCTCTTGCGCAGACTTCTATGCTTTCTTTGATGAAAAACGGCGTAATTAAAAATCTTGATGAGGAAAAATCAAAGACTCTTTCAAAAAAACTCCAGGAAGTTTTCAGCAAATTTGATGAAGAAAATGTGAAAATCACGGCGGTTGACTGCCTTTCAAAATTTAATGACGTAAAATGGAACGGAACCGTAGACGTTCTTAACAATTATCTTGAAGTCCACCGCAAGGAAAATCATCCGGGAAATCTGCTGATTGGAAATATCATCTCAGCGCTTGGAAATTTTGGCGACAGCCGTTCTTTCTCGATTGTTTATAATATCTGGCAGAATGGAAACTGGCCGGAATATAGAATGTCAACGGAAAAATCGCTTGCGAGTCTTTCTGAGTCATCGTTTGAAGATGTGAAAAAACTCGTTTTTTCTTCTGATAATGATAAAATCTTTCAGTTTCTGGACTTGATTTTAAAATCTGATAAAAATAAGGATAATCTTAAAGAAAATGTTGCCGAAACTGCGCTTTTTTCTGCAATAAATAATGTAGAGAGCAGTCAGGAATTTTCTAAATCCTTTTATTTGATTCAAAAGGAAGCGCTTGAAGCGTTAAGCGCTGCAAAATGGTCTCATGCGGAAAAAATTGTGCTCAAGAATTTTGACGCGGCGGAAAAAGAATATGATATGAAATTCATCAGTGATGACGAATTTGTTGAAATCATAAATCTTACCGCGAAATTTTCCACTGCGGATATTGCGGAAGCTTTTTCAAAGCTGCTTGGCGAATTTAATTCAAGGGCAGAAAAAACGGAAATTCCGTCAGAGCCTGTTGCGCTTGCTCTCATAAAATCTTTGGGAGAGCTTGGGAACAAAACAGCCTTTGACAATCTTCTTTATGTTACTTATTTAAGTTATCCGGAGAAAGTTATTGACGCAGCAAAGGATTCCCTTGCAAAGCTTAAATGGTAAAAGCGTGGAAAAATCCTGTTTTTATGTCGGCGCTGATTTTATGCGTCCTTTTTTATTCAAAAATTCTGCCTGTAAAAGAAAAAAGTCCGTTTTCTTCTCCACTTCCAGCGGAAAAAATCATCTTTCTTTCAGGAAAAGTTTCATCAAATCCTGTAAAATCTGATTTTTTCGGCGGAACTTATAAAATTTCTCTTGATGTTTTTAACGTGCGCTCAAAAAATTCAAGCGGGCGGGCGGCTGGAAAAGCGACAGTTTTTATTCCGAAAGAGATTGTCGAGGCGATTTATCCAGGAAAACTTTACACATCGGCAAAAGATTCTGGTTTTCCGCTGATTGAAAACGGAGCGGAAATTTTCTGCCAGGTAAAATCTGTTTCTAGAAAAAATCTGAACAACGCTTTTCTCGCTTCATCTGTAAAGGAAATAGAAGATAAAAATTCTTTGAGCTTGCTTGACTTCATAAAATTAAAAATTGTGAAATTCCGTTCGCTTTGCCGCCTGCAATTTAAAAGGCTCATGTACGAGTGGGGAAATGCCGGCGGTCTTTTGCTTGCTTTGATCAGCGGAAGCCGCGAGTACACGGAAAAAGATGTCGGAACGGCTTTTAAGAACGCCGGGCTTTCGCATATTCTGGCGCTTTCAGGAATGCATCTTTCGCTTTTCGGCGGAATTGCGCTGTTTTTCGGAAAAAAAATTTCTACAAGGAAAATCGCGGCAGGAATTCAGCTTTGCGCGGTTATATTTTTTGTCTGGTTCGCAGGAATTTCCCCGTCGCTTTTCAGGGCGTTTCTTTCCGCTTTGATAATTTTTTCAGCATCGCTTTTGAAAATCAGAGCTCCGGAAGGTCTTTCGATTCTGTCTCTTTCTTTTTTAATTCATATTGTGATTTTCCCCGGGCATATTTTTGACGCGGGCTTTATGCTTTCTTATTCATCTCTTGCAGGAATCATTGCTTTTTCTAAATATGTAAAGAAAATTATACACTTTGCTGTTCCTTTTAAGATTCGCTCTTCGCTTGCAGATTCCGCCGCCGCGCAAATTTCTACGGCTCCTGTCGCGATAAGCCTTTTTGGAAAAATAATGCCAGTCGGAATTTTCGCAAGCGTTGTTGTTTCTCCGCTTGTTGTTCTTTTCTTATATTTTGGGCTTTTTGGAATTGTTCTTTGTCTTTTTCTGCCTTTTCTTAGCGGGCCTTTTAGTGATATTATGAATAAAATCTATTATATCATAAAGCTGCTGGTTTTATTTTTCAGCAGATTCAGCTAAGGTAAAAACATAAATGCTAAAAACTCCTGACTACAACAGTCCGCTTGCGCTTAAAGCTTTTCTTGATGAAAACGGAATGACAATGCAGAAAAAATTCGGACAGAATTTTCTTGTGAACGAGGCCGCAAGAAATAAAATTATCGACGCACTCGATGTAAATCCAGGGACAAAAGTCTGGGAAGTCGGGCCTGGGTTAGGCTCGATGACTTCTGAAATTCTGCGCCGCGGAGCGAATCTTACGGCTTTTGAGATTGACCACGGATTTGCGCGCCTTTTAAGGCAGTTTTTTGAGGAATATTCGCAGAAAAATCAGTTTGAGCTTATAGAAGGCGATGTCTTAAAGACATGGAAAAAATATTATGACGAGAATCACGACAAGGCTCCTGACCGCTTTTTTGGAAACCTGCCGTACAATGTTGCCGCGACGATTGTAGCCGACACAATAAATGAAGGCGTCCGCTTTGAAAAAATCGTTGTGACAGTCCAGAAAGAAGTCGCGCAGAGAATGACAGCAAAGGAAGAAAGTGAAAATTACTCTTCGTTCAGCGTCTTGTGCCAGTGGGCTTATGACATAAAAAATGTCTTTGACCTTGCAGGCGGAAATTTCTGGCCTGTTCCGAACGTTGTGAGCCGCGCGGTTTTGATGACGAAAAAAGAAGATTTTCCCAGATGCAATGATCCGAAATTCTTTATGAAAATGATCCGCCAGCTTTTTTCTTCAAGAAGAAAGACAATCAGGAACAACATGCTTAAAATTGTTTCAGGCGAAAAAGCGGACGAAGCTCTTGCAAAAGCCGGCATAAGCGCGACTGAAAGGGCAGAGAACCTGAGCATAGAGAAGCTCTTGCTTTTGAGTGATTTTCTTGTCGAAGTTATAAAGTGAGAAAATCTCTATTCCTTATTTTTGCGTTTTTAATTCTCTTTGAATCATTTCCTGCTTTTTCGGAAACTTCATCTTCCGGAGCCTGGGACGACTTGAATCCTCCTCAGTGGGCGAAAGACATAAGAAGAACTGAAATCATAACTCTCGGCTCGCTTCCTTTTGTCACTCTTTGGACAACGCTCGGATATTCACTTGCTGTAAAGGGAGAGTTTCATAATCCGCTGGACAAGAGCACAGACGCTTTTGACGAAGACGACCAGATGAACATCATAAAAATTTCAGCCGCGACTTGCCTTGGGCTCGGCGCGTTTGACCTTGGATTCAACTTGATAAAAAGGGCGGTTGTGAAAAAACGCGGACAAAAAAAAGAGCAGCAGGCAATTGAAGTTTTGCCTTTCTCTGTCCGGCAGCATGAGGAGGATGACATGAATCCGCCGCCCCCGCCGCCGCTTCCTGAATATTTTGAATGTGGAGTTGAAAGTGCCATTTTTTAGCGCGGAAGTTCCTGAAAAATCTTTACCTGTAAGGCTCGACAAATTCATTGCGCAGACTTTTCCTGAGCTGAACCGCTCAAAGCTAAAGGCCGGAGTGACGCAGATTCTTCTGAACGGAAAAAACTCGAAGCTTTCCGCGAAAGTAAAAAGCGGAGACAAAGTTGATGTCATATGGGAAGACACAGTGCCCGAAGACATTGAGCCTGAGAATATTCCTCTCGATATAATCTATGAGGATGACAATGTGACCGTGGTGAACAAGAAGCAGGGAATGGTAACTCATCCGGCATCTGGAAACTGGACCGGCACTCTTGTGAACGCGCTTTTGTTCCACTGGGGAAAAGATAAAATTCACCAGACAGAAGACGGAACAGCTTCTGAAATCTTAGCGCGTAGGCGGCCTGGCATTGTTCACCGCCTGGACAAGGACACTTCAGGCGTAATAATCACGGCGAAAAACCGAGAGGCTGAGGAATTCCTGCACAAGCAGTTCCAGAACCATAAATCAATTACAAAAGAATATATCTGCATTTGTTGCGGACATCCGAAAGTTCTTGCTGGAAAAATCGAGACGCAGATTATCCGCGACCCGAAAAACAGAAAGCGCTTTAAGGCGGTTACGGGAACGGACGAGGGAAAATATGCCTGCACTATATACAAATGCTTTGCGACTTACGGCCCGTTCTCGCTTATGAGGGTAAGAATCAAGACTGGAAGAACGCACCAGATCCGCGTGCATATGAAATATTTGGGCTGCCCGGTCATGGGAGATCCGATTTACGGAAACTATCTGAAAGGCTCGCCTTTTGAAAATGCGCCCCTCATGCTTCACTCATATCTTTTGAAGATAAAAATCCCTGGGCACGCTGAGCGCATGACGTTCAAGGCAAAAGTTCCTCTCCGCTTTAAGAAAGTTCTTCGCACTTTGCATGAAAAATATGGAAAAAATTAAGATTCTAAACAACCCTGACTCTCTTCATCCTTTTCTCGTTGTGGAAAAAAGCGCTGGCGTTCCGTCGGCTCCGCTTTTTGAGGGCGATTTTTCCGCTCTTACGCTCGCGGAGAAAGAATTTCCGGAAATCAAGAATGTCCACGGAAAAAAGGAGATTGAGAGCGGACTTGTCCACAGAATTGACACGGAGACTTCTGGGCTTGTTTTAATTGCGCTCACTCAAGACTTCTATGATTTTATGATCCAGGAGCAGGCTGAGAACAGATTTGAAAAATCCTACCGCGCCGAAGTTGATTTTGCGCCTGGCATTTATGCAAGTCTTGCCGGATTTCCGCCGCCGCCTTTTTCAGTAGAAGAAATTGATTCCGCGGTAAAAAATCAAAAAGTTCTTGAAGCCTGGTCGTTTTTTAGAAAATTCGGCAAAGGCGGAAAAGAAGTGCGTCCGGTCTTGGAAAACGGCGGAAAAGCTGCAAGAAAGAAATCGTCAGGAAAACTTTATCAGACTCAGATTAAGTTTCTGGATAAGACACACGCCGAGGCGAAAATCACGCAAGGATTCCGGCATCAAGTAAGATGCCATTTGGCTTGGATTGGATTTCCGGTTCAGGGAGATGAGATTTATAACCCTGAATGCAGGGAAGCAAGGAATCACAAAATGAAGTTTGAGGCGTTCAGAATCAAGTTTAGGAATCCGATTACGAATGAAGATGAAGTTTTTGAGATTTGAGTGTCAGAATGGCAAAAAATCCATCTTTCGCTTCCAAGCCTGAATCTATCACATTCCGGCGGAGTTTTCCATAAAGCAGAACGCAGATGCCGAACTAAATTCGGCATGGCAAGTGCGTCTACTCCATCGGTCGAATCATTTTTTCGATGAACGTGTTTTTGTCGGCGACAGATTGTATTTTTATAAATCCAATAAATCCGAAAGTGCTTTGGAAACAAGAATCATAATTGACGGCGGAAGTTTTGAAACTTTTTCTACAAGGCAAGATTTGTCAATTATTCCAACCTGTGGCCGCAAGCTGTTCTTCGGCTGGAATTTTGTCATACACAGCATTTATGCGCTCAACTTCTTTTTCGTCAACATTGGAATTGTTCTGAGCGGCTCTTTTTTTTGCAAGCAAAGTCTGAACTTTTTCATATATTCCTTCAAGAGATGGAATGTCAAGCTTGTCAAGTTCTGAATTGAAATAAGCATATGCAAAATCTGACATACTTTTGCCTCCATCTTTAAATATAACATCACTTTTCGGAATTTTCCATAAAATCAGATTACAGATGCCGACTAAAGCGACATGACAAGCACGCTTATTCCATCAGTCGAATCATTTTTTTCGATGAACGCGATTTCACCGGGGGACAAGTTATATTTTTTGTAAAGCTGAGCGTCGATTTCTGAGTTTGGAGAGAAGTAGTCTTACAATGGATTTTTTATTAGAAGTCCGTCAATGAGCTGTCCATCATTTAAATCTTCTGTATAGACAACGGAACATCCTTCTGCAATTGCTGCAGAAATGATAAGAGAATCCCAAAATGAAAACTGAGTTTTTATGCTTATTTCAATCGCACGAAGAATATCGTGAACAGAATTCCTATGAACCACAAAGCAGTCTGAAAGGCGTTCAATCAGAATTTTAACTTGCTCCTTTGGAACATTCCAGTTTTTTGTCGCGATGTTGTAGAATTCTTGCAGAACTTGCGTGGAAATAATTCCGCCATTTTCAGAAAGATGCTCAATAATACTGTCCGCAATTTTTTGCTTCAGTTTTTCATCATCATCAATAGTGTATATTAAAATATTTGAATCAATGAAAATTTTATCGCTCATGAAGTTCATCCTTAGTCCATTTTTGCCCATGCGAATTTCCATGCGCCAAGTCTGCAGCCTTAAAAAAACGCTCAGCGGCAGAAGCCTGCTTTTCTTGTGATTTTTTTTGCTGCCGGTAGTTTATGAACTCAATATAATAAGAAATTTCATCTAAATATTGTTCTGGCGTTTCCCGAAGTTGCTTTATAACTGTTTCATAATTCATCTTTCGCCTCCAGGTTTGAATATATCACATTCCGACGGAATTTTCCATAAATCAGATTACAGGGCATGTTTTACTCCATCTCTCGAATCATTTTTTCGATGAACGCGGTTTCCTCAGGCGACAGATTGTATTTCTGATAAAGTTGCGCGTTGATTTCGGGAACGGGCTTGCTCCAGTCGATGTCGCTTGTGGAAGTGAAGTCTTGGAGAGGAGGACGCAGGCAAATATCGAGGATTCCTATCTTGCGTCAAAAATTTGAAGTTTTGGGAGAACAACTTGCATCAACTTAAAATGATTGTCGTTTGTCCAGATTGAACAGTTATATTTTATGCCAAGATATGCAATCATTGCGTCTTGAAATGGAACAGTAAGTCCATTTCTTCTGAACTCAATAAACTGCGCTGCAAGTTCAATCCAATCAGATTCGTCAAAAAACAAATAAGAAAAATCATTTAAAGCTTCGTTGAATTCTGTGAATTGCTTTTCAGAACGAGCACCTCGCAAGAGTTCAGTTTTTATAACACCGCAAGTGGCAATGTCATTGTCAGCAAAAATGTGTCTTGCTTTTTCAGTGGGATTGTTCCAAAAGTCGATTATGATATTCGTATCGGCAATAATCATACAAGACTTGCCTCACGTAATTCTGTAACTTCGTTTGGGTCAAGGTGAACTTTTCCCGCAAGAGCAAAAAATGAGTTTTTGCTTTTTGTACCATTATGAACAACAGGATGTTCTTCTTGTTCACTTTTCAACAATTTTATAAAAGCCGAGACAGAGCTTAAAAGCGACTCTGGGAGAGTTTTTACTTGTTCTATAACCATTTCATAACTCATTTTTCGCCTCCACTCTAAATATATCACATTCCGGCGGAATTTTCCATAAAATCAGAACGCAGATGCCGACTAAAGCGACATAACAAGCGCGCTTATTCCATCGCTCGAATCATTTTTTCGATGAACGCGGTTTCCTCAGGCGACAGATTGTATTTCTTATAAAGTTGCACGTCGATTTCGGAAACGGGCTTACTCCAGTCGATGTCGCTTGTGGAAGTGAAGTCTTGGAGCGGAACGAAAGTGTAAGTGTCTCGTGTCATATTTTTATTTTTTCTTATTCCGACCATAAATCTAAAAAATTTTGTTTTGATATATTTTATACAATTAAGAACTTCATTTTTGGTTTCAAAAGGCGTTATGCACAAAAATGTTTCTGTGCAAATCGTATTCGGTTCTCCAATTTCAGGATTGCCAAGAATTTTTGCTGGAATTGGATTCCCGATTTGTCCTGCGGCTCCATCAGCTTTTGACATAAAAACTTTCCAAGATTTTAAATATTCAATATTTTTAGAAATTATTGATTTGTCATCAAAGAATTTTAAACCACGCTTGCTGTTGAAACGCCCCAGAATTTTATAAATTGCTTTTGAATTGTTGAAAATTGCTTCTTGTTCAATTCCAAAAGGATTTCTTGGAAGAACTAAATCTGAAAAAGGCTTAAAGTTTTCATTTTTAACTTTCTTCAAAATATTCAACATTTCTGCATCACGAATTACTACATCTGAATTGTTTTCATCCAAAAATCGCTCCGATAAATTGACTTGCTTGTTTTTTGATGAGAAAAGAATTTACATTTTCCGTTATAGTCTTTTAGCCACAAGAAATAACAAACTCCGCCTTCAATAGCGACTGAAGGAAAAACATCATGAGATTCAAGATAATCATGAATCTCAAAAATAGAGTGATTCTTAAGCATTTTTTCTCTGAATGAATCAAGACCGCGACCGCCAGTCATCCATCTTGACGGCATAATCAATGAAACTGCAAAAGGATTTAACTTGATCGAATTTTCAACAAAAAGATTGTATACAGGAATTGAGCTTCCTGTCGTTGTTGATTTTCCCTTGTCCATTTCCTGATACGGCGGATTTCCCACGATTGCGTCAAATTCCATGCCTCCGTCTCCTTTTCCCCAGTAGTTTTTGCTTGTAACTTTGCTGATGAAGCTGTCGCTCTTGTTCTTTAGCTGGTTCACCAGGTCTTCAAAATAATGCGCATTGATTTTTATGTTTTCGTAACCGCTCAAAGTCCGCTGCGTGATTGCCTTCGCCATCGGTGTCTTGCAGATTACAAAAACGTTCTCTTCAATTGTTTCGTTCCAAAGAGATTCTTCGGTTCGCTCAGAATGGAATTCTTTCTTTGCGCGGAAAATTGAATAGGCGCAGTAAAGCGGATAAAGTCCTGTCTTTGAGTTGATTTCAAGAATCTTCGAGTCCGGGTTTGAAAGCGTTTTTTCCGTTACGCCGTCAATCTGGATAAAATGCGGCTCTTCGTTTTCCACGAGCGGCTTTTCATAGTCAGCGTCAAAGAAAGAATATCCTCCAAGGCAGTCGCCCAAATGCATGTTTACAACGCGCCACGGAGTCAAGACAGTTTCCTTGTCTGGATTTCTGAAATACGAGAAAATCTCAGCGATTTTCCGCACACGCTCTGTTATGCTGAGTTTGTCCGCCTCAATCACAAGATTACGGATCCGTCTTCCTGCCGCGATAAACACATCCTCGTCATAATATTTTTCAAAGTCGGCGAAATTTTCTTTTGTGACTCCTCGCGGCATAAACTCTTCCCAGGATGTTTCATCAACAAGCTCGACAAATTTTTTAAGCGTGATGTCCTCATCCACAGGAATTTCATCTCCGTTTTTTCCTCTCGCTCCGTAAATCAAGAGCGGCATTCGGATTGAGATTCCTCGGAGAACGCTGATTGCCGCCTGGCGGATTTTCTTTGCTTCTTGAATTTTCTTTTTTGCTTCCTGTTCTTCGGGAGAAAGTATGCGTTTTTCCTTCTGAGGATTTTGTTTTTCAAGATTTTCGTATTCTTCTTCGGTCAGCCCCTGCGCGTTCACATCGATTTTTCCGCCTGAATTATTCGCCTTTGTCTCTCCGATAATCGCCTGCAAGTTCTTGAACTTCTGCAGCTCAGCAGATGAAAGCTTTAGAAGCTCGTCGTTGTAAATGCTCGCATCGTCAAATCCTTTTGTAACCGCACGCTCGGCATAAGATGATTTTAGCTCCTGTAAAAGTCCACCCACCTGGTACGGCTTCATTGTGCTTCCTTCAATTCCGATTACAGGACAGAAGTTTAGGAATTCTCCAAGGCGGATTCTGTCATCAATTTTTGTTTTTCCTGCTTTTGCGGAAAGAGCGACAGAATCAGCGACCATTTTCAAGGTTCTGTCGGGCGCAAAGTCGAAAACGTAGGCCTGGGTTTTTGTTTTTCCATATTTATTGCAAGGAGTCTGGACACGGAAAATTGTCTGCAAATAGCCGCTTGCTTTTGTTGTGTAGCTTCCCGAAAGCATAAAGACCGCCGTCCATTCAGGAACAGAAACGCTGGTCGTAAGTTTTCCGCAGCTTAAAGTGATTGTGTAGCCGTCTTCGCTTGCGTTCTCAATCGCAGTTTTTACCGCCGCCGTGTTCGTGTACTCGCGGATTCTTTCGAGCGCCGCCTGGTTCAAGACGCTGCAGTTTGGCGGAAGAGAGTCGGGTTGTAATCTTGTGTTCAGCGTCGTGTCGCCGATTTTAAGGCAGCCTGAATGAGCGTCGTCTGGAATCGTAAAAATGTAAATTAGCCTGTAGGAAAATGTGCTCTTAAAAATTTCTGATTTTTCTTCTGCCATTTATTTCTCCTTGTTTATCAGCTTTGTCATTTCTGCTATGCTCAATGACCTCGTTTTTTCAAAAGCGATTTGTATAAAATGACTTTGTTTTCTTTCCAGTCCATAATTTTGCAGGGAAAGCTTTTTGTTTCGTTCATCTCTTCAAAAAGAAAGTTCTGCCCGCTGTCGTTTGCAGAGGAAAACGGAGTCGAAAACGTGAGTCCGTCCATCTGCCACAAGTTCCAGGAGATGATTTCTGCAATTTCTGTTTTTTCTTTTTCAGTTGGATTGCGCCTTAGAAAATGCTCCGTGTATTCATCAAACGAAAGAAGAAGATTCGCCCGCGCCAGAAGAAGACTGTCGCCCTGAAGCTCAAAGCCGTAGCAGTTTTCAAACGCGGTTCTTGCCCAGAAAAAATATTCTTCCTCATTCGACGTGTTCTCGCCGACTACACGCATTTTTCTGTCGAGCAGGCCGATTCTTCTCATCAAAGCGATTTTCTTTCCGGAAACCGTGTCGTAGCGGCTTACGAGATATGGTGCTTCTCCGCAGGTAATTTCAAGGCGCGGAAGCTTAACGTAATCCTGCCATGTTTTTCCGCTTTCGATATCGGTTGAGAATATGATTTTTTCTTTTACAGGCTTCCAGCGTTCACCGCTTTGGGTGTTGAAAACGTTTTTACGGTTGAACCATGCTTCGTCAATCAGATTGTTCTGTGCGTTGCAAATCCAGGACGAAGTGAAAACTTCGGCGCGGTTTTTTGTGCGTTTTTTTTGCTCGTCTTTTTGCTTTTCTACGCGCGGTTTTATCCGTTCAGAATTTTTCCCTGTAATCTGCTCAATCTTGATTTGTGATTCCGCGCTGATTCCTTCGTAGCTGCCGGTTGCCCAGAGAATGTTTTTGCCTGTCGCGCGGTCGAGAAGAAGGACTGAAAGAATTTCATCGGAGAAAGGAAAGTATAAGGCGTTATGCGAATGGCTTTTATCCATAAAAATAATTGTCCAAATGGATTATTATATTAAAGTATAAATCCATTTGAATATAATTTTCAAGATAAAAAGTCCATTTGTATTATTCTTTATTTATGCTGATGTTTTGGAACAATGTAAAAGCCGAGCTTGAATACAACGGAATGTCTCAAAAAGAACTTGCCGCAAAAACAGAAATCAGCTACAACACTTTTCAATCTTGGATGACAAAAAATAGATTTCCAGATGCGCAGTCAGCAGTTAAAATCGCAAAAATCTTGGATGTAAGCGTTGAATATTTAGTGACGGGCTTAGAAACAGAAAGCCAGAATCAACGTCAATCAGAAATGGGTGAGCTTCTTCACGAAATCTACAGTCTTTCGGCAGAAGATTTAAGGCTCGCAAGGGCACTTGTCAAAAAACTTTCTCTTCTGGATAAACTTATCCAGAAGGAAACGGACTGATTCAAATAAAAAATCGCAAAAAATCCGTCTTTTGTTTATTAGGCCTGTTCGGAAACTTTGTTAGTTTTCTCTCTGGTCTGACAACTCTTCAGGCAAAAGACTTGCAGAGTTGCGATTTTCTAAGGTTTGTGTTCGAAAAACTGATGTTTTCGAACACCTCCATTTTCTGTTTCTGCAAGTATTAAGCAAACTTTCCTGTCTGAACAAACAAAGTTTCCCAGCCATACA
>CAZIFO010000005.1:36688-123931 GCA_964538245.1 uncultured Treponema sp.
AACAAAGTTTCTCAGCCGTAAAAACAAAGTTTCTCAGCCGTAAAAACAAAGTTTCTCAGCCGTAAAAACAAAGTTTCCCAGGCACACAAACAAAATTTCTCAGTCGTGCAAACAAAGTTTTCCGGCCTGAAGATTTTATCTATCAAAAAATTATACTTTTGGCGAAAAAATCGATGATTTTTATTGACGAATTACCGAAAGTATAATATATTGATTACAGAAGATTGGAGCCTGCTCCGCCAGCTTCTAAATAATTCCACCTGAAAAAGGGAATCAGTAAAGGCCAAGCATTTTAGGAGATAAAAAATGGCAGACGAAAAGAAAGAGACTGTTTTTTCAAGGAGGGTCAAGGATTTAATGGAGAAAAACCGCTATTCGCAGAGAAAGCTCTGCGAGCTTTGCGGAATCACAGAGGCAGCGTTCAGCCGGTATATGACGACGGAGCGGCTTCCAAAGACGGAAATACTCGCGAGCATTGCGAATATTCTTCACACGACGAGCGACTATCTTATTGGAAACGACGCGAACTACGGCTACGACCAGCTGAAAATTCTTCTTGCGTCGAGCAAGGACAACCTTAGCTTAAACCAAAAGAAGGAGCTTACAAAGATACTTATGGATGAGTACAAGCGCGACGGAAACAACGGAGCGGAAAAATAAGGAGGACTGATGGCTGATACAAGCGATGACAAAAATCATATCCGGAAAGTCGGAGAGAGCGACATGGAGATAAAATTCACCCTTCCTGCGTGGAGGCTGAACGAGATTGTTGATTTTGCAGTGCGGACATTATGCGAGGCGGGATTCCACACGGACAATTTCAGCTACAGGCAGATGATAAGCGACTGCGGCATCCTGATAAAAGGCTACTCGCAGTTTCTGCCTGAGAACCTTGAGAAGATGAAGGCTTTTTCAAAAAGCTTCTGGACAGAAGGGCTTTGCCTTGTTGTTCCTCCCGGAGAGGAGTCGGCGGACGGAATCAAGATGATTTGCTACAACGACAGCTACAGGAACGGAGAAGAGGCTGTTGTGATTCTGCATGAGTTCGCCCATATTTTGCTCAGGCACACGGAGCAGAGCATGAACGGCGAGGCCGAGGCAATATGCTTCGCGGCGGCTTCTGTCCTTCTGATTTCGCTTGAAAAGCGTTTCCATTTTATCAAGAAAGCATCGGAGAAAAATGAAGAAATAAATCTTTCACGCCTGGTGGAAGAGATTGAAGGAGGTGGCAGAAAAGAATGATAAGCGCATAAAAAAGCCCCTCTAGGAAAAACGTTGCAGCGTTTGTTCTAGAAAGGGCGTTTATTAACGGAGAAGCCGGAAAAGCTTTTGGGCTTCGCGTGGCAACTTCAGTGAATGGTTAATTTTACCACGCATCGGCTCTCCATGTCAAAGGAAAAGTTCGCGGGTCTTTTTATAAAAACTGCAGATTTTATTTATGATATTTAAGCTATTGGAGGGCACAAAAATGCTTAAAATTAAGACTGTTAAAAATCACTTGTCTACGGACGAGAAAAAAGACGGATTCTGCTTTAGAAGCGCGCCGTCAGAGAATTTGGACCAGAAGGCTCTTGTAAATGAAATGGTTGCCTACAACTCGAGCTTTACAGCTGCCGATATTCTTGGAATGTTCAGCGTGCTGGACACAGTTGTCATGAAAAACCTTGCGAAAGGGAATGGCGTCCAGCTGCCGTTTGGAAGCCTGCGCGCGAACGCGACCGGCACTTGCGCGTCTGTGAGTGACTCGTTCGCAGCGGGAAGCGGAAACCATCAGATTGGATTTCTTTTCAGCGCGACAGCGGATGCGAAAAGACAGCTTGAGTCTTCGCTTGAGTACGAGCAGGTTCTGCCTGACTCAACCCAGGAAGGAAAAATCTACAGAGTATGCACCTTGAACGACGACGCGAAGGAAATTCCGCTGGAAACTGTCTCCCAGAACGGAAAAATCCGGCTTCACGGACGCAATCTCTCCTTTGACTCAAGCGACAGCGACCAGGGCGTCTTTATTGAGAACGAGAGCGGCAAGACAAGAATCACAAGCTTTGACAGAAAAGGCACTGCGATTCTTGACTTTAGGCTTCCTCCGTCGGTTTTGGCTGGAGAGTACTCGCTTTTCGTGGTGACAAAGCCCGGCAAGTCTTACTGCACGATAAGCGCTAATGAGGCTGTGAAAGTGGCGTAGTTTTGTAGGGCAGGCGCGGGGCGGTGTGGGAACGCCCTGCGCTTTTTTTTGCAGTAAAATATTTATAATAGGAACAACTTTAATTATTTACAAATCATAATTAACGTTGCTGTTAAAATTTTTACTCACTCATGTTAAAATGCTTTTATGTCTGAACTTTCTTTCAAAACTTATTGCATAGAAAATTATGCTGAGCACAAAAATCTTCCCTCATCAAAAGTATTTTTGATGTTCGACAAGTCTGGACTTTTGAATCATCTTGAAACCGACTACGAGGACTTGCATGGAATGGGAAAAGAATATCTGATGGATTATTTTGACAAGTGGCTTTCAGACGGAAATAGCGGAGAAGAAAAATGATTTTATACCGCTAAGGAAAGTTATATCGCGGAAAAAGTTATGTGGGGCAAGAAATAATGGCGGACACACATCATCTTGTAAAGACAATCTTGATTCCTCAGGTCGCAGAGCTCTTGATGAAGAATAAAAAAGTAAGCGAAAACGAGGCTCTGCGGATAATCTACACATCTCCAGTCGCCGAACTTTTGGAAGATGATTCAATGGGCTTGTACGGACAGAGCGCGCTTTATATTTACAGCCTGATTGAAAATGAAGAATGAGTAACAGTTACAGCAAAAAATCTGCTGGCAGCTAACGTCTATCTTTTAATTTTTTCAAAGCTCTTTTTCACTTGCTCAGCAATGTTCTGAAGCAGGAGGTTTTGTATTTTATCAATATTCAGCTGCTCTTCGCGTTTTAAAGAGAACAAGTCAACAGTATCGATTCCAAGAGACTCGGCGATTTTCTCAATCATCTGGACAGAGGGGAACTGCTTTTCCGCCTCGATTTTTGAGATATAGTTTGGAGAAGTGTCTATTTTTTCGGCAAGCTCCGCCTGGGAAATTCCGAGTTCCTTTCGTCTTGCCTTCATATTCTCAGCAAGAACCGTCCTGATATTCGTCATAAAAAACAAATCTAATAAGTTGGTTTAAGTTTATTTTAATAACTTTACCAATCGAATAAGTCTTGATAAATGAATAATTAGAACTTATAATTGATTTTATTCAGTAAAAAATAGACTTATTAGGTTGGTAGATTTTGAAACGAACGGTGACTGTCATATGTGCAAAATGCAGTAAAACTAAAAAAATGTACGGAATTCGTACTGAAAAAATGAACGGAAGCTGGTTTTTTACATGGGCTTTTCCGCTAGAGAAATCTGTCGCCGACAAGGAAAAATATTCTGAAACCGTGATAAACGACGCTCCTTCAAATTCTGAAAATTACAATGGCTGCCCTTACTGTACTTCAAAAAATCTGATTTATTGCTCGAACTGCGGAAAACTAAATTGCGACAACGGCGAGGAAATGTTCATTTGCGGCTGGTGCGGATTAAGCGGAACTGTCAGCCACGATGGCTGGGGAACTCTTTCAGGAGGCGGATTTTAATGTCAAGGCTGAAGAAAGGCGATGTTGTGCAGACGATTCTTGGAGAAAATATCAAGGTTCTTGAGGAGCTAGGAGAGGGCGGTCAAGGTGTCGTTTATAAAGTTGACTATAAAGGTAAAAAATATGCGCTTAAATGGTACAAGAAAGCCGAAAGCGACTCATTCTATAAAAATTTAAAAAGAAATGTTGAGAAAGGTAGTCCTGCTCCGACATTTTTGTGGCCGATTGCTGTGACGCAAAAAGATTCAAGCGGCTCTTTCGGCTATGTGATGGAGCTGAGGCCTAAAGAGTACAGGGAATTTTCATTGTTCATCTTGAACCGTGTAAAATTTTCAGGATTTCAAGCGATAATAAACGCAGCTCTTTTGATTGCAGCAAGTTTTAAGATTCTCCATAACAAGGGCTTGAGTTATCAGGATTTGAACGACGGAAACTTTTTTATAAATCCTCTGAACGGTGATGTCTTAATTTGCGACAATGACAACGTTGCTCCTGATGGGGAAAATCTTGGAATTCAGGGAAAGCCGCGTTACATGGCGCCGGAAGTTGTCTGCCTAAAACACAAGCCGGACACATATTCAGACCGGTTCTCTCTTGCAGTGATTCTGTTTCTCTTGCTTTTCAGGAATCATCCTCTTGCAGGGCTTCGTGACAATGACGGCGATGAGCCCGACAAGAATGAGATGAATCTTTACTGTCTTAATCCTATTTTTATTTTTGATCCAAAAGACAGCTCAAACAGGCCTAAGCCAAAAATTCATGTGAATGCGCCCCGTTTTTGGCCGGTTTTTCCTCGATATATCCGTGATATTTTTGTTCGTGCGTTTGATAAGTCTTTAATGCGTTCTGACGAAAGAAACCGTGAGGACAGAGTTATGGAAAAAGAATGGCTCAAAGTTTTAGTCAAGTTGCGGCAAGATTTGATAAAGTGCCCGTATTGCAAGGAAGAGACTTTTTTTGAAATATCTGGCTCAGAATCAAAATGTATGTGCTGCGGCAAAAAAATCAAAAAGCCTGTCGCTCTTGAAATCGGTAAAAATCAGATTCCTATTCAGCCGGGAACAAAAATCTACAAATATGAAATTGATGATATGGCTGATTTCACGATTGAAAATATAAAAAATGAGATCGGTATTGTCATTGAAAACAAGAAACATCCGGGAGTTTGGGGCTTGAAGAATCTTTCCACGCTGACTTGGTACAGACATTCGCCTGGTGGAAAAGAAGAAATCCGCAGAAACGGCGAAGTTGTGCCAGTTATCCGCGAGAACAAAATAAAATTCGGAACTCTTGCCGAAGGCATTTTCAAATAGTTAGGAGGATTTTATGGGATTGCTTGATGAGGCGGTTGAAATTCCGCGCAAAACAATGGTGATGTTTTTTCTTGTTGATACATCAGGAAGCATGAGCGGATCTAGCATCGGACAGGTAAATGATGCAATGCGTGAAGTTCTGCCGGATTTAAAGGATATTTCCGACAACAATGCGGATGCAAAAATCAAAATTGCTGTCCTTAGTTTCTCAAGCGGAACAGAATGGCTTACACCTCAACCTGAAGAGCTTGAGAACTACAAATGGAAGAACCTTGAGGCGGGCGGAGTTACAGATTTGGGAGAAGCATGCAAGGAGCTTGACTCTAAATTGAACCGGCAGGCTTTTTTGCAAGATGCTGTCGGAAACTATGCTCCAGTTGTGATTCTGATAAGTGACGGCGCGCCGACAGATGATTTTGAGAGTGGCGTAAACCAGCTTAAAAACAACAAGTGGTTCAAAGCCGCAATAAAGGTCGCGCTTGGAGTTGAGGGCGCTGATATGGATGTCCTAAAAGAATTTACAGGAAATTCAGAGACAGCGATTTTCCTGAAAGACAAAAATATGCTTAAAAAGCTAATCCGTTTTGTTTCTGTCACTTCATCAAAAATTGGAAGCAAAAAAGCCGGCACAACAACCAATTCAGCTCAGGAGCGGCAGGAAGCTGTTGCGGACGCTATTAAGGAAGAGATGAAGAATCTTGATCCTGAAGCAAGCGTGGACGAAGGCTGGTAAATCAATTGAAGTCGCATTTTGCCTTTTCTGTGCAGGGCGAAAGCCACAAACGCAGAGAAAAAGAATCTGAAAATTTCTCAATTGGAAAAAAATTCCCATGCCAGGACAGATCTTGTGCTGAGGAACTTCTTTCAGAAAACAAAATAAAATTTGATTTTCTCTGCGTTTCTGACGGACACGGCGGCGACGCATATTTTAGAAGCGAGAAAGGTGCCGAATTTGCAATACAAGTATTCAAGGATATTTTACGCAGAAATATGCTTAGAATATCAGAGCTTGCTGAACAAAATCAAGGTGAAAAAATCAGAAATCAGCTTGCCTTGAGTATTACAAAACGCTGGCGGGAAAAAATACAAAACGATTTGAATTTAAATCCAATCACAGAAAAAGAATTCTCGTATCTTGAAAAAGCAAATCCAAAAGCGGCTGAAAACTACAAGAACGGAAAAGACTTAGAATCAATCTACGGCTGCACTTTGATCGGATTTTTCGCGACTGAAAAATTCTTTTTTGCCTTGCAGATTGGCGACGGAGATTTTGGAGTTTCATATGACGGAGCAAAATTTGAATTTCCAGTTCCAGAAGATGAAAACTGCTTTTTTAACCAGACAACTTCACTTTGCGATGATAATGCTGCTAATGAATTTAGATTCTGTATAGGAGCTCAAATTCCAAAAGCCGTTTTTTGTTCAAGTGATGGAGTTGCAAATTCTTTTAAGACGAAAGATCAATTCATAAATTTTTATTCTTCTGTGGCAGATTTATTTAACGGCGCGGAATTTTTAAAGTGCCAGAAACGGGAATGTGAAAGTCCTCAAAATTGCAACCCAGATTGTAAAAATGAACTTGCTATTGAAGAAATTAAAAATTATCTTCCTGTTCTTTCAAAAAAAGGAAGCGGTGACGATGTAAGCCTTGTCGGTTTTGTAAATATAGATGAAAAAGTTATTCAGGCCGTAAAAGATTACTATAGAGGATATATGCTTTGCAAAAATGGTGGAAATGGTCAGGAGTTTAAAGGTAAAAAACTTCTTGCATGTTCCGCCAAGAATAGAAATGCAAAAGCTTGGTTTCGCTACGGCGAAATTTTGCTTTCAGAATCGGAACGTGAAGCAAAAATCAGTGAAAGAATTATTAAACTAAAAAATGCGTATGCCTGCTTTGAGCAGTCAAAAAAATTAAACATTCCTGAAAGTGAAGCTGAAATGCAAAAAATAAAAAATCTTTTTTCTAAGATAGGTTTAGAAAAGCCAAATTATGATATGAAAATTTCAGGCCTGATAAAAGATTATCTAAAGCCTATAAAAGTCGGATTTAATGATAAAATTGAAAAACTTGATAACAAACTTTCTTCGGCTATTGGAAATATAAGTAAACAAAGCGGAGCGCAAAAATGAGAATCACAAGACGCTCGCCGCGAGTAAAATTCGGCAACACAACTTACACTTTTGGAAAAGAAGGCGTGAGCCTCTCAACAAAAATTGGGAAGCACACAAGAATCGGAACGACTGCCGACGGCCACAGATATATTTCATCGCGATTCCTTTTCTGGCGGATTTATCAGGACTTGGACGAGCTTGACTACGACGCTTCACACGGAAATTTGCAAAACGAAAATCCGTTCAATTCTTCTTCAAATTTGAGCCAAGATGAAGAGTGTGAGAAAAAACAACAAATCCAGGCTGCGCGCGAGCAGCGGAAAAACGAGCTAAGCTTCTGGCTTTTAGTTTCGCATCCTTTTGTATTTTTCGACCATTTTTTTAGGAAAAACGAATCTCAAAAACAGACGAAACAAATAAAACAAACAAATCAAAAGCAGATTCCGAACGGAGCTTCTAGGACTTTTTCTCAAAATCAGAATTATCAGAATGAAAAATCAAAAGATTCAATTTATCAAGTTGAGATTTTCAAGGATTACGGCGGAAACGTCAAAAAAGTGACAGATGGAAAACTCACGTTAAAAGACAACAGAATTGTGATTTCAGCGAATGTGGAGAAAGAAATTTTCTACCGCGACATAAGCGATGTTTTCTGTGACAAAAGCAGAATTTTTGTTTCTTCAAAAGGCCGCAACATTCCTCTGATTGTGGAAAGCGCACGGACGAGGGAAATAATGTCGGAAATTTTAGAAAGGGTGAAAAAGTAAAACGGAGATTAAAATGAAAAAATCAAATAACGTTGAAAACTCAAAGCAAACATTAATCCCAATAATTCTCGCCGCAATAGCAACAGGAATTTCAGTTCTTATTTTCAATGATGGAATTTTTAAATGCAACAACTACAAAAATATAATTTACAGCGTATTTTTCAGCATTTTTTATCTTTTTGCATTTATCATTCCCTTTCTTATTTGGCATTTCGCAAATTCTATTCAGAAAAGCGCGCAGTCTTTAGATTTTGAAATTGATCCTGAAAACAAAAAAGATGTTTTTTCAAAAATCTTTCTGAACTACAAAAAAACTTTTCTTCCGCCGCAGAACAATTTGCTCGGACTTGGCGGAAAAACGCGAACGAACGCAGATTTGTATTTCAACGCGGACGAGCTTTGCGAAGCGAAATTTTCGTTTCCGATTTTTCCGATGATGAAAATCATAACTGGAACTTTTGTTGGACTTGGAATTTTGGGAACTTTCATCGGATTTTCTGCGGCGATTCCAAGCGATGATATAACAAAGGCTGAAGATTTGAATCCGCTGCTCGAAGGTCTTGAAACTGCGTTCAACACTTCAATTGTTGGCGTTTTCGCGTCAGTTTTCTACAACTTTTTAATTGTGCAGCCACTTTTAAAACTTTTGAATCAAAATTCTAAGAAACTGAGCGACAAACTTGACGAGCAATATTTTGTGACTGATGCTGAGTCAATGGAAAAAATGTCGGTAATTGTTCAGGAAACTTTGAGCACAGTTCAAAACAACACGACAGAACTTGCGGAAAAATTCAAAGACTCTACAACAGAAATGTTTAAGGAAGCTCTTTCTGAAGGCCGTGATGAGTTAAACAGAGAAATGAATAGCGCCGCATTAAGGCTTAGTGAAATCGCAAAAATTATGGACGAAACTCCGCAGGCAATCAAAACACTAAATGAAGAATTGAACGAAAGCATTTTACAGTCAACACAGCAGACAAAACTGCAGCTTGAAATTGTTGTTGAAACAATAAACACAAGCTTAAGCGAAAAACTTAAAGATTTTGCTGATGAACTAAAGCCGTCAACGGAAAATTTGAAAACCTATGCTCAAAAAATCAGCGGGGCGACGGAACAAATTGATTCAATTCCGGATAAGCTCGAGAAAATCATGGAATCAATAAAGAATGCGGAATCTGAAACATCAGAAAAGTTGAAGTCCGAAATTGCCGAAGTTTTTGCGAACGCAGAAAAATCGATTTCTTCATCTTATGATTTGCTGAAAACTTTGCCTGATAAAATCAACGAAGTTCATAATTCATTTGAAAAATCAGAAGAGGAATTGACTGGAAGAATTCAAAATGTAGCTTCCAGTCTGCGTGATGCAATTTCTGCAATGGGAAGCTCGTATGACACAATCCTCGAAGCTATAAGAAGCACTTTAAACAAAATTGAAAAGACAAAAGGGGAGATTGATTCACTTCTAGAAGCATCAAAAGCAAACAACAACGAAATATCAACAAATCTCAAGTCTGCAATCGAACAGTATGGCCTTATAAAAGAGGAGACAAAAAACATGCTTTCCGGATATTTGCAAGTTGACAAGTCGCTCGCTTCAATTTTTGACCAGATAAAGAATCAGTTTGAGAATTATTCAAACGGAATCGGCTCTGCTCTTACAAAATATATAGATGGATTTGCGAATGGAACAAAAGACTACACGGCCGGATTCCATGCTTCCGTAGAGGAAATCAAATCTGCTTTTGAAGATATGCAGTCGATGATTGAAAATCTGCATGCTTCAGAAGAAAAACTTGCCTTGCTTCCAGAAAAAATTGAGAAAGTTTTATCTGAAAAAATCTGTCAGGCACGCAAGTCAAATCAATAAAACAACGCTGATGGAAAATAAAAATGAGAACAAAACGCATAAAATCAGAAACTCAATCCGCCTCTTACGACCTTTCAATCAGCGACTTGATGGCGGCTTTGTGCTGCATTTTCTTGATTTTTTTAGCGAAAACGGTTTTGAGTTTGAACAAAAAAGTTTCGGAGCTGAACACGCAAGTTGATGAATATTCTGAAAAAAACAATCTTGCCGAGCGTTACCGCTTGATGCAGCAGCGTCTTTATGATGATTTGCATGCGGAATTTCAGGAAAAATTTGATGAATGGGATTTGACTCTCACGCCGGATTTGACTTTTCATTTTCAGGACAAAGACACGCTTTTTACTCCGGACAAAAGCGACTTGCAGCCGCGTTTTGAAGATATTTTAAATGAATTTTTCCCGCATCTTATAAAAGTCATTTCGAAAAAAGATTATGTTGATAAAATTTTGGAAATTAGAATCGAAGGACACACGGCGATAAATCAAGGGCAGTCGCGTGAGGAAGATTACAGAACTGGAATGGAGCTTTCTCAGGAGCGCACTCGCGAAGTTTTGTTTTACTGCCTAAATCACACAAAATTTTTGGAAGATAAGATTCAAGGCGAAGATTCACTTGAATGGACAAGAAAACATATCGCCGCGATTGGATATTCAAATTCAATTCCGTACAAAGACGAAAATGGAAAAAACGACTGGGAAAAATCGCGCCGTGTTGAGATAAAAATCAGAACGGACGCGGAATCAGTGATTACAGATTTTCAAAATCTTTCAGGAAAGTAAAATGGCAGAAGAAATTCTAATAAGTCCGGCTTCTGCAAGAAATGCGGTTGACGCAATTTCAAAAATAATTTCTCAGCTTGAGTGGCCACCAAAAGACAAAAAGGTTTTCTGGGAAAAAACGTACGAGGAGCTGATTTCAAAAAACAAGTCCGATGTTGAAATTCAGATTTCTGAATCGGAATACAAGCGGCTTCATAAGCTGTTGAAAAGATATTTTGCAACAAAGGATTTTAGTGTAATCAGCAGTTTTTCAAGAAACTTAAAAATGATTTGCTCGTCTTTAGACAGCGCGTTTTTATATGAGCCAGTTTTGACAGACGAAAAATGCGGCAAAAAACTTGATTTTTTGCTTTCTGACATTTCTAAAAATCCTAAAATATTTGAAAGTGTCGCTCTTCCGCTTTTAAAAGTGAATTTGCGAAGCGAGAATGGAATTACGCTTTTGAAAAAATATCTTCCGGGGATTTTCTCCCATTTGAATAATTCTGTGAACGATGATTTTCAGAAAATCAACTCAAATCTTCCTATTTATATTGATAAAAATTTTCTTTTTCAAAAACTAACAAAAACTACAAGCGCAACATTCAAAGATTCTCTTTCGGAAATTGGAATTCTTGAAAAATTTTGCTCGTCGGCGAACAAATATTTTACATCAGAATTTTTTCCCTGGCTTGTTAATAGAATTATGAAAAGTCAGAATTTGTCGCTTGCTTTTATCTTAAGAAATTTCGAGCTGATAAAACAATGCACGGCCGATGAAGAGAAAATAATCCAAGCAGTTTTTATCACAAAGTTGTATGAACAAAAGCTGCAAAATTCTTTTGAAGAAATCCAGCAGTTGATTGATTTGATGCAGATGAAAAATGCGGACGAAGAGTTTTATTGGCAAGTGACAAATAAGAATTTGCAGGAAAAATTCAAAACGATTCTAGCACAAGCGCGCACGATTGTCCGCACGATGATTACAACGGATTTCATTTCGTATGTTTTCAGATTTCTTGGAAGCAATTTTGAAAATGACCAGCGAAGAATTCGTTTTTGGAGAATGTATGCGGGAAGCGTGGCTGATTTTAAGATTTTTTATTCGCGTTATGAAAAATCAAGATTTCAAAATATAGTTTTAAGGCAGAACACGCAGAAATCAAAAATTTACGCAGATGTTATAAATTCACATTCTTTGATTGACTCAGGCGAAAACGGCGAAATCGCCCTGATTTTCAAATTTGAAAAACTGATAATTGTGGAATTTCCAAAAAGCGGAAAGCCAGTTCAGATTTATCAGATGACAAACAAAATCGCGCGACTTTTTGAGCCGCGCCGGACTTACGCATATTTTGACGACATCAGGCAATACAAAGACAACATTCCTTATGAACGTTTTTCTGAAAACAGAAGAGAAGGCACATTCGCGCACAGAGGAAGCTGGGAATTTGGCTTGGCGCAAATCTTAAGCAATTACAGAATTTTCACTGATAAAGGAAGAAGATAAAGAATGAACGCAAGCATTTTACAAATCATTGAAAAAATAAAATCAATTTTCGGAGATTCGATTTTCTACGAAAATAACCGCAGGCAGCTGATTTCCGCAGTGAAAGATTTTGCGGAAGACTTTGAAGACGAGGAATTTCTTGAGAACGCGATTAATTCTGATGATTATAAAAATGGAAAAAGTTGCCTTTTAAAAGATGAATTTTATGAAAAAGGTGATAAAGATAATGAAATATCCCCTAATACTGAAAAAGGCAATGCTGTTAGCAACATCCTTTATAAACTTGGAATGGAATTTTATAAGAATGATAATTATGAAATAGCCGAAAAGTATTTTATAGAAAGTGCAAAAAAAGGAAATAAAATTGCACAATCGTATTTAACAGATATTTATTATTTCGGAAGAGGTAAAATAAAAAGAAGTCTTGGCAAGGCATTTTTCTGGGTAAGGAAATCTGCTGAACAAGGCGACAAAGATGCTCAAAAAATTTTAGGTGATTTTTTTCATGATGGAAAAGGTGTCGGCTGGAATGATATTCAAGCAATTTATTGGATGGAAAAGTCCGCTGAGCAAAATAATGAAGAAGCAAAAAACTTTATTACAAATTTTTACAATAATCATATTATCTGCAAGGGAAGTGCTACTCCTAATGATATGTATAGACTTGGAGTTCGTTATAAATACGGAGAAGGCATAAAACAAAATACAGAAAAAGCTTATTACTGGTTTGAGCTTGCAGCTGGCTTAGGTCACGAAGAAGCAAAAAATTTAGTAAGCAATAGAAAAACTGATAACGAACTTGCCTCATCTGAATCTGAAAATATTAAACTTGATAAATTAAATGCTAATATAAATGAACTTTATAAAATTGGTATGAATTATTATGACAAAGAAAAATATGAAAACGCTGTCTTGTATTTAGGAATAAGTGCGAAATTAGGAAATCTAGATGCTCAAAGCCAATTGGCAATCTGTTTTTATTATGGCGAAGGAATCGAGCAAGATTATAAAAAAGCGGTCTTTTGGTTAGAAAAAGCAGCCAGCAGAGGAAATGCAAGAGCAATGAGAAATTTGGCAATTTGCTATATGAATGGTAAAGGTGTCAATACGGATTATACACAATCTTTTTATTGGTGCAAAAAAGCCGCGATGAAAGAAGATGCTGAAGCACAGTTTTTATTAGCTCAACATTACTCTGGTGGCTTTGGTACTAATACAGATTTCCTTAAGGCTATTTACTGGGCGGAAAAAGCTGCCGCTAATCAAGATGAGCCCGCAAAAAATTCACTTATAAAGATTTACAAAAGTATTGAACAAACAGACTTATCTGATTTTGAATTTGGCACATCTGATGAAATGTTTGAATTAGCAATTAGTTATTGTGCTGGACTAGATGGAATAACTCTAGATATTGACAAAGCAATTTTTTGGTTTAAAAAATCAGATGAGAATGGTAATGATGGCATAGCGGGCCTTTGTTATATGCTGTTTTCTAATGTAAAAAATTTAAATTACAATTCAAAATTATTAGGATTAGCCTATTTTACAATAGGCTCTCGTTATCAGTTTGGTGATGGTGTCAAACAAGATGAAGATAAAGCAATTAAGTTTTTTGTAGAAGCTGCGAAAAACGGTGATCAAGAAGCTATAAATATATTAAAAAATTTGGGATTAAACATTTGAAATAAATAAAAATGAAAGAAAGCATAAAAAAAGTAGTTGAAAAAATAAAATCAATTTTCGGAGATTCGATTTTCTACGAAAATAACCGCAGGCAGCTGATTTCCGCGGTGAAAGATTTTGCGGAAGACTTTGAAGATGAGGAATTTCTTGAGAACGCGATTAATTCTGATGATTATAAAAATGGAAAAAGCATTCTTTTGAAAAAGAATTTTGACAAGAAAAACGATACTGATTTTACTTATGATAACGATGATACCTATGAAGATATATTAAAAGAAACGAATGCGTTTTTAAAACAAAAAAATTTAAAATTGTCTCAGACGGATATACAGAGTATAGCAAAGGAAGTCCTGAAAAATAAGCAAAAAAATATTAAATCAAATGAACCGGACTTTGGAACAAATTTTGCAGGTAATAATACTAAAAAAAATGAATGGAAATGTTTAGACGATGAATCTGTAAACGATGTATTGGGAAAAAATAATTTCAACAAAGAAGATAGCCAAGAAAAGAGTCATTTTGGCTGTTTGTTCTTTTTAGTGCTTTTTTCGATTTTATTTAGTTACTGCATGTCTCATTAGTTGCATTTCTTGAAAAAGTAAAAAAGGAATATTATCTATGCTTCATTCAATTCCAGATATTTTTACAAAGACTTTTCCGACATTTACAAAATAAAATACTAAAAAAAGGAATTCCTTCGCGGAGATTTTGCTCGCGGCTTTGTCGGAATATTTTCCATTTCCCAGTGGATTTGTATTGCTATGGTTGTTGCAGTTTTAATGTTCTTCCAGCTTCGCAAAAAACTTTCTTAATTTTTTCCAAAATGTGCTATTCTATTCATATGAGGAATTAGA
The DNA here is from genome assembly GCA_964538245.1 of uncultured Treponema sp. Lineage (GTDB taxonomy): Bacteria > Spirochaetota > Spirochaetia > Treponematales > Treponemataceae > Treponema_D. Next base: position 51,184 of record CAZIFO010000005.1, read on the forward strand.
ATTGAAAAGTGGCTGGATTTTGTTCTTGCAAACAGAACAGATATTAATTTTACTCACAATTATGATATAATCAAAGGCGCAGTTGCAAATGACAGGGGTTACGCAAGCATAAGTGCTTTTGAAAATGGCTTTATGGAAAAGAAGACATTGTTAAAAGAACTGAAAACCTGGGTTTATGTGAATCAAATTTCGTTCCATACAGCAAGGGCTTTGAATTTGCTATCATTCGTAAGGTAAATTTCAGTATGATTTTAGAAATTACGCAAAAAAACGTCCATATTTTCATTCCTCACAAAATTTCAAAAATAAGCGCGCAGATTTCCAAAGACGAGAAAATTCCTATTGCATAAGCTGTCGCAAAATTTTACCGTTCAAACACCGCAAAACTTCTTGAAGATGAATCAACAAAACTTTGGCATGATGGCTGGGGCGGAATTTATGACTTGTACAAAAGTGAAAACAGAAAATAAAATGACTGATGAAGACAAAGCGTTCTGGCTTTCCTGGTGCATTGAAGAATACGCTTATGAAAAAAAACAGGCCGGCTGTAGAAGTTTCAAAATTATTTGATAAAAGCGGTGTGCTGTCTTATCTTGATGAAAACGCGGAGGTTCTGCATACACAGGGACGGAATTTCATTTTGAAACTTTCTTGGTACATTGTTTCTGGTGCGATGTCAATTTCCCCATTTATCCAGGAGACAAATCCGTGCGTAACTTTTGCTGTTTTTCTGTTTTGCTCGTCTGAAAGAGCCGCGAAAGCGGGACCTTTATCTAAAAGGTCAAAAAGCCTCGTTTCGCCTGTACTGAACGTTACAAGCATCATTCCGTCTTCGAGCAGCTTTATAGAAGAAACCTTTATTCCAGGCACAAGTTCGCCAGCATAGCAAATTCCGTTTTTTTCGTACATAAAATCTCCGTGTTTATTTCATACTAACAGATAAAGGCATTTTTTTCTAATTTTTTTATCACATTTATTTTCCGGATTTTCATTTCACATCTCCTCCAGCTTCTTGAATATCGCAGTTGTAAAAGCCTTGATTCTGTTTGTAAAGGAAGTTTCCGCGCGCTTTACAAGGAACGGAACGTCGATGATTCTCGCCCCGCCAAGCGCGTAAATCACCCAGCTGTCGCCTTCGCGGAAAACCACAATCGCCGCCTGCATTTTCTCGTTTCCAACCGCGTCAAATTTGTCGTAATAGCGGAGCTTCTCTGTGTTTTTCATTGTGAAAAAATAATAGTCGCCGCGGTTCTCGATTTTTATCTCGGAAGTGTAGTATCCGAACGGCTTCATGTAAAAGCGCTCTTCAATCGTCTCTGTATTTTTCTCTTTTTTTATGCTTAAAATTTCCGCCTCTGAATACAAATCATACCATTTTTGGTTCCGCTCAGAATAATACGGAATCCCGACGTAGTTTTTCACATCTCCAAGAACCTCGGCGATTCTCTCAATAAGGTTCTCGTTGCCTTTGTACGGCCGGATCTGGATAATCTCGGACAAGTGGTTCGGATTTAGTTTTCTGATTACATCAATTGACTGCTTTGTCTTTTGATTTTCGTTCACTTTTATGTTTTTAAGATTTCCAATGGACTCAAAGAGAACTTCGCCAGACTCAAGCGTTATTTTGTCGGAATCAGAAAGTTTCGCATTAAAAAGATTTTTAGGAATGCTGACTTTCGAAGAATCTTCTTTTGAAAAAGCTAAAGATACAGAAAACAGAGCAAAAGTCAGAATCAGAAAAAAACTGGCGGATTTATTTTTTTTCATAACAATGATTTTAAAAAAATCTCTAACATAAGGCAATATTTAGTGATATAATTTTTTATTATGATAGCTGATAAAATCCGCGAGACGATTAACTCAAAAGGTGCGTCCGTAATTAGAAAAATGTTTGAGGAAGGAATCGTGCTTAAAAAAAAGTACGGTGATGAAAATGTTTTTGACTTTTCGCTTGGAAACCCTGACCTGGATCCGCCGAAAGAAGTCGTTGAGGCAATCCAGGAAGTCGCGAAGGACACAAGCCACGGCTGCCACGGATATATGCCGAACGCAGGCTATCCTGAGACACGCGCGGCTATTGCTGAGAAAGTCGGGGGCGAGCAGGGCAGGAAGCTTTCCTTTGAGGACACTGTTATTACTGTAGGTGCTGCCTCAGCCCTGAACTGCGTCTTCAAGGCGATTTTAAATCATGGGGACGAGGTGATTGTTCCGGCTCCGTTCTTCGCAGAATACCGCCATTACGCTTCAAACCACGGCGGAAAACTCGTTGAAATCCAGCCGAAAGATGATGATTTTAATCTTAATCTTGATGAGATAAAATCGCATTTATCAGAGAAAACTGCGGCAGTCTTGATAAATAATCCCAACAACCCGACAGGAAAAATATATTCAGAAGACGACATCAGAAAGCTTGCCGAGATTCTTGAAGAGCACGGAAAAAAGTCGGGAAGATTTCCTTATCTTGTGTGCGACGAGCCATACCGCGCAATTGTCTATGACGACGCGAAGGTGACTCCGGTTTTCCAGTTCTACAGGAACTCTGTGATTGTCTCTTCCTTTGCGAAGGATCTGAGCCTTCCTGGAGAGCGTATCGGATATGTCGCTGTGAATCCTGAGAGCGACGGAAAAGAAGAGTTTATAAAGGCTGTGACATTCGCGCTCCGTGTTCTCGGCTGCGTGAACGCTCCGGCTTTCTTCCAGAAAGTGATTGCCAGAAGCTGGAACGCGAAAGTTGACTATTCAAGCTACAGAATCAGGCGCGACAAGCTTATGGCGATTTTGGACAAGGCGGGCTTGAAATATTACCGTCCACAGGGCGCGTTCTATCTTTTTGTCAAGGTTCCTGAGAAATTCAGCGGCGACGACTCGGCTTTCTGCGACTATCTTAAAAAATACATGATTCTCGCCGCGCCAGGAAACGGCTTCGGCGGAAAAGGCTGGCTCCGCCTTGCTTACTGCGTCTCAGAGAAAACAATCGAAGGCTCAGAAAAGGCGTTTGTCAAAGCCGTTAAGGAGATGTGATATGAAAATACTGATGGTGAGCGCGGAGGCGGTGCCTTTCGCAAAGACTGGCGGGCTTGCTGACGCTGTTTCCGCAATGGCTGGAAATCTTAGCCTTGAGGGAAACGATGTCAAGATTGTAATGCCGCGCTATTATAAAATCGACAGGAACAAGCTCACGAAGCTTGAGGGCGCGATGGGAGTTCCAGTCGGAACCGGCCAGGAGTGGACCGCTGTCTACAAGACAACTCTCCCCGGATTCCCGAAAGTCGAGGTTTATTTTATCGACCACGAGCTTTGCTTCGGCCGCGATGGAGTCTACGGCACAAAGGCGGAGCCTGACTTCCACGACAATCCTTACAGGTTCTCGCTCCTTGCGCACGGAGCGTTCCAGCTCTGCAACAAGCTCGGCTGGTTTCCGGACATTGTGCACGCGCACGACTGGTCTGCAGGCCTTGTCCCGGTTCTATTGAAATATGTCTGCCGCCCTCAGCCGCAGTTCGCGCACACGGCAAGCGTCTACACAATACACAACATGGGCTACCAGGGCGTATACGGAAAAGACAAGTTCCCTGACCTCGGAATCGACTGGAACCTTTACTACGGAGCCGGATTCGAGAGAAACGGAGCAATAAACTTTATGCAGGCTGGAATCACCTGCGCCGACATGATTACGACTGTCTCGCCGACATACGCGCACGAGATCCAGACGACTGAGGGCGGATTCGGACTTGACGGCCTTCTCCGTGTAAGGACAGACGTTGTAAAGGGAATTGTGAACGGAGTTGACGTTGACACATGGAACCCTGCAAAAGACAAATATATTCCTGCCCATTACAGCGCGGGCGACATGAAGGGCAAGGCTGAGTGCAAGAAGGCTCTCCAGGAATATTTCGGCCTTCAGGTGCGCGCAGATGTCCCTGTAGTCGGGCTTATCTCGCGCCTTGTAAAGCAGAAGGGAATCGCCGAGGTCTTCGCGCCTACATACGGAAGCCTTTACCGCGTCTGCTCGACAATGGACTTGCAGTTCGTGCTTTTAGGAAGCGGCGAGAAATGGTGCGAGGACGAAATCAACACATTGCAGTCAAAGCTGCCTAATTTCCGCGCGAAAATCGGATATTCAGAGAATTTGAGCCACCTGATTGAAGCCGGGGCCGACTTCTTCTTAATGCCGTCGCTCTACGAGCCGTGCGGACTGAACCAGATGTACTCTGAGCTGTACGGAACTCTTCCAATCGTAAGAAGAACTGGCGGACTTGCCGACACAGTCCAGAACTACAACCAAGATACAGGAGACGGAACAGGATTCATGTTCGACAACCTAACTCCGCAGAGCGTCTACGACACAGTAGGCTGGGCTGTCTGGGCCTACTACAACCGCAAGGACGACATCAGGAAAATGCAGAGACGCGCGATGAGCCAGGATTTCACCTGGAAGGCGAGCTGCAAGAAATATCTTGAGGTCTACAAGGAAGCTATTGCACGCGGAGTAAAGTAATTAATCCCGTAACTTGACTGGCGGATTTTCTTTCTGTTGATGAGGAAGTCCGCCAGTTTTTTTTATCTCTTTAGCTTTCTTTTCCCCGGCCTTGTCACTGCGAGCGCGGCATACATCATCGCGGCGGTTATGGCCATGCTGAAAGGATAGGCGGACATTATTGTCTGGAAAGTGTGATGCTCCGGAAAAACAAAGAAGATGATAAAAAGCCTGACTCCGACAATTCCCGCCATTGTAAGAACCGACGGAAGAAGCGAGATTCCGAATCCTCTTAAATACCCTGAGATCATCTCATACTGCAGGCTGAAAATGTACGCGGTAAAAATATAGGCGAGCCTTGTGTAGCCAGTCGCGACAACTTGCGCGTCCGTGTTGAAGAAAGAGAGAATCTGATGTCCAAAAAACAAAGTCAGAAAAGATGAAACGGCAAGAGCCACAGCATCCTCGGCGAAGCATATCAAAAGCGTCTTTCTGCATCTTTCTATCTTTCCGGCTCCGTTGTTCTGCCCGACAAAAGTTGTGCAGGCCTGCGTGAACGAGTTGAAGATGTAATATCCGAAGCACTCGACGTTGAAAGCCGCGCTCGATGCCGCCATCACGGTTGTGCCCAGGCTGTTTATCGCCGCCTGGATTATGATGTTCGCAACGGCGAAAACCGCGCCCTGAAGTCCTGCCGGAATTCCAATTCTGCAGATTCTTTTGAATGCGCCAAGGTCAAAATAAAAGTCTTTTCTTACAAGCCGGATTTCTGACTTTTCCTTTATCAGGCACAAAAGCAGGATTCCAGAGCTTACCACGTTTGAAATCACTGTCGCGACCGCAACTCCGTCAACAGTCATTCCTACAATCACAACAAAGAAAAGGTTTAGAATCACGTTCACAATTCCCGAAACCGTGAGCGCGACAAGCGGCGTTCTTGTGTTGCCTTTTCCGCGGAAAACCGCCGACTCAAAGTTGTAAAGCACAATCACCGGAACTCCGAGAAGATAGACGCGGAGATACAAGACCGCCATCGGAAAAACTTCGTCCGGAACGCTCAGGAGCGACAGCACAGGAGATGCGAAAATCTCGCCCAGGACCGCCGCCGCGATTCCAGCCGCCACGGACGCGATTATTGAAGTTGGAACAGTCTTGCGCACTGTCTCAGCGTCTTTTCCGCCGACCGCGTTCGCAATAATCACAGTCGCTCCAAGCGAAAAGCCGACAAAAAGATTCACGACAAGACCGACGAGCGGGCTGTTCGCGCCTACGGCCGCCATCGCCTCCGGTCCCACAAACTGCCCCACGACAGCCACGTCCGCCGCGTTGAAAAGCTGCTGCAGAACTGCCGTCGCCGCGATAGGAAGCGCATAGAAAAGAATCGGACGGGCAAGCGGGCCTGAAGTCATATTTATCTCTTTCATTTTAAAATCACAAGCCTCTTGAAGTAAATCTTAGCCACTTCAAAAAAAGAGTTCAAATATTTTATTTTTATGGTGAGTATAAGTTAAAGTTATGGCAAGAAAGTTTCAGATTTTTTCACACCGGCATTCAGAGTCATTCTTATGTGTTAAAATAAAATGCGGTGTCTGGCCCCGTCGAAACCACGATTGTTCGAAATGGGCCTGAGGCACAAAAAGAAAAAAATGTGTTAAAAACATACTGGGGTTTATTTTAAAACAAACTAGGGTTTGTTCAAAAATATACTAGGGTTTGTCCGGCAATAAACCCTAGTTTGTTCACAAGGCAGACTCGGGTTTATTTTTTTTTACAGGAATACATTTTATGTGATATAATTAAGAAAAAGTTTACATTCTGGAGAAGAATTTGGCAGAAGATGAAGAGCAGCTTGAATTTGATTTTACTGAATATGATGACGGCGCGGAGAAAGAAGCGCATGAGACCCGTGAAGCCCTGAACTTCAGCGCGGTGCAGGCGATAGAAGAAGCCCCGGAAATTCTAGAGAGGTTTGAGAAGCTTTCGCTTTTGAACGCTTTCCAGGTCAATGGCAAAATAGCGAAGTGTGAAGGCCAGTCTTCATTTGTGTTCTGTGCGACAGACTGCGCTACAGACAAAAAAGTTGTTTTAAAATGCCTTGACCCGCTTTTTACCGGCGGAAATGAAGGTCTCCCGGATATTGACCCTGACATTGACTATGAAAAGCTCTTTGAATGGGAAGACAAGATTCTTGAGCTTTTAAAACAGAACCGGCATAGCGTGAACAAGATTAAAAAGCTTTCGCGCGCACCGGTAAAGATTAAAAGCGGCGGAGAAATATTCTTGCACAAGGTGAGCTACTTTGCCGCGGAAAATCTTGGCGTTGAGCTTAAAAAAGCGTTTCTTGACAAGAAGAACTCTTCATTTTCAAAAAAATCGAATCTTCTCAGGCTTTTCTGCCAGATTCTGACAGCCGTATATTCAATCCACAGGGCGGGAGTCTTTCACCGCGACTTAAAGCCCTCCAACTTGATGGCGAGATCAGGAAAAAAAAGCGACGGCGTTGTACTTATTGACTTTGCGTCAAGCTCGGTTAAGGTAGAGCTGATAAATAAAATTATGATGTTTCCGCAAAAATGGCACGGAACTGCCGACTACGCTGCTCCTGAAATCAGCTGCGGGCTCGGCCCCGAAGGAGAGCTTGCGGCCGCGCAGGATATGTACTCGCTCGGCTGTATGCTCTACGAGCTTTTTTCATACGACACGTTTGCGCAGCGGCTCAGCGCTCTTAATCCGCGCTACATAGAAACAATGGAAAACTGCCGGATTTATTCAAACGACGGCGAGACTTTAGAAGAGCGGCTTGAAGCCTACGGCTTGTATCTTGATTCTTTCGCGCTTTCTGTGCGTCCGGTGAGGCTGGGAGAAGAAGTCTGTCTTCCAAGATTTGTAAAGGACGAGCTTAACGGAGTTATCCAGAAGCTCACGGAATTTGACTGGAGAAAGAGGCCTGAGACGAAGGATATTCCTGAGATAAGGAAAAGACTTTACAGCCTTTCGAAAATTTTGAGCGACGCGCATCTTCTAAAAATCGCTAAAGAACGCAAGCTCGTCCATAGAAAAAGGCTCTTGGAAAGAAAGAGAACTGGACTTTTTCCGGAGGCAAAATGACAGAAATAGAAAGCGAAAACGAAATTTCACTTGCGAACAAAAAAATTTCGTCGATAAAAATAGACACTCTCCTGCCTGAAATCTCAGTCACTCTGAGCCTTGAGGATTTTACGGACTTTTCAAGGTCAATCTCTCTCGAAGTGAAAAAGTCAACGGTGGAATTGTTCCGCGAGCAAGTGGAAAAATCAGTCTCGCAGTTTGAGCATGACAATAAGAATCTTTCCGAGACAGAGCGTTACTCGCCTTCGTACTACTATAAGCTTTCCGTATATTACAGGCTCTTAGGCGACACAAAAAACGAGGGAATTTGCCTTTCAAAGATAAAATCTAACATTGACCCGTTTTATGAGGAGCAGAAGGCAAAGAATTCTTTTGCGCTTTCCGCATTGCGCGGCGCGGAAGAAAATGCAGGTGAGCTTCTAAAAATCTCCTCCGCCGAAAGCACAAGGAGCGTTTCCTGCCTGCTTCTTGCAAAAGGAGAGTACAAAAAGGCGAACGAGGAAATCAGAAAATTCCTTGAAAACACAAGCGATGACGATGAAGAGGACTACGGCCTTTTGTGCCAGTACGGTCTTACCTTTGTCCTATTGAATGAGCTTGAGAGCGCCGCCCACATTTTCCGCTATGTTTTCTACAACGTGGAAAAAACAAGCGATGCGGCACTTATGCTTGCCTACATCTACAGGGCGCTTTTCCAGAGTGCAAAAGGCGTAAGGCAAAAAGACGCGCTTTTTAAGCGGACAGGGCTGTGGGCAAAGACTGCGCTCATCTTGAATCCGTCTTCAAAGCAGGGCGCGGATTTTTTCTTTAAGACTCTTTTCAAAGCGGAAACTGATTTTTTCACCCGCTTTATGGAAAAGTTCGTGACTTTCTCCTCTACTAAAAAAGACACCGTCTATTACGCAGACTCTATGAACATTCTCGGAAACTGCTATTTTGAGAAAGAAAAATACTCTGAATGTCTTTCTGTGCTCCAGGAGCTTTGCTCAGGCGAGCATTTTTCCGCAGGAATCTGGAGCAATATCTCGCTTTGCAACAGCAAGATGGGAAAGGCTGACCGCGCCCTTAAAAACAGCGCGAAAGCGTACGCAAAGCTCAAAAGCGGAGACTCTTTAGCTTTAAGAACAAATGTTTCTTCGATATATATGGAGCTTTTATACAAGGCAAAAGATTTTGACGGAGCTATAAAAGTCTTTTCCGCTGAATTCGGCGCGTCTTTCGTTCCGCGCACAAGAAAAGAGTATCTTCAAATCTCCGACATTTACTTGAACAGCCTTCTTGAGAAAAGAGAATTCGGCGGATATGCTGGCTATCTTGACTTTATGTGGCAGTGCGTAAAAGGAGCTGGCGGAGATGACGCGGACGAAGTGAAAGTATGCATTCTGAACGCGAAAGTCCGCCTTTTTGCGGACATTGCGCCTAGCGGAAAAATACTTTCAGAATGTGCCGCCGAATATGAAAAGCTTTTTTATGCCTATAGAAAGAAAAACAAAAATTTGCCGCTTTTCTTCAACAATCTTGTATATTCAGCGATAGAAAGCGGAGAAAAGCTTGAAAATGAAACCTTGAACCTTTTTATCAGCAACGCCGTCCAGAACTGCTACCTGTGCGCGACTTTCGGCCTTTACCAGGCGCGTGTTAAACACAACGCCGAAAAATGCGAATACTACTACAACAAGGCCGCAACCCTTATCTTAAAAGATGATTTTGAATCGCGCGCAACCCTTCTAGATGAGCTAAAGCTAAAGCGCGACAGCGAGCTTATGAGGCTGGCAGAGCAGGCTGGAGACACGCGGGAGGCAGAGCGGCTCCGCTCCCGGATTTTAAAGAAATGCCCTAGTGAGCTGTGGTTCTATGCGCGGCGGGCGGAAGAAAAGCAAAGAGAAGAAAACTCGTGATACAGTTAGGAGCAGAAGGAAAAAATGGCAAGGAAATTCATTACAAATAATTCAGGCGAAACTTCACTTTCTGAATACGTGGAGGATTTAACAAAAAAGGGCAGCAAGCTAGACTTTCTCGTTGGATATTTTTTCTTCTCAGGATTCTGCGAAATCTACAAAGACATAAAAGACAAGCCGCTTAGAATTCTGGTCGGAATGGATGCGGAAGTTGACCTGAACAACTGCATCTGCGAGTACACGACAATTCTCGGTAATAAAAAGACTTTTGACTCAAAGGCCACAATAAAAAGCAAATACTTTGAAAGCCTAAAAGAAGCGATAAACAGGGCTGATATTCTTGACGCGAAAGATTTTGAGGATTCATACCGCGTCTTTATAGGAAAGCTTGAAAACGGAACTCTCGAAGTCCGCAAGACAAAGGAGCCGAACCACGCGAAAATGTATCTTTTCTATCTGCCGAAAGGAGCTGAAAGGATAAACGACGAAAGCAAGATTATAATCGGCTCAAGCAACTTCTCGCTGCAAGGATTCAAGGCAAGAAACGAAATCAATGTCTATCTTCAGGATGAGAATGACTTTGAGGACGGAAGAAAAATATTCGAGGACTTGTGGCAAAGCTCTACTCCGCTTGTGAGCATGGAAAACAAGGACGAGCTAAAAAATGTGCTTGTCCACACATGGCTTGAGGCAGTTCCGACTCCTTATCTGATGTACGTGCGCACGCTTTACGAATATTTCAAGAAATCTGATGACTACATAAAAACTCCAAAGGAGCTTACACTGGGACGGATGAACGAATTTTTTGACGCCTCGTATCAGGTTGACGCAATCAGGGACGGAGTCGCAAAAGTCAAAAAACATTCCGGAGTTATTGTCGCCGATGTTGTAGGACTTGGAAAGTCAGTAATCGCCTCGGCAATCGCGGCGAATCTGGACAAGCGGACTGTTATCATCTCGCCGCCTCATTTAAAAAGCCAGTGGGAAGACTATGCGGCGGACTTCGGACTCCGCGGATGCAAAGTCTACACTTCCGGAAAAATCGAGGAAGCGGCGGAGGAAAACAAGAATCACACAGGGCTTGTAATCATAATCGACGAGGCGCACCGCTACAGGAATGAGAACACTCAGGACTACGGATTCTTGCATCAGCTCTGCGCGGGAAACCAGGTGATTCTTCTTTCTGCGACTCCGTTCAACAACCGTCCGGAAGACATTTTCTCTCTTATAAAGCTTTTCCAGATTCCTTCAAATTCGACAATCCAGACTGTGAACAATCTTGGAAACCAGATGGCGGAGCTTGTAAAAAGATACAAGAAGCTAAAAAAAGAGCACAGGCAGAACAAGGGCAGAGATTCACAATTCAACATTGAAGCGGATGAAATCGCGCGGCAGATCCGCGACATCCTTGATCCTGTTGTAATCCGAAGAACAAGGGTTGACCTTGAGAAAATGACTGAATACAAGGACGACTTAAAAGCGAACGGAATTGAATTCTCTGACGTAAAGCCTCCTGTCCCGCAGAAATACGAGCTAGGAGATTTGTCAGAGCTTTACATAAACACTCTCGACCGGCTGACAGACAAGGACAGCGGATTCAAGGGAACAAGATACAAGCCTCTCACTTATCTAAGAGCAGATCCGGCTGACAAGACGAGAACCGACAAGAAGCTGATAAAAAAATATGCGGTCCATTTCGACGACATAGAGAACTTTACTTCCGGCCAGCGCAACATGGCGGACTTTATGAAGCAGCTTCTTGTCCGCCGTTTTGAAAGCTCCAAGTACAGTTTTGTCCGCTCTCTTGAGAACATAACAAATTCGATGAAAAACTTGCGCCGGTGGTTTACCCAAGATAAAAAAATCCCGATGGCGAAAAACGCTAAGCTTCCTGACATTGACGAGCTTGAGGCGATGACAAGCGACAACGAGAACGGGCTTTTTCCTGATGATGAGTATATTGAAAGCGCGCTTAACAGCAAGAACATCTGGTGGATTGACGCGGAAGATGTCTCTCCAGACTTCTTAAAAGACCTGGACTGTGACATCAGTCTTCTTGAAGGATTTTTGGAAGAATGGAACAAGACAAAATCTGACCCTAAGCTCAATACGATTGAGAAAAACATCCGCGCCTCGCTAGAAAAAGAGCCGGAGCGGAAAATCATAATCTTTACAGAATTTTCAGACACGGCGGACTATCTTTTTGAAAACTTCAAGAAAAGCGGCTTAAAGGCGATGATGTATTCGTCGAAAGCAGCGTCAAAGGCAAGCCGTGACTTGATACGCTCAAATTTTGACGCGGGATTTCCGCAGAGCCTGCAGAAAAACGATTTTGATGTTCTTGTCGCGACGGACGCAATTTCCGAAGGATTCAGCCTGCACCGCGCGGGAACAATCTACAACTATGACATTCCGTATAATCCCACGCGCGTAATCCAGAGAGTCGGACGAATAAACCGAATCAACAAGAAGGTTTTTGACGAGCTTTATATATACAACTTTTTTCCGACAGCGACAGGCGAGGAAGTGAGCCACACTGCGGAAATCTCGACATTCAAGATGAAGCTTTTCCATGCGATTCTCGGAGCGGACACGCAGATTCTAACAAGCGACGAGGCGATTGACGGCTATCTTGGAAAGGAATTTGTCGAGGCGCAGAACGAGGAGAACACGGAATCCTGGGATGTAAAATACAAGAACGAGCTGAACGACATCAAGAACAACCGCAGAGACATTCTTGAAGATGCGCTTGAGCTTCCCCAGCGATGCAGAATCGCAAGGAAAATCACGCGGCGGCAGGGCTTGCCGGAACCGCAAAACAATGCGCTTTTTACAGGCATACAGCGACAGGGCGTGCTTTTGTTCTCTAAGAAAGGCGATTCCTACAGATTCGGCTTTACATCTCTTGACGGCAAATCTGTTATGCTGAATCCTGAAGATGCGCTTGCTATGTTCGAGGCAAAACAGAGCGAAAAGGGAGAGAAAGTGACCGACAGCTTTTATCCGGTTTATGAAAAGGCGAAGCTGTCAAGCGGCCATGTCAATCAGACAAGGCAGAACAGCAAAAATATCCAGGAAGCGCTTTCGGCCGTGACAATCCTAAAAAACAAGGCCCAGAACAAAAACGACAAGGAATATCTTGAAGGCGTGCGGAATGTAATCAGCTGGGACTCAATTCCGCTTTATTATATGAAGCGGATTGCAAAAATCAACGCGGCAAAGAGCGGCGCATTTGAAGAACTTAAGCAGATTATTCCGGAAAATTATCTTGAAACTTTGATTGAAAAAAACAGCAAGGTCGGAAGCGAAAGCGAGACCGTTCTGCTGGCAGAGGAAATTAGATAAAATCAATGAGAACAAGCAAGGAAATAATTAAAAATGGAAAATAATGAAATTTTATTGTCAGATACAAATTTAAATCTTCTTGCAAAAAAAATAAGCAAGTTGGTTGATGAATCAAAAAATGCTCTTGCTTCGTCTGTAAATTCTACAATAATTAAAACTTACTGGGCGATTGGAAAATATATAGTTGAATTTGAACAAAACGGAAACGCGAAATCTAAATACGGGACATCTCTTTTAACGCGCCTCGCGAAACTTCTCTCGCTGAGGCTTGGAAAAGGCTACAGCCGCCCGAATCTGAACAATATGCGAAAGTTCTACATTTTTTATCCAAATTTGTCAGACTTGTCTGACAAATTCAGCCGTCTTACTTGGAGTCATATATGCGAAATCATAAAAATTGACAATGAGCTTGAGCGTAATTTCTACATAAACGAATGCGCAGAGGAAAAATGGAATGTGCGTTCGTTGCGGCGGCAAATGGATTCTGCTTTGTATCTAAGGCTTGCCGCAAGCAAGGACAAAACTGGAATTTTAGAGCTTGCAAAGAAAGGCATCGTGATTCAAGAACCGCAAGACGTTGTAAAAGACACTTACACTTTGGAATTTTTAGGATTGCCTGAAAAGGAACGCTACAGCGAAAAGGACTTGGAAAACAAAATTCTCGACAACCTGCAGATTTTCCTTCTTGAGCTTGGAAAAGGCTTCGCATTCATAAAACGCCAGTATCCGCTCACGATAAACAACATTCATTATCACGTTGACTTGGTGTTTTATCATAGAATTTTGAAATGCTTTGTCCTGATTGACTTAAAGAAAAACTCTGTGAAGCACGAGGACATCGGCCAGATGAATATGTATCTTGGATATTTTGCAAAAGAGGAAAACGAGCCGAACGACAATCCGCCAATTGGAATTATTCTGAGCCACAACAAGGACGAGCTTTTGGTTGAATATGCGACCTACGGAATGGACTCGAATATTTTTGTTTCAAAATACGAACTTTATCTTCCGAACAAGGAAGAACTGAAAAAGCTTGTTGACGGAATTTTAAGTAAATAGACACAAGGAGATGAAAAATGATATTTGACGTTGCAAAAGAATACAGCCGCGAAGACTTTGAGGATTTCATCCGCGATTTTTTGCCGGAGGATTTTGAGCCGGCGGAGGAAGAAATCTACATTGACAAAAAGAATATCGTCAGCTCGTTCAGGCTTGGAAACTGTGAAAGCCTTGATCTGACAGTTTTTGAGTTCCGCACAAAGAAAAGCGGCGACCCGCGTGTAACTTTGACAGCAGAGGCGCGCGACATTATGAAAAAATACGGCTACCAGCCGAATGCGCTCGCCGCGTTTTACAATGAAGAAAGCAAAAGCTGGCGGCTGTCGCTAATCACAACAGACTATGAAACAGAAATCGGGACGGGCAAGAAGAAAATCACTTACTCAAATCCGCGCAGATTCTCCTTTTTGCTTGGCGCAGGCTGCAAGAGGCACACGCCGGAAGAAATGCTCATATCAAAAGGCCAGGTGAGGGAACGAACAGAAAACGGCAGAAAACTTTCTCCGTTCGAGGACTTAAAATCGCGCTTTGACATTGAGATTGTCACAAAGGAATTCTACAACGAGCTTTTCTCCTGGTATGAATGGGCGTGCTCGCTTGCCAAATATCCATCTGGGAGGGCAGACAAAGTTTCGCTTACATCTTCCAATAACGAAACTTCTCTTATCCGTCTGATTACAAGGCTGATTTTCGTGTGGTTCATAAAGCAGAAAGATTTGGTTCCTTCCTGGATTTTTGATGAAAATGAACTTGGAAAAATTCTTGCCGGGTTCAACTCGCAAAGCTTAAAAAGCGGAAACTACTACAACGCAGTCATGCAGAATCTTTTTTTCGCCACGCTGAACAAGAAGATTGAAGAAAGAAAATTCACGGACGACAACGAGGCGTTTAAGCATTACGGAATCAAAACATTTTACCGCGACGACAAAGAAAATTCATTTTTCAAGATAAGCCACGGCGAAGTTGTTGAAAAGTTCAAGAGCGTTCCTTTTTTGAACGGAGGACTTTTTGAATGTCTTGACCGGCTTGAAGAAGGCGAGGGTGGCAAGAACGAGCAGATCTATGAAGACGGATTTAGCCGGGAGGAAAAAAGGCGCGCATTTCTGCCGGACGCATTGTTTTTTCAAAAGCAGATTCAGAAAAAAGTTCAGAATAATGGACAGGAACACGAAGGCATTGTGCATATCTTAAACCGTTATAATTTTACCGTTGAGGAAAACACTCCGAGCGATGTCCAGGTTGCTCTAGATCCGGAGCTTTTGGGAAAAGTCTTTGAGAACCTTCTTGGAACGTACAACCCTGAAACAAGCGAGACCGCGCGCAAGGATTCCGGAAGCTTCTATACGCCGCGCGAGATTGTGCGCTTTATGGTGAACGAAAGCCTGATTTCATATTTAATAGACGTTAGAAGTCAGACGTTGGAAAAGGAAATGCCTAATGACTATCGTCTAATGTCTAATAAAATCCGCCATTTTGTTGAAAACGAGGACGCTTCGCAGTTTTCTGATAATGAAAAAGAAGAAATTGTAAAAAAGCTTGAAAATATCAAAGTTCTTGACCCTGCCTGCGGTTCCGGGGCTTTTCCTGTCGGCATGCTGCAGAAGCTTGTGAGCTTAATTTGTCAGGCAAACTGTCATGCTGAACTTGATTCAGCATCTAGTGATAAGATTGCTTCGCCTTCGACTCGCAACGACGAAAATGCTCTGGCTCGCAACGGCGAAAATGCTCTGGCCCGCAATGAGGAAAACGCTATATCTCAAAATGATAAAAACGCAAATTCCGACTACAAGCTAAAGCTTCACCTGATTGAAAACTGCCTGTATGGAGTTGACATCCAGACAATCGCGGTTCAAATCTGCAAGCTGCGTTTTTTTATCACGCTGATTTGCGAGCAGGACAAGACAGAAGATGAGGCGGACAACTACGGCTTTAATCCGCTTCCGAACCTTGAAACAAAGTTCGTGGCGGCGGACAGCCTTGTTAGTCTTGCAAAAAACGCGGATAAAGATTTGGCCGGCGAGCTTTTTGCAGACCCTGAAATTCCGGAAACAAAGAACGCTTTGCAGGAAACACGAAGAAAACATTTTTCCGCTCCAAACGCAGCAATGAAAAAGAAGTACCGCGAAGATGACAAGAAATTAAGAGAAAAACTCGCAAAACTTCTTGCAAAAGACAATATGTATGACAACAGGCAGGCAAAACAACTTGCTGATTGGAATCCTTATGACCAGAACGCTGTTTCCAGCTTTTTCGATGCGGAATGGATGTTCGGTGTTTCTGACGGCTTCGACATTGTTTTGGGAAATCCGCCTTATATCCAGCTGCAAAAAGACGGAGGAAAACTCGCGAAAAAATATGAAAGCGAGGAATACAAAAGTTATGCGAAAACCGGCGATATTTACTGCCTTTTCTACGAACGCGGATTCAACCTTTTAAAAAACGGCGGACATCTGTGCTTTATAACCTCTAACAAGTGGATGCGGGCGGGATACGGCGAAAAACTGCGCGGATTTCTTTCAAAAAACGTGAACCCCCAGATACTTATTGATTTCGCAGGTGTCAAGATTTTTGACAGCGCGACTGTAGACACAGACATTCTTCTTTTTGAAAAAGGAAAAAACAAAAACAAGACACTGGCCTGCGTAACAAAAAATCTGACAAAGGACGGCTTAAATAATCTGAGCGAATTTGTTCAGCAGAATTCCGCGCTTTGCAGTTTTGCTGCAAACGAAAGCTGGGTTGTGCTGTCTCCCATTGAGCAGAGCATAAAGGCAAAAATTGAAAAGGCTGGTGTTCCGCTCAAAGACTGGGATATTCAGATTTATCGTGGCATTCTTACAGGCTACAATGACGCGTTCATAATCACAACCGAAAAGAGAAATGAAATCCTGGCCGCCTGCAAGTCCGTCGACGAGAAGAAGCGGACGGAGGAGCTAATACGGCCGATTTTAAGAGGACGCGACATCAAGAGATACGGGTATGACTGGGCGGGATTGTGGCTAATTGCGACTTTTCCTTCGAGACATTATGACATTGAAAAATATCCAGCTGTAAAAAATCATTTGTTATCTTTCGGAATAAAAAGACTTGAACAGACTGGAAAAGAATATGTTGTGAACGGCGAAAAAATCAAAGCACGTAAAAAGACAAACAATAAGTGGTTTGAAACTCAGGACAGCATAAGCTATTGGGAGGATTTTAGTAAGCCAAAAATTGTGTGGGGAAACTTAAATTTAAAAGCGTCCTATGCGCTTGCACCAGCAGGTATGTTTGTAAACGCACCTTGTCCTATGATTGTCCCTGCAAGTAGAAGTCTTTTGTTCATATTAAATTCAAAACTTGCAGATTACTATATCAGAAAACTTGGCGTAACAAGAAACGGTGGTTATTTTGAATACAAGCCAATGTTTATTGAGCAGCTACCAGTTCCGAAATCTGTTGATGAATCACTGTTTAAGAAATTTAGCGATAGCCCTTCCGAAAAGGAGCAGCAACAAATTGATTCACTTGTATATAAACTCTACGGACTTTCTCAAGACGAAATCGCGTTCATTGAAAATCAGTAACTAGACGTTAGGGGCGAGATGCTAGACGTTAGTACCAAGATGTTAGAGAGTAAAAAACTAACGTAAAGAAGACTGCTTCGGCTGCGCCTCGCAATGACGGCTACTATGCTCTAGCGCCTGATGTCTCTCGTCTAAAGTCTAATCATGGAAAATTTCTGCAAGTGATGTTATATTTAATGGAAATAAGGAGGCAAAAGATGATGGAAACAGCTTTGAGGCAGCAAGTCATAACTTATGTGGATCAGCTTGATTCGGACAAGATGCACATTGCGCTTTTATATCTAAAAGATTTAGCAGAAATCAAACCTGCTCAACATAATTCAAAAACAGAGAGTGAGCTGCAAGCTGCAGAAAAGGCTTTGTCAGAACTTGATAAAATCCGTCTGCGTTTGAAATTGAATAATTCGTTTGACAATGACAAGAAAATTATTGCCAATGCAATCTGGAAAAAATATGAAAGCCTTGATTGACACAAATATCATCATCGATTACCTTACGACCCGCGAGCCGTTTTATGAAGATGCGGCAAGAGTCATAAATCTCTGTTTGTTTAAAATTGACGGCTGTGTTTCTCCTCATTCATTTATAGATATTGCGTATGTGCTCCGTGAGAATTTTAACGTAGACATAGAGGATGTGCAAAATATAATTAAAAAATTCTCAACTGTATTGCAAGTTGCGACGGAAAACAAAGATGTAATAGTTTTTGCCGCGGAAAATAAAAATTTCTCTGATTATGAAGATTCAGTTCAAAACGAATGTGCGCAAAGCCTTGACGTTGACTGCATTGTTACAAGAAACAAAAAAGATTTCGCAAACGCAAGCGTTCCAGTGCTTGAACCTAGAGAATTCTTAGATATGTTCTAACAACAGAACTGGAAGTTCACAGATATCCGTTCCGTCTCGCCCGCCTAGCAGAAGTAACTCATCTAGCTCATAGACACACAGCTGTAGCAGGTGCGTGCAGTTAAAAGATTGCTTCGGCTGCGCCTCGCAATGAGAGGAAGTAGAAGTCTTTTGTTCATCTTAAATTCAAAAATTGCAGATTACTATATCAGAAATCAGACGTTAGAAACTAGACGTTAGAAAACACTAAAGTCTAACGATTAAAGCCTATCGTCTAAACAAAAACTTGCATATTCAACCAAAAAAATCTAAAATTGGTTGTAAATGCAAGAAAGCGAGAATATATCAAAACTAAAGAAAATATTAAAAAGAAACGGCGGTTACATCACACGGCGACAAGTTGATGCGGAAAACATTTCATCCTGGTTTCTTACTGATTTTGTGAGAAAAGAAAATCTTGAAAAAATCGCGGCCGGGTTTTACGCCAAGAATGACTGGATGCAGGATGACTTTCTTGTTTTTCAGTACAAATATCCAAAATTCATTTTTTCATTCGATTCGGCTTTGTATCTTTTGAATTTGACAGACAATCTTCCTCAAGCTTTTGAAGTCACGGGCCCAAAAAACTACAGGCCATTCAGCCCTAAAGAAAATCTGGCAATCATTCATACGGAGTCAAAGCTGGAAATCTACGGGCTTGGAATCAGTGAAACAGAAACAAATCTTGGAAACAGCGTCCGTTCGTACAATATGGAGAAAACAATCTGCGATTTAATCAGCCGCTCAGATAAAATCGATTCTGAGACTTACACAAAAGCTCTTCACAATTACGCAAGGAGAAGCCATAATTCGACAAGACTTCTTGAATACGCAAAAGTCATGGGAATTGAAAAAAAAGTTTATGAAACAATGCTGGTGGTGGTAAATGAGCAATAGCAAAAATTCTGTGCAGGCAAGGCTAAAAAATCTTTCAAAAGAACTGAATGTGAGCGTGAACGTGCTTCTTGCCACTTATTTTTTTGATGCGTTTCTGCTCAGACTTTCAAAATCTGAATATGCGGAAAGTTTTATCTTTAAGGGCGGATTCTACTTGTCAGCAGTTATCGGAATTCAGAACCGCTACACGCAGGATTTGGACTTTAAGCTGGACAAGCAGAAACTTGATGAAGAGAATATAAGAAAAATCATCAGCGAGATAATTTCAGTTTCGTGCGAAGATGAAATTTCTTTTGAGCTTTCTTCAGTTTCGCAAATCCGAGAAGAAGACGAATACGGAGGATTCACAGCCACGCTTGTCGGTCACCTTGAAAACATAAGGCAAACGGTGAACATTGATATTGCGACCGGAGATCCTATTACTCCGTCGGCTGTAACTTACAAATACAAACGCCTTTTGGAAAATGATTTTCTTGATTTTAAGGCCTACAATCTTGAAACAATTCTTGCTGAAAAACTACAGACTGTTTTCCAGCGCGGACTTTTAAACAGCAGAAGCAAGGATTTCTATGACATCTATGTTATTAGAAAACTTAAAATGAGCGAAATAAATTTGAATAATCTAAAACTTGCATTCGGCAAGACCTGTGATTACAGAAATACGCATTTTTCAAAAGGCGATATGATAAAACTTTTGTCAAATCTCGCTGTCAATGAGCAAGTAATTCAAAGATGGAAAAACTACACAAAGAAAAATTCATTTGCTTTAGGAATTCCTTTTGATAGTGCGCTTGCAACTTGCAAAGAATTTGCGGAAATTGTTTTTAATTAAGCTTTTAAAGCGGAGGATTCTTTTACTTAATATCAACCTTTACAATAATTTTTATAAATTATAGTATAAGTTGATGTTAGATAAAGTAACTTCAATTGCAAAAAAGAACAACGGATTTTTCACTTTGCAGAACTGCCTAGAAGCAGGGATTTCCCGTTGGCAGATTAAGCAGCTTTTAGAAAATGGCGAAATAATAAAAGTTAAATACGGTGTTTATTCTCTTCCGGACGTGATTTTTGACGACCTTTATGTAATGCAGCTTTACTGCACAAAAACGGTTTTAAGCCACGAAACCGCGCTTTATTATCTGGGATATTCAGACCAAGTTCCATTCATATATACAATTTCAGTTCCGCAGGGGTATTCTTCAAAAGTCCTGTCGCAGGAATATGATGTCCGCCACGTTTCAAAAGAGCACGCGGACGACGGAATTGTTCTTGTAAAGGACGAGTTTCAAAATGACCTGCGCGTTTACTGCATCGAGCGCACATTATGTGAGCTTCTTCACAAGCCTTCCGATTTCAACAAGGAAAGATTCATTCCGGCAATTCAAAAATATTTAAAATCAGACTCAAAAAATCTCTTGAATTTAAATCGCTACGCGAAATTATTTCATCAGGAAAAAAGACTTCTACCTTACTTGGAGGCGATTCTATGAAAACAAAAAACGCGATGCAGCTAAAAGCAAAAATCAACGCAAAGGCTAAAGAACTCGGCATTTCTCCGCAGCTTATGATGCAAAATTATTTTATGGAATGTTTCTTGTCCCGACTTTCAAAAACGGAATATTCCGACAAGTTCATCCTCAAAGGCGGAATTTTAATTGCATCGATTGTAGGGCTTTCAAATCGCTCAACAATGGACATTGACACAACTATAAAAAACACAGCATTGAATGAAGACGAGATTTAAAAAATATTGAACTATGTTTGCGCCGAAGAAAACGACGATGATTTTGTTTTTTCTGTGGACAGAGTTGAGCCAATCAAAAAAGACGATGAATATCAAGGGCTAAGGGCATTTCTTTTTGCTGAATTCGAGCAGATAAAAGGCGCTCTTTCAATCGACATCACGGCAGGCGACAGCATTTATCCGCAGGCCGAAAAACACAGTTTTGAAAGAATTTTCGACAGCGGAAATTACGAACTTTTTTCGTACAGAATTGAAAACATACTTGCCGAAAAAATCGAGACAATTCTTGCAAGAAACATAACGACAACTCGTCCGCGTGATTTTTATGATATTTACATTTTAAGCTCAAAGAAATTCAATTCCGAAAATCTAAAGGCTGCACTGATAAAAACTTGCAGCCACAGAAAATCTGAAGAAATACTAAAACAAATTCCAGAAATTTTGGAACTCATAAAAAATTCCGAAAACTTAAAAACGCAGTGGAAATCTTATGCAAAGAAAATGCCTTACACAAAAGACATAACTTTTGAAGAAACGGTTAGAAGGCTAGAAGAGCTTCTGAGCAGAATCGGGCTTTTGAATTAGTCCTTGTGTAACGGAGGATTTTGATAAGCCAAAAATTGTGTGGGCTAGATTAACACGTCTTTCAAAAAATGACATCACCAATTTTCCGCGATTTACATTTGCAGAAAAAGATTTTTTTGTTGTTGACAGTTTATGTTTCTTTACAGGAAAAAATCTTGAAGTTCTAACTGATGAATTGAGTTCGGAAGGCACGCAAAATGCGTAGAAGCACTTCCGGCCTTGCGGAGCAAAAAGCTCTGCATGCCTAGAATCTAAAAGAAATGCGGCTAAATTGCGGCCGCAAGGAGACAAATATGCAATTCAAAGTTACCAAGCGTCCGGATCCGCGCAAAAAGGATTCATACATTTTCTGTGCTTCGCCTTTTTATTCAGACGAGCTCACAATTTCCGACCTTGCAAAGGACATTTCAGACGGATGCACCTTGAACGTAACCGACGTTGAGGCAGTTCTTTCCTCGCTTGTAAGAAAGCTTCCTCTGTTCCTCAAAAAAGGATTTATAATACAGCTCGGCTCATTCGGCAGAATCCGGCTTTCGTTCCGTGCAAAGGGCAAGGAAACCGCCGAGAAAGTCGAGTCAGGCGACATATACGGAAAGCGTGTCGTTCTGGTTCCGTGCTCGGAAATCAAGAAGGAGATTGAGGAAACTTCGTTCAACAAAGTGAACGTTGTGACAGAATCTTCCAAAGATGAAGAGATAGACTCCAAGCCGGAATCCAGCTTGGAGTAAAATTGATGTGAAGTCCGCGCGCTAAAAGCGGAAAAGCCCTGCGGAATGTTTATGTTCCGCAGGGCCTTTGCAACAATTTTTCAACCAAAAGATTAAACGTATCTCCCATTGACTAAAATCCTTGAAAACTGATATTATCTTTAAATACCCCTTGAATCCCCGTATGGGGATTCCAAATGTCCATAAGGAGAACATACACAAATGAACAAGTATGAACTCATGACAATTTATCCTGCAGAGGATGAAAAGTTCAAAGCTGGTACAGACGCAGTAAAATCTGTACTTTCAGAATTCGGTGCAACAATCGAAAAAGAAGAATCTTACGGAGACCGTGACCTTGCTTACGAAATCAAAAGATACAAGCGCGGTCGCTTCCACCTTTTCACAGTAAAGGTAAATCCTGCAAAAATTGCAGAAATCAGCAAGCAGTTTGCTCTTAACCACAATCTTTTGAAATATCTTTTCGTAAAGCTCGAGAAGAAAGACAACTAGTTCTTGCTTTCTGAAATCCATAGAATCAAAAACGGAGGCGGCATAAATGACAGATATTAATTCGGTTACTGTTGTAGGACGTTTAACTCGTGATCTCAACGGCTCTGACCAGAGAGAATATGCTTTTACACCAAACGGCAATGCCCGCGCGAATATCTCGATTGCAGTTAACCGCAGCCGCAAGCAGGGCGATCAGTGGATTGACGAGGCGAATTATTTCAATGTCACAATCTGGGGAAAGCAGGCTGAGAATCTTCTTCCTTATCTAAAGAAAGGCAAGCAGATTGCAGTTGAAGGCTATTTGAAGCAGGATCGCTGGCAGGACAAGACAACTGGACAGACAAGAAGCAATGTTTCAATTGTTGCGACAAATGTCCAGTTGCTCGGCGGAAGATCGGACAACGGCTCGCAGCCGTCCGGGGGGTACACTCCGAAATTCCAGAACAATGCGCCAGCCCAGCAGAACGGCTTTAACCAGCAGCCAGCTCAAAATGTGCCATCTTTTGAAGAATCAGGATTTGGTTCTCCTTCTGACGGCGGATTCCCGGAAGACATTCCATTTTAATTAACGTAAATCTAGTAGGAGACATAATATGTCAAACGAAGTAGAAAATAAAGTAGATCAGAGCCAGGCTGTAAACACACAGGCTGCTTCAGAAGGACGCGACGGCGAGGAAAAAGCGCCACGCGGAAAAGGAAAGACTTTCTTCCGCAAAAAGATTTGCCGTTTCTGCGCAAACAAAGCGAAGATTGACTATAAAGATGCGGACGGACTTAAACGCTTTACAACAGAGCGCGGCAAGATTCTTCCACGCCGCATTACTGGAACTTGCGCTAAGCACCAGAGAGAGCTTACAACAGCTATCAAACGCGCGCGCAATATCTGCCTTCTTCCGTTCGTAACAGAGTAAAATAAAAATATTGCTCCACGATCCAACTCCTGGTAACGTAGAGCATTTATTTCAATAGGAGCTTGAAAAATGAAAGTTATTCTTAACACAGATGTAAAATCACTCGGAGAATTGGGTGATGTAAAAAATGTTGCAAACGGATACGCACGCAACTATCTTTTCCCTCATATGTTCGCAGTTCCGTACAATGATCAGACTGTAGCATATTTTGACTCAAGAAAAGAAGAGATTGAGGCACGCAAAGCTCAGAAGAGAGCTGACGCTGCTAGCCTTAAAGACAAGCTTGAGGGCACATTGATTGAGTTCACTTTGCCAGCAGCTTCAAACGGAAAACTCTTTGGTTCTGTTACAGCGCTTACAGTTTCTGACTATCTTAACAAGAACGGATTTGAGATTGAGCGCAAAAGAATTGAGATTCCAGGCCTTGCAATCAAGACTGTTGGAAACTTCCATTGTGTTATCCATCTTTATGAAGCTGCGACAGCTGAGGTTAAAATCTCTGTAAAAGCTCAGGAAACTGAGAAGAAAGAAGAGCCGGCAAGAAAACCTAGAGCAGACAAAGCTGCAAAGGAAGAAGCCGCTCCTGCAGAGGAAACTTCAGCTTCTGAAGAGAAAGCAGAGTAAAAAATTGCTTGTTTTCTAGCAAAAAGCCGGAAGGATTTTTCTTTCCGGCTTTTTTTTATATAATTAGACTATGAACGAAATTTTAAAAGATACTGTGCCGCCGCACAATAGCGACGCGGAGATGGCGACGCTCGGCGCAATGCTTATAGACTGGAAATGCGCAGACACAGTTGTGACATTTCTTAAAAAAGATCATTTTTACTCACAGCAAAACCAGATTATCTACAATGCGATGGTCGGACTTTTTACACGCGATGTAAAGTGCGACACGCTTACACTTATCAGCGAGCTGACAAAAAGCGGCGAGCTTGAGAAAGCGGGCGGGGCGGCCTATATCGCCTCTTTGACTGATGTTGTTCCAACTTCCGCTAACATTGAGTATTATGCGAAAATTGTTTTTGACCGGGCAACAAGGCGGAATCTTATCCAGATTTCATCGGAAATGAAGGCTTCGGCCTTTGACGAGACAAAGGACAGCAAGCAGATTCTCGACGAGGCAGAGCGCAAGGTTATGGCTCTCGCTGAGAACGACGAGACAACTGCAATCCATACAATGGGCGAGATTGTTCCGCAGACAGTCGATATGATTGAGCGGAACTACAAGAACCACTCAAACTACACTGGAATTCCGACAGGTTTTTCAAAGCTCGACTCAATGACATCAGGATTCCAGAATTCCGAGCTTATTATTATCGGCGCGCGTCCTTCAATGGGAAAAACCGCCATGGCTTTGAACATGATGGAGTATATTTCCGTTGTCAAGAAAATTCCGTGTGGATTCTTCTCGCTCGAAATGTCCTATGAGCAGATTGGCCAGCGTCTTTTGTCTGAAAACGCAAGAATTCCTGGAAACAAGCTTAGAAACGGAATGCTCCAGGTTAGCGATTTCCAGAAGCTTAACGATGCGGCGGGCCGCTGCTATGACGCGCCGCTTTACATTGTTGACACGCCGAACATGCAGCTGATTGACTTACGCGCGACTGCAAGAAAATTAAAAGCGAACCATGATGTGAAAATCATCTTTATTGACTATATCGGCTTGATTTCGACAGAAAACTCGACAGCTCCAGTATACGAGCAGGTGAGCGAGATTTCAAAATCCTTAAAGTCTCTCGCGCGCGAGCTTCATATTCCGATTGTGGCCTTGTGCCAGGTTGCGCGTGACGCGGAAGGAAACGAGCCGAATCTTGCGCAGCTGCGCGGTTCCGGATCAATTGAGCAGGACGCGGACGTTGTAATGTTTATCCACAGAGAAAGGCGGAAATCTGAAGAAGGCGACGCTGATCCGGTACAGGATGCCAAGCTGATTGTCGCAAAGCAGAGAAACGGCCCGATTGGCGATGTTCCGCTCTTGTTCCTAAGCTCGATCACACGCTTTGAAAACAAGACGAATGAGGATTCGAACTAGCGCGTTTTCGGTTTGAAATCTGAAATTGCGCTTGTTTACAACAAAAAAATCTCTGCGTTCATTTTTCTGAACGCAGGGATTTTTATTTTTCTGTTTCAGCGCGCGTTAATTGTGTAAATCATTTTGCATTTGCGGCGTTGTTCACGTCGTTTGCAAGGCTTGTAGCCGAGTTAATCACATTTGCGGCTTTGTTTGATTTTGTCGATGTTCCCTCGCCAATCAATGTGAGCTTGTCAAGGCTCAAAATCGCTGGATTTCCAGAAGATGCGCAAACCAGAATTCCCTTTGCCGTTACAGTGATTGGAGTTGCGGCCTTTACTGCCACAGGCGACTGGAGAAGTTTTTCAAGCTTGCTGTTGTATTTAGCGATATAGAAATTTCCTCCGTTCTGAACTGTGCAGTAATAATCTCCGTTGTTCTCGACAAGAACAGAAAGCTCAGAGAGAGTTTCCGCGCTTTCTGCGGCAATCTCAAGATTCTCTTTGTCGAGAAGAACAAGCTTTACGGCTCCGTTTCCGAAATTTGTTCCGGCGACGGCGACAAAGTTGTCTCCGTCTTCATACGCAGTTCTTCCGCGGATAACAGTTACTGGAGATTCTTTGATTACGGCTCCGTTGTCAGAGTTCAGCTTTACAATCTCTGAAGTCTGTCCAAGATCGTCAACGTTCTTAAGTCCGTATACAACATTTGCATTTTCATTCTGGGCCGCCTCGCGGATAAGAGTCTGCTGGTCTTTTGCAATCTCAGCGCGCTCGTCCTGGGCTTCAGAACGCTTTGTGTCAGCCTTGTCCTGCGCAGTCTCAGCTTCTTTTGAGGCGTCGCTGGCTTTCTGGGCCTGCTCCTCAGTTTTCTTGTTCTGCTCTGTTGCGGCCTGCTGCTTCTGGTCTGCATTTTTCTGTGCGTCGTCAGCTTTTTTCTGAGCATCGTCAGCCTGTGACTTTGCAGTGTCAGCTTTCTGCTGCGCATCGTCAGCCTTTTTCTGGGCCTGGGCCGCCTGCTGCTGGGCCTGCTTATTGTCAGGATTTGCCTGAGCCCTTTGGTTAGCCGCATCAGCCTGTTTCTGCGCGTTGTCAGCCTGCTTCTGTGCGTTGTCAGCTTTTTTCTGCGCATTGTCAGCCTGTTTCTGCGCGTTGTCAGCTTCTTTTTGCGCAGCTTGCGCCTCGCGGTTCGCCTGGCTGGACTTGTTCTGTTCTTCCCTTAATTTCGCGTTTTCATCAGTTGCTCTCTGCTGGGCCTGGTTCGCCTGATTCTGGGCATTGTCTGCCTCGCGCTCCTTGATGTCAACCATGTCTTTGCGGGCATCGATGTTTTTGTCATCATCTTCCTGCATTGATTTTACAACGTTTCTGTCGGAAATTATTGATGTATCGATTGTTGAAAGGCCTCCGCTCAAGTCAGAAAGAGGTATAATCATCTGTGTTCTTCCAGGCCACTGCTGATAATCTGTCGCAATACCGGCGTTCGCAGATGTCAAGTTTCTTGTTACTGCGTCTTTGTATTTGCTCTGAAAATATTCTAGGTTTCCTCTGTAAACAGCGTTGTAAACTGTTACAAAAACCGCAAGAGTGTCAGCGTCTCTAGTTGAGTAGCCGTAAGCCGCCTCGAGATACCCTGAAATGATTCTTCTTACATTGTCAATGTGGTCAACAGTCGCTCCGCTGCCGATAATAAAAATGTCAGCGTCAAGCTTGTCGTTTACAGACGGATCGACCACATGGATAACCTGATAGCGGTTGGCGGCTCCGAATGTGGCGGAAGAATCAACGCTTGTGCTTACATTTCTTCCAAGATCGGCTCCGATTGCTTTGATTTCAGCGGCAGAGTTGATGACTGTGTGCGGACCTGTGTAGTTGCGGAACACGACAGTATTAGCTCCTCCGGCAGATTCAATTTCCGGCTGATCCACTGAAATTGCGAAAGAGGCTGTCAAAGCGGCTAAACCGATTATTGAGCAGCCTAAAACTTTTCTGATATTCATCATTTTCCTCCGAATATGCCAAAACAGTTTTTATCAAAAACTTTGTTTAAAATTATAACACAATTAGAAAGAAAAAAAATCATTATTTTTCAAGCTCAATCATTTTTTCTAAAGTTTTTCTCGCGTATTCGCGCGTTTCTTTGTCAAACTGCGGGAACATAAGCCGACTCAAGATGTTTCTTCCCTGCTTGTTAAAAGCCGGGCGTCCCATGAACCGGCAGACTTTGTAAGTTGAATCGCAGATATCTTTTAAAAGGCTCGTGTTTTCATAAGAAAGCTTGTGCAGCATAAGATATTCGTACGCATTTAAAATCTCGCCGTCTGGATCAAATCCCTCGTCGCCAGAATAAACAATCGCCGCTGAAAGAAGATAAGGATCATCTTCGCTCAAAAGGATTTTTGCAAAAAGCGACGAAAAATCCGCCGTTCCGCACTGGCTCATCAAATACAAAAGATTCCTTGTGTATTCCGGATTTGAATCATAAAAATTCGGCTCGTTTTTATTTAGAGAGACGGAATTTATTGAATTGAGATAATTTGTTCCTTCTGATTTTATTTCTGAAAGATATTCATTTTCTTTTCCATTCAAATTTTCTGATTTTAGCTCGGAGCTGATTTGAGCCATTTTTTCGAGAGTTAGAGAATGAAGATTGAATTCCCTTGAAACTGAATCAAGCTCCTTTGTTTCTATTATGCTTTCGGTTTTGATTTTTCCTGACAACGCGTAATTTCCAGGAATCGAGTTCATCTTGTATGAATCCATTGACCAGTCGTTGAAGCAGAAAATCAGATAGTTCGCCTTTGTGTAGCAAAGCTCGCGCCAGTTTTTTGCCGGCGGAAGAACTGCCGACCACAAGATTGTTCCGTCCTCGTAAAATTCGCAGGCAGAGTAAGAGCCGCTTATAAAAAATCCGGAAGTTGAAGCCTTTGAGCCTTTGAATCCAGAAATATTTATGTTTCCGACTGGAAAACGGCCAAGTTCCTTTCCATCGGAAACGTTTATCAAAAGCGCCTGCGTCGCGCCGCCTGTCTGGAAAAAATAAGCTGCATGCCTTGTCTGCTCCCTGTATGCGATTGAAAAAGCCCCGGAAGTGTTTCCTGTCTGGACAACCCATTTTGAGTCGGCTTTACCTCCGCTTTGAACTGTGACTAAGCCTATAGAGCCGTTTGAAAGTGAAACTAAGATTCCTTCGTCTGCCTGTTCGACGCTTGTCACAATGCCTGCGAAAGTCAGATCTTCGAGCACTTCTCCAAACGCGGAAAATCTTTTTCCGATTGTGTGCCCGTCTTTTGGCGCAGAAAGATAAGCGATTATCGATCCGTCTTCAAGCTCGGAAAGAGGAAATGAAGAAAGTGAGCCGGCGTCGTAATTCCATTTTTTCTTTCCGTCAAGTCCGTAGCATGCGATTCCGTTTGTTCCGCGGACAAAAACTCGGCCGTCTTTTCCAACAAGAGGCGCAGCCGCGATTTCAAAAGGACAGTCAGCCTGCCATACTGTCGCGCCGCTGGGATTTATGAAATTTAGCTTTGACGAGTCTGTAACAACGTAAAGAAAATCTCCGAACGAGCTTATGAATTTTGATGGCTTTCCTTTTATTGAACGCTGCCAGATTACGTTTCCGTTGTTCGTGCAGGCGGAAAGCATCCGTCCGTCTGAAACAACCGCGATTCCATACGAAGTCTCAATGCAGGGGGAAACGGCTTCTCCGCCGATAACTGCCTGCCACGAAGGTTTTTGCGCCGTCAAGTCAACGCTGCGTAGCGGAACCTGCGCAAAAACAAAAACCGGAAAGCAGATGAAAAAAATGGAAAGCAACTTTTTTATCATAAATATTCCTTTTTAAAGGCTGATTAAACATATTCAAAGCAGGCAAGGCTTTCAATGTGCGAAGTCTCAGGATAAAAATCAAGAAGATAAAGCTTTGAAAGCTTGTAGCCGGCCTTAATCAGAAAGGAAGCGTCTCGCGCCTGTGTCGAAGGATTGCAGCTCACAGCCCTTATCTGCGGAATTTTGCTTTCGCAGAGCCATTTGCACACGCCTTTTTCCATGCCGCTTCTCGGCGGATCGATTACAACCGCGTCAAAATTTCCGTTGTTGGCTGTGATTAAAGGCGCGTTCTCTTTTATCCATTTTTCGCCCGACATTCCGTAGCTTTCGTGCTTTTTTCCGACAAGATTAGACTCAGCAAAGACAATTTGCTCACGGTTGTGCTCGACAAGATAGACCTTGTCAAAAATATCCGCTAGAAAAACGCTGAACGTTCCGCAGCCTGAATACATATCGAGGCAGTTTTTTCCGCCCATGTTCCTTGTGATTTCAGAAATTGTTTTTTCAAGGACATCAAGATTTGACTGAAAAAATCCCTGGACATCGAAATCAATTTTTTTTCCGGCAAGATTCACAGAGCATCTGTTTGACTCATTTAAATTTGTTCCGGCAAAATACGTGTTCTTTTTAAGATGAAGATTTTTCTTTCTATTAGATGATATTTTTCCCTGGAGATTTATTTCGCGTGAATTTCTTTCTGTTTCCTCTGCGACAATAACTTTTTTATCTGACAAAATTCTCTTGTCGCCAAAAATATGTACACGTCCGCGCGGACGCTTTTCCTGCGGCGTCTGCAAAAGATATTCGTTTATTTCATCGGTTGCAACAGGGCAGTTTTCAAGGCGGACAATATTGTTTGACTCTTTTCCATTGAATCCGCCGTCTGTAAGCTGGATCCGGCAGCGGTAGCCTTTTTCCTCGCCTGAGACAACTTGAATTTCAGGAAGCGCAATTCCTTCGCGCTCAAAACATTCTTTTAGGATTTCTTTTCTAAGCTCAATCTGGTAATCAGATTTAATGTGCTGCATGTTGCATCCGCCGCACTTGCCTTCGCCGTAAAGAGGGCAGAATGGCTCTGTTCTCTGCTCTGAAGGCTCAATGATTTTTAAGATTTTTGCAATATCGTAGTCGCGGTATGACTTTGTGATTTCAATTTCAAGGGTTTCGCCAGGAACTGCAAACGGAATAAAAACATTTTTGCCGTTCACTTTTGCAAGGCAGTTTCCGCCGGCAACCATTTTTCCGGCTGTTACAATAATCTTTGACATAATAGAATGATTTTATCAAAAATGATATTTTTTTTCACTAAAAAACAAAACTGCAATTCTTTTCAAAAAGAAATCGTTAGCTGTGATTCAACTCCCTTCTTTCCTTGTTTCATTTGCAGATTTTCGGTAGAATAAAATCTACTATTATGTCCAAACGTTTTCAGCAGTCTGATTTCTGGTGCGGCTTTAAGTGCGCGCATGGCTGGAAATCTATAAATCACAATAACATCAATATTTTAACAAGAACTTTTAAGAAAAGGCCGGTTTCTTTTTCGCTCGCTTATGTTCCTATGGCTCCGGAATTCGAGCCGAAATCTTCTGTTCCGGGCTTTGAAGAGCAGGCGGAAGGCGAGGTTGAGTACATCAAATCCCTAA
Organism: uncultured Treponema sp.; assembly: GCA_964538245.1. Lineage (GTDB taxonomy): Bacteria > Spirochaetota > Spirochaetia > Treponematales > Treponemataceae > Treponema_D. The sequence goes on from CAZIFO010000005.1 coordinate 82,360, forward strand.
AAATTTTTGCTGAAGAAGTAAAACCTCTGCTTCCGAAAAACACGCTTTTCGTGCGCTACGACATTCCCCTTGATATGCCGGATGTGGAAACGAGGGACAGCTATCTTTCGCGGCTCGGCGAGCTTGCTTCGTTCGCAAAAGTCAATCTAAAAAAGCCCAGGGCCGATATCCAGCCGCCAGACAGCACATTCCTTGACTTGTCGCTGTCCGAGGAAGATTTGCTTAAAGAAATGAAGGAGAGATGCCGGCGCAATATAAAGAAGGCCGAGAAGAACGGAGTTAAAATCCGCGCTGTAACAGCGTCTTCTCCCGATTTTGAGAAAGACTTGGATTCTTTTTACGCTCTTTACAAGGAGACAGCCGCGCGCGACGGAATTGGCTTGCATCCGCTTTCTTACTACAAGGATTTGCTTTTGCGCGGAGAAAATTCTAAAGGAACTAAAGACGAGACTAAAATCACGCTCTACATCGCAAGCCACGAGGAAGACGACTTAGGCGCAATCATAACGCTTTTTCAGAAAGACGAGGCTGTTTATCTTTACGGCTGCTCTTCAAACAAAAAACGCAATCTTATGCCGAATTATCTTGTTCAGTGGACAGCAATCAGGGACGCAAAGAGCTACGGCTCAAAGATTTATGATTTTTACGGAATTCCGCCGACAGGAAGCGAGAACCATCCGATGCACGGACTTTATCTTTTTAAGACAGGTTTCGGCGGGCGCGAGGTTCACAGGCCTGGAAGCGTTGACATTCCGTTGAGCCGGTTTTATCCGCTTTATATTCTGGCGGAAGATTTCCGCGCGTTCTGGCACAAAAAAGTAATGAAAAAACTTAAGGGAAGATAAAAAAATATGGAAGCATTTGTTTTGGGCTGCGGAGGAATGATGCCGCTTCCTTACCGCCATTTGACTTCTGTCTTGTTAAGACGGAAAGGCGACCTGTTTCTTTTTGACTGTGGAGAAGGAACCCAGGTTTCACTGAAAAGATTGAATCTTAAATGGAAGAAAATCGACGCGATTTTTATTTCGCACACGCACGCCGACCATGTGACAGGCTTGCCTGGGATTCTGATGCTAAACTCGCAGGTTGACCGCACTGAGCCGCTTTATATCTACGGACCTCCGAAAGTCGCGGAATATATCGAGACAAGCCGTCGCGTTCTTGATATGTACATAAACTATCCGATTATCGTAAAGGAAATCACAGCGCCGTGCGTTGTACATCAGGGCGACGGATTTTATGTGCGCGCTTTTCCGCTCCAACACACAAAGACATGCGTCGGCTACACACTTGAGGAGCTCGACCGGCCGGGCGCGTTCAATCCGGAAAAAGCCATGGCTTTAGGCATCAAGCCAGGTCCGCTTTTCGGAAAGCTCCAGCGCGGAGAAGAAATCACGCTTGCTGACGGAAAAGTCATAAAGCCTTCAGATGTAATGGGCGAGAAGCGGAGCGGAAGAAAATTCAGCTTTGTGACAGATACACTTTATCTTCCGTCGATTGCAAAGGAAGTGCAGGGAAGCGACCTTTTAATCTGCGAGGGAATGTTTTCAGACGACTGCGCTGACCAGGCAAAGGAGAAAAAGCACATGACAGCCCGGCAGGCAGGAACAATCGCCCGCGACTCGCACTCAAAGCGCATGGCGATGATTCACTACAGCCCGCGCTACACGGACAAGGAGCTTCCGCTTCTGCTTTCACAGGCGCAAGAAGTTTATCCTGGAGCCGAGCTTACGCGCGACAGAATGGTTTTCGAGATTCCTTTTGAAGACTGATTTCGCGGCTTTGTAACGAATCTTCATCTTGATTTTTTTAAGATAAATGGTCGAGTTAAAATATTTTACAAAAAAATACAATGACTTTTCCGCTGTTTCTGACATTTCATTCACTTGCCAGAAAGGAAAAATCACTGGGATCTTAGGCCCGAACGGAGCCGGAAAGACAACAATCTTGAAGGCTGTTTCGGGCCGTCATCTTGCCACCAGCGGAAGCGTCCTTGTAGAAAATATTGAAGCGGCTGATGAAACTGAGAAAATCAGAAATCTTACAGGATTTGTCACGGAAGAGCCGGAGCTTCCCGGTGAATACAATGTTTTTGAATATCTTGAGTCCGTTCTTCTTCTTCATGCCGGAAAAAAATTGAATGAGTTTTTAAGCGCAGGCTCTGAAAATCACGTCTTAAATCTTTTAAAAAATCTTTCAATTAATGAACTTTTCAGCAAAAAAATCAAAAAGCTCTCAAAAGGCCAGAAGCAGCGTGTGAACTTTGCCCAGGCTTTAATCTACAATCCTCCGGTTTTGATTTTAGACGAGCCCGCGACAGGACTTGATCCAAGCCAAATTATAAAAATGCGCAAATTTGTCATTTCCCAGAAAAAAATCCGCACAATAATTCTTTCAACCCACATAATGCAGGAAGCTGAAAATCTTTGCGACGAAATTCTGATTCTTTCAAGCGGAAAAAAAGCCGCCGAAGGCACAATTCAAGAAATCATTGAAAAAACTAAGTCAAAAAATCTCGAAGACGCGTTTTTCAAGCTGACGCAGAATCAAAATAATGAATCTTCCGAAAAACAGGTGAAAAATTAAAATGAATAAAATCTTTCCGCTTTATAAAGTTTCTCTGCGCTCGTATTTTATCGATCCGCTTTTTTATGTTTCTTCTATTATAATGATTCTTTTTTGCGCATTTAGATTTTTCTTCGCGTCAAAATTCTTTGTCTCAGGAATCGGCTCCGCTGATTTGCGTCCGCTTTTTAATTCTGTTCCATATATTTCAATTATTGCAGTTCCGCTTTTGGTTTTCCGTCTGCGGAATTTTATTCTTGATGACTCAGTTCCGCTTCCGCCGTTTCTGCGCAATTTCTCGCTTTCGATTTCCGCGCTTACGGCGAGCTTTGTTCCTGTCCTTTTTCTTTTTGTCTTTGTTCCTTTTTCAATTTATTTTTTTGGCGATATTGATTTCTGGCAGCTTTTTACAGGCCTTTTTGGAATCGTTTTATATCTTTTCTGTGCGGTTTCGCTTTCGGTTTTTATATTTTCATTTTGCAAAGCTTCTTCCGCGCTTGGAGTTTTAATTTCGTCGGTTTTTCTTGCCGCCACGACTTTTATTCATTTGATTCCGCTTTATTTTGATTTAAACGATTTTTTTTCTTTTGTCTGCCGGCTTTTTAGTTTTTCCTGGCATTTTGATCCGTTTTCCAAAGGAATTTTTGATTCAAGGAGCGTGTTTTTCTTTTTATGCGCTTCATTTGTTCTGATTTTGTTCTCGACTGCCTTTGAATATAAAAGAATTTCTAAAAAAGTAGACAGACTGGCATTGTTTTTATTCTCAGCGACTTTGATTTTGCTTTCAGTTTCAGTGTCAAGATTGTATTTCAGATTAGATTTTTCATCATCAAAACAGTTTTCTGTATCAAAAACCAGTCGCAAGCTTGTTGAAAATCTTTCTGATGTTCTAAGAATCACATATTTCAGGTCAAAGGAATTAAGAAATCTTTATCCGCAGGTTGGAGATGTCTCTGAGTTTTTGACTGAATATAGCGCGATTTCTTCAAACGTCACCTTGAATATTCAGAATGCTGACGCGGAAAAACTCAAGGCTTTAGGTATTCAAGGCCAGCAGATAAAATCATCAAACAGCACAAAAACAGAATACACGACGGTTTTCTCCGCAGTTCTTCTTCAATACGGCAAGAAATCTTCTATAATTCCGTTTGTCCTTTCAACGCAGACTCTTGAATATGACTTGTCGCAGCGCGTCCAGTCCCTTGTAACCGGGAAAGAAAGGACTGTTTATCTTTTGCCTGGAAATGGGCGCGGCCTTTCTGAAAGCTACATGTACGTTGAGCCGTGGCTTAATTCAAGAGGATTCCGCGCTGTTGCAGTTGAAAAATCAAATGAAAATGAAGTTTTTGAAAATCTGACACCTGACGATGTAATTGCGGTTTTTGGCTCGGATAAAATTGACAGCGAAACAGAAATTCTTTTAGAATCCGCTTTGGATAAAGGCGCAAAAGCGTTTGTGATGACAAGTCCTTTCAGCACATCAATTGAAGACGAATGGAAAATCACAAAATCCCAAGGCAATGGGTTTTTATCATATCTAAATTCAAAAGGCTTCGCTTTTATGAACGCGCTCGCCGAAGACATTTCGTGCTTTCCGCTTACAATGGCGAGCGGAGAAGGCTCAAACGCTGAATATATTGTGATAAATTATCCGCTCTGGCTTTCGCTTCAAAGCCAGAGCGAAGCAAAAAACGGGCTTACACTTTTCTGGGCGTCGCCGCTTGACTTGTACAACGAAGCAGAGCCGCTTTTGCTCACGACAAAATACGCGTGGCTCCAGGACTGCGCGCAGGATTCATCCGCATCAGAAAGCCTTTTTCTGACCGATCCGTTCACAATTCCAAAAACAGCGAACGCCGCAGGAAAGACAAGCGCGCAGTATATTGTCGGCGCAAAAAACAAAAACATCATTTTGATTCCTGACCAGTTTTTTCTTTCGTCGCTCATGACTGGCTTTATTTCGGAAGAAAATTCCATTGACTTCAGGAACTATGATTTTTTTGCCAGCCAGATCCTAAAGTTGAGAGGCGAAACTGAGCTTGCCTCGCTTATGGAAAAATCCAACGGCACGAAGCCGCTTTATAAAATCACCGACGCAGACGAATTCAAATCCAAAAGAAATCTCTCTCTTTTCCTGAACTTTATTTTTCCTGCTATTTTGATTCTTGGATTTGCATTTTCAACCGCGCTTTTTAGGACAAAAAGGATAAAAAAATATGAAAACTAAAAAACTGAACAAGATTCTTTCCGCAGCCTTTGTTTTTTCCGCGCTTTTTTTTGTGCTCACGCTTTTTGTGTCAAACAGCGCGGCGGCAAAGCAAAAATCTTCGGATTTCGTGCTCCTAAATCCAAAATACAAAGATAAAATTTCTTCATTTTCAATTCAAAAAGAAAGTGACGAGATTTCCGTTGAAAAGCAGGGTAAGTTTTATCTTGTTAAAAAAAGCGGAACAACAAGCTTCGCTGATTCAAAAATCGCTGAAACTCTGATAGAAAATTTCAGCAAGATAAGAAAAATTTATAAAATTGATTCAAACAATTCTGAAAATGTTGAAAAAAGTAGACAGCTAAAGAATAAAAACGCCCCTATTTTATATGATACTGTGCAAAAAAACATACAGTTAGACAATAATGTTGTAAAAAAGCAGACATTTTCAGAAAACGGCGTTAGCGAAATTACTAGAATTATTTTTTATGATTTAGATGGAAATGCAGTTTCGGATGTTGAATTCTCATCGCGAAATCCTCTTCTTGGAAGAATTGAATTTTTGTCCGGCGAAAAACGTTATGAAACCGAAGACGATTTTAGCCAATTTTTGACAACGGATTTTAATTACTGGATGGACGGAAGCTTATTTCCAGAAATCAAAAATCCTGTAAAAATCACTTATTCATTATTCAACGCAAGCCAAGAACCCAAAGCAATGGGTAAACCGGAATCAAATGATTTTTCTAAAGTTCTTTCGGCAACAGATTCTGATGAAAACTTCGCGCGAATTTCTTCCGGCGTTTTGTCGCTGCGGCATGGAAATCTGTCCGAGAAAGATTTTGGAGATGATACCGCCGCTCTTTATTCTAAGCTTGAAGTCGAGGACGGAGGCGGGCGCGTTTCAACAATAATTTTTAAGAAGATTGAAAATCCTGAATATTTTATTTGCTCGAAAACTATCGCTCCGCCGCCCGTAGAATCAGACGAAGACAAAGCCGCGCTCAGCTCGCAGAACGCCGTCTTTGAGCTGAGCAAATGGACAGTGAGCGACATAGAGAAGCTTTTTTAATTTGCGGCTCTATTTTCTTTCAATTTTCCAGCATTTGTGCGGCTTTGCTCCCTTGAAATCCTCTGGAATAGACTTTTCAGTCACGTCTTTTATAAAGAGGCTTCCGCGCGGAAAAGCTCCGCTGTAAATAAGATTCTCGTCAAACTTGATTCTGTGTGAATTAGTTGAGAAATAAAGAATTCCGTTCGGATTCAAAAGCTCAAGGCACTTTTTCACAATTCCAGGCCAGTCGCGGTTTATGTCTATAATTCCTTTCATGCTCTTTGAGTTTGAGAAAGTCGGCGGATCGAGGATTATGATGTCAAAGCGGTTCTTGTCCGCGTCAGGCTCTTCTTCAATCTTCTCGTTCAAAAAATCCTGCACGTCCGACTTTGTGAAGATAAAACGCCTGTCGTCAGGATTAAAGTCGTTTAGCGCGAAGTTGAAGCGTGCCCAGTCGATGTACGTGTTGCTAAGGTCGACGGACTCGATTCTCTTTGCGCGTCCTTCCGCCGCGTAGACTGAGAAAGAGGCCGTGTAGCAGAAAAGGTTAAGGACTGACTTTCCTGCGGCGTTTTTCCTTACAAAATTCCTGAGCGGGCGGTGGTCAAAGAAAAGGCCTGTGTCAAGATAGCGCGTAAGATTCACCTTGAAAAGCTGTCCGCATTCCTGCACGTAGCCTTCTACAGTGGCGGCATTTTGACTTCCGCCATCTTCATCATCTAGCTTTTCATACTGAGAGTCGCCTTTCTGCTTTTTCCTAAGCTTCTGGATAACGTGGCCTTGAGGGATTCCGAGAACCTCGGCACAGGCGCGGCTTATTTCAGAAAGCCATGCTTTCTCATCTTCCTCGTCCTTTTCGTACGGACGCTCATAAAGATAAAGGTGAACGAAGATTCTTGAAGCCTTTTCCTTGGCCGCCGACTCGTCGTTCGCTGAGATGCGCGCATCCTCCTCGGACAAGAATCTTGCCGCCTCGGTCTTAGAGTCCATTCCGTCCGGCAGGAACTCGTACAAGTCCACCGCGACAGGAACTTCCGGAATGTCACGGTCGTAAAGGCGGTAGCAGGTGACTCTTTCTTTACGCGCCCATTTGCGCAGAATCCTGTATTTTTTTGAGAGCCTGTTCGCGAAAATCTGGGCCTGGTATTTGTTTTGCTCTGGTGTGTTCTTGTTCATCTTGTTCTTCCTTAAAAATGCGAGTGTATACAATATTTTAACTTTAGAATATAATAAATAGAAGATATTATGAACTATTCTGACTTAAATTTAAATGAGAATCTAAAGAAAGGCCTTGCCGAGTGCGGATATGTAACATGCACCCCGGTTCAGGAGAAAGTCTTGAATGTGTCGCTCGACGGAAGCGATTTGTATGTTCAGTCTCAGACAGGAACAGGAAAGACAGCGGCTTATCTTGTTACAATCATGCAGGAGCTTCTAAAGCCTGAGAATTCTGATAAAAACGCTCTTGTCCTAGTTCCGACGCGAGAGCTTGCCGTCCAGGTTGAAGAGGAAGCTGACAAAATCGGAAAATACGCAGGCCTGCGCTTCGCAAGCTTTTACGGCGGAGTCGGCTACGAAAAGCAGATTTCAGACTTAAAGAAAGGCGTAAAAATCATAATCGGAACGCCGGGCAGAATTATCGACCTTGAGGAATCAAAGCAGATGGACTTGAGCAAAGTCGGATTTCTCGCGATTGACGAAGCGGACAGAATGTTCGACATGGGATTTTATCCTGACTTGCGCAAGCTAATAAAAGTTCTGCCAAAATCTGAAAACCGCCAGACAATGCTTTTCTCGGCGACGCTAAACTCATACGTCAAGAATCTCGCATGGGAATACACAAAGGACGCCAAGGAAATCACAATCGAGGCTGAAAACATCACTGTTGACGAGATTGACCAGGAGCTTATCCACGTTTCAAGCGAGGACAAGATGTCGCTTCTGGTCGCAATTCTGCAGAAAGAAAATCCTGAGAGCGTGCTTGTTTTCTGCGACACAAAGAAGATGTGCGAGATTGTCTCCAAGCGGCTTAGAATCAACGGATTTGATAACGAGTATATAATCGGCGACCTTCCGCAGGTGAAGCGGCAGAAAATCATGGACAACTTCAAGGCTCGGAAATTCAAGATTCTTGTGGCGACAGACGTTGCGGCGCGCGGAATCGACGTGAACGACCTTGCGATGGTTGTGAACTACGATCTGCCGAACGAGCCTGAGAACTATGTGCACAGAATCGGACGGACGGCGAGGGCAGGAAAAAGCGGAAAAGCCTACACATTCTGCTCTGAGCGCGATGTCTATTCGCTCGCGCCTATAGAACGCTACATTGAAAAACAGATTCCAAGCCGCGTCGCAATAGGCGACGACCTGGCAGAGGACAAGAGCCGCGATGTGTTTATCCATCTTGACGGCGACAAAACTCACGGCGGCGACAGCTACGGGCGGCACTCAAAGCGCGAGGGTCGCAGAGATTCTGACAGAAGCCAGAGACGCGGAAGAAAGTCCGGCGAGAAATCGTCATACGGAAGAGACGAAGCGAAAGGCAAGGGCAGGGACAGAAATGAAAATCCTGCGCGGAGCTCTGCAGAGGAGCTTAACAAGCTTGCCGGCATGACAAGCGACGAGAGAATGCAGTATTTCAAGGAGAAATACGCAAAGCCGTCAAAGAACACGATGGGCTCAGGAACAGGAAGAAAACCTGGAAAGCAGGGCGGAAAATCAAGAGCTTCTTCTTTAGGCAAAAACCAAAGAAACGGCAGAAAGGGCGGCAATGCGAATACAAAACCTAAAACCTTAGGAAACAAATCTTCCGCTCCGGAAAAGAAAGGCGGATTTTTAAGCAAAATCCGCTCATTCTTCAGGCATAAATAAAACAAGATTAAACGCAGATGCACACAGATGAAAAAAGATGGGACGCGAATGGTTGACTTCGCTTTTGTGAGATTCTTTCGTAAAACCAAAAAATCCTATCCGTGCTCATCCTTAAAAATCCGCGTGCATCCGTGTTGAACAAGTAAATAATTTTTGGAGAAAACAACAACATGATTACAGTTTCAGACGTAAGTCTTCACTTCAGCGAGAAGCCTCTTTTTAAAGATGTAAACTTGAAATTCACGGCGGGAAACTGCTACGGAATTATCGGCGCGAACGGAGCCGGAAAATCAACTTTCCTGAAAGTCCTTTCAGGCGAGATTGAGCACGACACAGGCGACATTTTTATGACTCCGGGCGAGCGCATGGCGGTCTTGAGCCAGAACCACTTCGCGTTCGACAATTTCAGCGTGAAAGACACCGTAATGCAGGGATTTCCTAAGCTTTACGAAGTTTCAAAAGAGCGCGACGCGATTTATTCAAAGCCTGATTTTTCAGAGGAAGACGGAATTAAGTCTGCTGAGCTTGAGACAGAATTCGGCGAGCTTGGCGGATACGAGGCTGAGAACCAGATTGAGCAGATGCTTTCAGGACTCGGCCTTGAGGAGAAATTCCATGACAAGATGATGAGCGAGCTTGACGAGTCTCAGAAAGTCCGTGTGCTTCTTGCGCGAGCTCTGTTCGGAAATCCTGATATTCTTCTTCTCGACGAGCCTACGAACGGTCTTGACTTGGAGTCAATCAACTGGCTTGAGGACTTTCTCCTTGATTTTGACAACACTGTGATTGTCGTTTCGCACGACCGCCACTTCTTGAACACTGTCTGCACGGTAATCTGCGATATTGACTACGGAAAAATCACACAGTTCGCCGGAAACTACGATTTCTGGTACCAGATGAGCCAGATTCTGCAGAAGCAGGCTCGCGACCAGAAAAAGAAGAACGAGGAGAAAGCCAAGGACTTGAAGGAATTTATCCAGCGGTTCGCTTCAAACGCCGCGAAGTCAAGGCAGGCTACAAGCCGCAAGAAAGTCCTCGAAAAGCTGGAGCTTGAGGATTTGCCTGTAACAAGCCGAAAATTTCCTTTTGTCCAGTTCAAGGCTGAGCGCGAGATTGGAAACAATGTTCTTGAATGCAGAAAACTTTGCTCAAAGGACGAGGACGGAGTGCAGCTTCTAAACAACTTTGACCTCAAGGTGAACCGTACTGACAAGATTGCATTTGTCGGCGTCGAGCACAACACAATATCTTCTCTCTTTGACATTATTTCAGGCGAGAAAAAGCCTGAGTCAGGCGAATACTTCTGGGGGCAGACGACAAGCTTCTCTTATCTTCCGCGCGACAACAGCAAGTATTTCAACAACGACCTGAACATCACGGAATGGCTAAAGCAGTATTCAAAAGACCAGGACGACGCTTACGTGCGCGGTTTTTTGGGAAGAATGCTGTTCTCAGGCGACGAGTCGCTTAAAAAGGTTAAAGTCCTGTCCGGAGGAGAAAAAGTCCGCTGTATGCTCTCAAAGCTCATGCTCGCAGGCTCGAACGTCCTTATCCTTGACGACCCTACAAACCATCTTGACCTTGAGGCGATTGAAAGCTTGAACCAGGCACTTGTTAGCTTCCCTGGCGTGATTCTTTTCACATCGCACGACCACGAGTTTATCCAGACAATCGCGAACAGAATCGTGGAAATCACACCGAAAGGCGTAATCGACCGCATGATGCCGTTTGACGACTACATGGCCGATGACCAGGTTAAAGAGCTTAGAAAGAAATACTACGAGGGAACAGACAGAAAGATTAAGTTCTAATTCACTCCTCTTAAAAGCACTAAAAATAGCTGATAAAAAATTAGCGCGGATTTTCAGGTTTTGATTCTGGAATCCGCGTTTTTTTATTTTGTATTTTTTGATAAAAAGCGCATATATTGCCCTGTCAAAACAATGGCTTGTCCGGGTATTTTTTATCAATTATATAAGGATAGAGCAGGAAAAACAGAGGAAAAGATATTTCTAGATATTCAGGTAGACAGAATACGCATTATAAATAATATATGATACTAATGAACTATATTATCAACAGTATTTTATCATGTTTTTTGCAAGCATTTAACTATGTTTTGACAATAATTTACAAGCATTTGACTATGTTTAATGCTTGTTATTTTATTGACTATTTCACCATGAATCTATAGAATAACAAAGGTTTAAATAAAACAGATTATGTGCAGCATTTTACAAACGTCCGTAAGCAAACAAGAGATTCTCTTTTGAAACGCTTTTGGGCGTTTTTTTTTAAACTTTTAGATTTTTTGTGGTTATAAAAGCCTGTTATTTCACAGGCTCAACCGCCGCAATAATTTTTTAGGCATCTTTGGAGGCTATGATGGCATTTTTGATTCTCGCCGACGGAACAGTTTTTGAGGGAAAATCTGTCGGTGCAAAGGGAACGGTAATCGGGGAAACTGTCTTTACGACAGGAATGACCGGCTATCTTGAAACATTGACTGACCCGAGCTATTACGGTCAGATTGTCACCCAGACATTTCCGCTGATTGGAAACTACGGCGTGATTCCTGAAGATTTTGAGAGCAAAAAAAGCCATATCCGTGGTTATATTGTAAGAGAGCTTTGTGAAAAGCCGTCAAATTTCCGCTGCAAAGGAGATCTTGACGGCTTTTTAAAAGACCAGAACATTATCGGACTTTGCGGAATTGACACTCGCCGCCTTACAAAGATTCTGCGCGAGGCCGGCGTCATGAACGGAATGATTACAAGCGATGACATCTGCCCTAAAGTTGACGATGAGCTTTTGAACAAAATCAAGTCGTATAAAATTGTAGACGCTGTTAAGAGCGTCCAGGGCTCGATGATTGACGAGCCGCTTAAAAACGCAGTGGAGCCTGTAAAGACTTTCTATTACACAAAGGATTTCGCCGATGGAAAAGGAAAGAAAGTTGTTCTTTTCGATTTCGGAGCAAAGGCGAATATCGAGCGTGAGCTTGAGCGGCGCGGCTGCGAGGTTAAGGTTGTTCCTTACAACACAACTGCCGAGGAAATCATCAGGATGGCTCCGAGCGGAGTTATGCTCTCGAACGGACCTGGAGATCCTGCCGAGAACACTGGAATAATAGAAGAAATCAAGAAACTTTGCGAGTACAAGAAGATTCCGATTTTTGGAATCTGCCTTGGCCATCAGATGCTCGCCCTCGCCAACGGAGCGAAGACTTCAAAGCTCAAGTATGGGCACAGAGGCGCAAACCAGCCTGTTAAAGATCTTGCGACAGGCCGTGTCTACATCACGAGCCAGAACCACGGATACGCGGTTAAAAACGACAGCTTGCCTGCTAACGCAACTTTAAGCTTTGTGAACACGAACGACGGAACCTGCGAGGGCGTAAGCTACAAGGACATTCCTGCGTTCAGCGTGCAGTTCCATCCGGAAGCCTGCGGCGGTCCGCACGACACGAACTTTCTGTTTGACAGATTCATAAACATGATGAGATAAAAGCGTTAGGGATAGTAGCGGCGGCGCAAGCCGTTGCGAAGTGGCGGTGGTTGAGCAGCGGAGCGTGTCGAAACCACCAGAACGAAGCAATGAAGCCGGAAGGCGGAACCGCGGATAGCCCGGCCGCCGCTTGCGGCGGAAACGCCCGGAAAAATAGATGCTGAAACAAATTCAGCATGACAAACGACTGGAGAAAAATAAAATGCCTTTAAATAAAAATATACACAAAGTTCTGATTATCGGTTCAGGTCCAATTGTCATCGGACAGGCAGCGGAGTTTGACTACGCTGGAAACCAGGCCTGCAAAGCTCTTAAAGCGCAGGGGCTTGAGGTTGTGCTTGTGAACTCAAACCCGGCGACTCTTATGACCGACCACATAATGGCGGACGAGATTTATATCGAGCCTCTTAATGTCGAGGTTATCCAGAGAATCATTGAGAAGGAAAAACCGGACTCGCTTCTTTCTACTCTTGGCGGACAGACAGGACTGACGCTTAGCATGGAGCTTGCGAAGTCAGGATTCCTTGAGAAGCACAACGTGCAGCTCTTGGGCGCGCGCCCTCTTACAATCGACAAGGCCGAGGACCGCCAGATGTTCAAGGACACGATGGAGTCAATCGGCGAGCCTTGCATTCCTTCAAAAGTCGTGACTGACTATGAGTCAGCCCTTGATTTTGCGAAGAACGAGATTGGCTTTCCTGTGATTATCCGCCCGGCTTTTACTCTGGGCGGAACAGGCGGCGGAATTGCGAACAACGAGGAAGAGTTCAATGAGATTGCGCACAACGGACTTCACCGCTCTCCAATCCACCAGATTCTTGTCGAGAAATGCATTGCAGGCTGGAAGGAAGTTGAGTTTGAGGTAATGCGCGACCATTCTGGAAACGTTATCACAGTCTGTTCAATGGAAAACCTTGATCCTGTCGGAGTCCACACTGGAGACTCAATCGTTATCGCGCCTACAGTGACTCTCGCCGACAAGGAATACCAGATGCTCCGCTCGGCGGCTCTCAACATTATCTCAGCTCTTGAAATTGAAGGCGGCTGCAACTGCCAGTTCGCCTTGAACCCGGAGACTTTCCAGTACGCTGTAATTGAAGTTAACCCGCGTGTAAGCCGCTCTTCCGCCCTGGCCTCCAAAGCAACCGGATATCCGATTGCGAAAGTCGCTGCGCTGATTGCCGTCGGCTACAACCTGGACGAGATTGAGAACGCCGTCACAAAGAAGACAGCCGCCTGCTTTGAGCCGGTTCTTGACTACGTTGTCGTTAAGATGCCGAAGTTCCCGTTTGACAAGTTTGTCTACGCCTCAAGAAAACTCGGAACGCAGATGAAGGCGACCGGCGAAGTTATGGCTATCGGGCAGAATTTCGAGGAGGCAATTCTGAAGGCTGTCCGCGGAGCTGAGCTTGGTGTTAAAAACCTGAACCTTCCGGCTTTTGAAGAGGAAGACGACAAGAAAATCATTGAGCGCGTAGGACAGTGCACCGACCAGCGTATTTTCGCAGTTTACCAGGCGCTAAAGAGAAAGATTCTTACAGTTGATGAAATCCACAAAATCACGATGATTGACGAATGGTTTTTGTGGAAGCTAAGCAACATCGCAGAAGACGACGCTTCAGGCCGCGACGATGTTAAATACGCACACGGCTCTCTTCCTGCCCCTACATCGTTCAAGATGGTTGACACCTGCGCAGGCGAGTTCAACGCGGAGACTCCGTATTTCTATTCATCTTATGACGAGGAGAACGAGGCCAAGGAATTCCTTGACGAGCTTCATTCAAATCCAGATAAAAAATCAAAGGGAACAATTATCGTTCTTGGCTCAGGGCCTATCAGAATCGGACAAGGAATCGAGTTCGACTACGCTTCTGTACAGTGCGTATGGGCTTTGAAAAAGCTCGGATACGAAGTTGCAATCATAAACAACAACCCGGAGACTGTCTCGACAGACTTTGACACAGCCGACCGCCTTTACTTTGAGCCGCTCACTCCGAGCGACGTAATGAACGTAATCAATGTAGAGAAGCCGCTCGGCGTTGTTGTCGCGTTCGGCGGACAGACAGCAATCAAGCTCACGAAGTTCCTTGACAAGCAGGGAATCAAGATTCTCGGAACATCGGCAGACTCAATCGACCTTGCGGAGGACCGCGAGAGATTCGAGGAGCTTTGCGCCAAGCTAAACATCAACCGCCCGAAAGGACTTACAGTGTTTACAGAGGACGAGGCGATAGAGGCCGCGAACAAGCTCGGCTACCCTGTCCTTCTGCGCCCTAGCTACGTTCTTGGCGGACAGAACATGATTATCGCGTTCAACGACGCCGACACGCACGAGTACATGAAAATCATCCTCGCGCAGGGAATCGAGAACCCGGTTCTTATCGACCAGTATATGATGGGAACAGAGCTTGAGGTTGACGGAATCTGCGACGGCGAGGATGTTCTTATTCCTGGAATCATGGAGCACATCGAGAGAACAGGAATCCACTCAGGAGACTCAATCGCAGTCTATCCTTCATGGAACCTGAACGACGTCATGCGCCACAAGATTATCAAGCAGAGCCGCGACCTTGCGCTTGACCTCGGAACAAAGGGACTTGTAAATATCCAGTATCTTATCTACAACAACGACCTTTACATCATCGAGGTGAACCCGCGCTCTTCAAGAACCGTTCCGTACATCTCGAAGGTCACTGGAGTGCCTATGGTTGAGCTTGCCACACGCGCAATGCTCGGCGAGAAAATCAGGGACATGGGATATGGAACAGGACTTTACAAGATTCCGCCGTATTTCGCGGTAAAAGTTCCTGTGTTTAGCTTTGAGAAGCTCATGGACGTAGACACGCACTTAGGACCTGAGATGAAGTCAACAGGAGAGGTCCTTGGAATCGCATCCACACGCGAAGAGGCAATCTTCAAGGGAATGGTCGCTGCCGGCTACAACATGAAAAGAAGCGGCGGCGTTCTGTTCTCTGTAAGAAAGACCGACCGCTACGAGATTCCGGAGCTTGCGCGAAAGTTCTACGACATGGGATTCAAGCTGTACGCGACAGAAGGAAACGCGAACGTTCTGCGCGACTTCGGAATGGAAGTCACGACCGTGAACAAAATCCACGAGAATCCGGACGACAACCTTCTTACCTTGCTCGACTCAGGAAAAATTGACTATGTGATTTCAACATCAGCAAAAGGACGCGATCCTCACGCGGACTCTGTAAGAATGAGACGGCACGCGGTTGAGCGCGACATTCCTTGCCTTACAGCGATTGACACGGCGAACGCGCTTGCTAACTGCCTTATGTCCGACTACAACACATCGAACATCGAGCTTGTTGACATCAACAACCTGCGCACGACACGCGAGAAAATCCATTTCTACAAGATGGAGTCAACTGGAAACGACTTTATCCTTATCAACACGGAAGAAAACGAGGTTAACAACCCGGCGGGACTTGCGATAAAGCTCTGCAGCCGCCACGACGGAATCGGAGCCGACTCGATGATTCTTGTCTCAAAGAGCCGCAAGGCCGACGCCACAATGCACTTCTACAACAAGGACGGAGCCGAGGCGAAGATGGCAGGAAACGCGATCCGCGCCGTCGCAAAATATCTGTACGAGAACAATATTTTCGGCGTCGCGGACAAGCACAGCCGCAGCGACGAGCCTACCGCAATCCTCGACATTGAGACAGAGGCCGGAATCAAGAAGCTCACCTGCTACAAGATGAACGGAAAGGTTAACTCCGTCACAGTTGACATGGGAAAACCTAAGTTCAAGGCAAGAAACATTCCGACAACTCTTTCTGAGAACGCCGACGAGAAAGTCGTGAACAAGAAGATTGTCGTAGGCGGAAAAGACTACGTTGTAACCTGCGTGAACGTCGGAAACCCTCACTGCGTGACTTTCGTTGACTTTGTTGACAAGATTGACATTGAGAAAGTCGGCCCGCTCTTTGAGAACCACAAGGCATTCCCAGAGCGGACAAACACAGAGTTTGTGCGCGTTGTGGGCCCGAACGAAATCAAGCTCAGGACATGGGAACGCTCGAACGGCGAGACGCCTGCCTGCGGAACCGGAGCCTGCGCCGCTGTAATTGCGGCCTGCTTAAAAGGCTACTGCAAGATGGACAGCGATGTTACGGTGCGCGTGCGCGGCGGAATTCTGCAGGTGCGCTACACAGGCGACACAGTTTATCTTACAGGAGAAACAAAGCTAACATTCTCCGGAGATATTGAGGTGTAAATCTATTAAAAATTGAAAAGGACGATTGGCGGCAAAAAAGCTGATTGTCTGGATTTTGAAAATCCGTCTGCTTGAGAAATCTGGCGGACGGATTTTTTATTTGCTACAGAATTTATATTGAATTTTGATTTTATTGCCTGTCTTTTTTCTCAACAATAAAATCATCTAAAAGATTTGAAATTTATTTTAATAAGCAGTTGACAAGTTAAAACAGAATGCAATGATTTGGAAATTTTTAAGCAACGTTATTGTAATTATTCTGAATTATGCTGCAAGCAAGCTTTTAATTTTTACAAAAGAAAATGAAAAATAACCATTTAAAAATGCAAGTATTTTTATTTATAAGAGCAGCTTGCTTTTTTGTCTCAAATTAATAGGACATCATCATTAGAAATTTTTCTCTTAGTATCACACAAATCCGTTTTGTGATAAAATCATGGGCCATGGCGACAAAAGACACAATTCTTGAAATACTTACACAAAACAAGGAAAATTTGGTTTCTGGCGAGAAGCTCGCCTCAAAATGCGCTGTGAGCCGCACTGCGGTCTGGAAAGCCGTGAACGCCCTGCGCTCGCTAGGATATGTGATTGAAGGCTCGACAAACGGAGGCTACATCTTAAAGGATGACACAGACGCTTTTTCACAAGAGCTTCTGACCTCATATTTCAAAAACACATTCCCAGAGTTCAAAGACTCATACATAGAAGTTTTCAAGGAGATTGACTCAACAAACACCCAGGCGCGAAGGCTTCTGACCGAGGCTGGGACTCTCCGCGATGAAAACGGAGAGCTGACTGCGGCCGGAAGAAAATACCACAAGTCTTTCATAGTCGCAGAAAAGCAGACCGCCGGACGCGGCAGGCTCGGACGCACTTTTGTCTCGCCGGCAAAGACTGGAATCTATCTTACGATAATATACGCGCCGCGCGGCGGAATCACAGATCCAGCGAAGCTGACCGCGTTCGCCGCCGTGGCTGTATGCATGGCGGTCGAGAAGCTCTGCAAAATCAGCCCTAAAATAAAATGGATAAACGATGTCTTTGTAAACGGAAAGAAAATCTCCGGAATTCTGACCGAGGGATTCGCGAACTTTGAGACAGGGAAAATCGACGCGGCCTATGTAGGAATCGGCGTAAACATAAAGGACAATCCCGAAGTATTCAAGGGCGATGTCGCGCGGGTCGCAGGAAGCATAGCAGAAACCGCTAAAGCCCCGAAACGCTACGAGATAGCGGCTGAAATCGCAGGGCAGTTTCTTTCGCTTATGGAAAAAGACCAGTCTGAAATCATCGGCGAGTACAAGAGCCGCTCGTTCCTTATCGGCCAGACAATCGATGTCCACCCTGTAATCGGCGACGACAGAAAAATCTACAGCGCGAAAGTTGTTGACATTGACGACGACGCTGGCCTTGTTGTCGAGACCGAGGACGGAGATAAAAAGGCTCTGCGCTCGGGCGAAGTCACGCTGTCGTCCTATCAGTTCGTGTGAAAACATAAAGAAATGATAAAACTTCTTAGGAATTCAAAAAAAATGTACGAAATCAAACTAAAAATAAAAGATGAATCAGATTTATACAATCCTCTAGATCCTGACTCTGGGCTTTTGTCTGATGATGTGACTTCTTATCTTCAGAAAAAATACACGGAAAAAACTGATTTGCTTGAGCAGACAACAATTCACATTTTTAGTGACGATAAACTTGACGAAGAGCGGGTTAGAAAAAACTTTGCGTCTTACACACAAGACGAGCTTTCTCTTCTTGCAAAAAGAAAAAAGCGCAGTCTCGTGAAAGAAATCTGGCTTTTTATTCTGGGCGTGATTTTTATTGCGGTCTGGCTTTTTCTTGAGTCGGTCACAGAAAGCGTTGCCGCGACTGTTGTCTGCATTGTCGGCTGGTTCGCGGTGTGGGAAGCGGCGAACATCTGGCTTGTCGAGTCGCCAGCAATGCGCCTTGAAAAAATCAGGCTCAAAAAAATGGAAAAAACAAGAATTATTTTTTCACGCATATCTGAAAATAAGAAGCTCGGAATGTAAAGCTCCGTATTCGGCCAGCACTAGGAATATAATCTGAAAGTGCTTTCATACAGCCCTTGTGCCGGCAAAACTCCATGCGCTTTCTATATTTTAACAAGCACCTCTTGCTAGCCTAGACAAGCCACCCTTGCTAAGGAAGACTCTAAATAAGCGCTTATTGCGCGTAGCTTTCTATCGGGCCTCGCGCAACGTATGCGCACAGCGCGCGTAGTATATGCGCGCACTGCGCGGAATGTATTTTTCTATGCGGTGCATTTCTTGAACGCGTCAAGCTCCGCATCGTCCCGGCTCATTCCTTCCTCCTCGTCCCGCGCGATTACTGTCATAACTTTCAGGTAGTCGTTCGGGATTATCTTCTTGAACTTCGGGATGTAGTTCTGGAAATCGCCCAGGATTTTCTTTGCCACAAGGGAGCCTGTCTCCTCGTAGTGCTTTTCGATGAGAGATTTTAGTATCTCTGTGTCGGTTGTCCCTCTGGCGACTGTTGTCTCGTCGTCCAGGTCGTACATTGTCACAAGCTCCTTGTTCAGCCGTTTGTAGAGGTCGTGGTTCTCGTCAAGCACATAGGCGACACCGCCTGACATTCCGGCGCAGAGATTTTTTCCTGTGCTTCCGAGTATCACGGCGGTTCCGCCTGTCATGTACTCAAGCCCGTGGTCGCCGCAGCCTTCCGCAACGACTGTCGCTCCGGAGTTGCGCACGCAGAAGCGCTCGCCTGCTACTCCGTTTATGAATCCGCTGCCGGATGTCGCGCCGAAGAAAGCGACGTTTCCTACGATGATGTTCTCGTCTGCCTTGCCCTCGAAGTCCTCTGAAGGCCGGATTACAATCTTTCCGCCTGAGAGTCCCTTTCCGACCGCGTCGTTCGCGTCTCCTGAAAGGCGGAGTGTTAGCCCCTTTGGAGCGAACGCTCCGAACGACTGCCCGGCTCCTCCTGTAAAATGGACTACATATGTGTCGTCGTCGAGCGTGCTTCCGTATTTAGTCTGGATAACAGAGCCGAGTATAGTGCCTGCGGTCCTGTCTGTGCACTGAACGTCGTACTTGAGCGTTGTCAGGCGCGAGTTGTCCATTACCGGGAGCAGGCGCAGCACGTCGATTGAGAAGTTCAGCTCCTCTTTCTCCTGCTTTCTGATTCCGTGCTCTGAATTCTTTTTCCAGCTGTCGTCCGTATGCGCGATAATGCGCGAGACATCGACAAGGTTCGCGCGGCCGAAGGCCTGCTTTTCCTTTAGCTTGAGGAAGTCTGTGCGGCCGACCATCTCGTCGACTGTGCGCACGCCGAGCTTAGCCATTATCTCGCGCAGCTCTTCCGCGACATAGAGCATGAAATTCTCGACGTACTCAGGCTTTCCTGGGAACTTCTCGCGGAGCTTCTGGTTCTGCGTCGCCACTCCGAAAGGACATGTGTCGAGGTTGCAGACGCGGAGCATGCGGCAGCCCATCACGATGAGAGGCGCCGTCGCAAAGCCGAACTCCTCCGCGCCGAGGAGAGCCGCGATTGCGACATCGCGTCCGTCCATGAGCTTTCCGTCTGTCTCAAGGCGCACAAGGCCGCGAAGTCCGTTCTGTATAAGAGTCTGGTTTGTCTCGGCAAGGCCCATTTCCCACGGCAGCCCGGCGTGGTGGATTGAGCTTAAAGGAGCGGCTCCTGTTCCGCCGTCGTGTCCTGAAATCAAAATAACCTGCGCTCCGGCCTTGGCGACTCCTGCCGCGATTGTTCCGACACCGGCCTCGCTTACAAGCTTGACTGAGATGTCAGCCTTTCTGTTGGCGTTCTTCAGGTCGTAGATAAGCTGGGCAAGGTCTTCTATTGAATAGATGTCGTGGTGCGGCGGCGGCGAAATGAGCGAGACGCCCGGCGTCGCGTATCTTGTGTGCGCAATCCACGGATAGACTTTCTTTCCCGGAAGGTGTCCGCCCTCGCCCGGCTTTGCTCCCTGGGCAAGCTTAATCTGGATTTCCTTTGCGGAAAGAAGGTATTCCTCGGTGACTCCGAACCGTCCGGAAGCCACCTGCTTGATTGCGGACGAATAGATTGTCCCGAACCTGTCGGCCCTCTCGCCGCCCTCGCCTGAGTTTGACTTTCCGTGCAGGTGGTTCATCGCGGCGGCCAGGCATTTGTGCGCCTCCTCCGAGATTGAGCCGTAGCTCATGGCGCCTGTCTTGAATCTTGTCACGATTTTCTCCGCGCTCTCAACTTCTTCCAGCGGAACTGACTTTGCCGGATCAAAGTTAAAGTCAAGAAGCGCGCGCAAAGTATGAGGATGGTTTGTGTCGTCAACCAGGGCCGAGTATTCCTTAAACCGCTGGTAGTCGCCTTTCTGGCATGACTCCTGCAGCGCGCGTATGAGCTGGGGCGTTATCAGGTGGTCCTCGCAGTTCTCGCCGACCTTGTACTTGTGCTGGCCGAGAGCGTCGAGCTTGATGAGCTTGTTGTTGACGTTTATCTGGTCTTCGAGCGTCACGTCGTAGGCCTTTGAGTGGCGGAAGTCCACGTCCTCCTCTATTTCCTTCATTCCTATTCCGCCGATTCTTGAGACTGTGTTCGTGAAGTATTTGTCAATAACGTCCTTTGAGATTCCGACCGCCTCGAAAATCTGCGACGACTGGTAGGACTGGAGAGTTGAGATTCCCATCTTCGCCGCGATCTTGACGATTCCGTTCATAATCGCCTTGTTGAAGTCTTCAATCGCAGTGTGGTAGTCCTTGTCGAGAATCTTCTTGTCTATCATCTCGGATATGCACTCGTGGGCAAGATAAGGATTCACAGCGCGCGCTCCGTAGCCCAGGCACATTGCTGCCTGATGGACATTGCGCACTTCGCCGCTTTCAAGAATAACGGAGACCTTTGTCCTTCTCTTTGTGCGAATAAGATAGTGCTCCACGGCGGAAACAGCGAGCAGGGACGGAACCGCAAGGTGCGATGCGTCGACTCCGCGGTCGGAGAGTATTATGATGTTGAATCCGTCCTCATAGGCCTTGTCAATGTCTGAGAAGAGCTTTTCAACGGCCGCCTCAAGGCACCTTCCGTCCGCTTTTTCAGCCTTGCCAGGGTCATAATCATAAAGCAGGCTGACTTTTGTGGCGCGAAGGCCTTTCTGGTTCAAAGTTGAGATTTTAAGAAGGTCGACGCCTGTAAGAATCGGATTGTTGATTTCAAGCACGTGGCAGTTCTTTCCTTTAGGATTTAAGATGTCGCCGTCAGTTCCGACATAGACAGTTGTGTCGGTCACAATCTTCTCGCGGAGAGAGTCAATCGGCGGGTTTGTAACCTGCGCGAAGAGCTGCTTGAAGTAATCGAAGAGAGACGGATGCTTTTCCGACATCACGGCGAGCGGAGTGTCAACGCCCATGGCTCCTGTCGGCTCGATTCCGTTCTTCGCCATAGGAAGAATCATCTCGTTCACGTCCTCAAGGCTCCAGCCGAACGCCTTGTAGAGCTTGTCGCGCTCGTCCTGTGTGCTTACAGGAATCTTCTTGTTCGGGATTTTCACTTCTGAAAGCGGAACCAAATTCTGGCTAAGCCATTCTCCGTAAGGATATTTGGACGCGTACTTATCCTTTATCTCGTCGTTTGAAATGAGCCTTTTCTGCTTCAGGTCAACAAGAAGAATCTTTCCCGGCTCAAGCCTAGACTTTTTGACGATGTTGCTTTCTGGAATGTCAAGGACACCGACTTCCGATGAAAGGATGAGCGTGTTGTCCTTTGTTATGTAGTAGCGGCTTGGGCGCAGGCCGTTGCGGTCGAGCGTCGCGCCGAAAATCTCTCCGTCGCTGAAAAGAACCGCGGCGGGTCCGTCCCACGGCTCCATCATTGTCGCCCAGTAGTGATAGAAGTCCTTGCGCTCCTGGCTAAGGGAGTTGTCGTGCTTCCAGGCCTGCGGAATGCACATGAGGACTGCAAGCGGCAGGTCCATTCCGTTCATCACGTAATATTCAAGAGTGTTGTCGAGCATAGCCGAGTCTGAGCCGCTCAAGTCAATCTCGCCGTTTCTTGCTATCATTCTGTCAGCGTTTCCGCGTATTGTGTTGATTTCGCCGTTGTGCGCGATGAATCTGTTCGGGTGAGCCCTCTGCCAGCTAGGATTTGTGTTTGTGGAGAATCTTGAGTGGACAATCGCCACCGCCGAGGTGTAGTCGTCGGAAAGCAGGTCGCGGTAAAATGTGCGCAGCTGCTGCACAAGGAACATTCCCTTGTAGACGACGGTCCTGCTTGAAAGTGAGCATATGTATGTCGTTGCGGGGCTTGTGTCAGCTTTCTCGAACCTGCGGCGCAGTTTATATAGAAGCTTGTCGAACTCAAGGCCCTTAGGACAGTCAATAGGCTTTTCGATAAATCCCTGGATAATTGTCGGCATGCACTCAAGGGCTTTTTCACCGAGGACATCGCTCAGGACCGGGACTTTTCTCCATCCAAGGAAAGTGAGCTTTTCTTCAAAGCAGGCGGCCTCGAACCTCTGCTGCTCGGCCTCGCACTCTTCTGCATCCATCGGAAAAAAGAACATTCCGACGCCGTACTCGCCCTCGTTCTCAAGGAAAATTCCTGAGTCTGCGGCCGCTTTCTTGAAGAACTCGTGGCAGATCTGGAGCAGAATTCCTACTCCGTCGCCGGTCTTTCCGGAAGCGTCCTTTCCGGCCCTGTGCTCCAGCTTCTCAACAATCGAAAGCGCCCTGTCAACGACTTTCCGGCTTTTGATTCCGTCGATGCTCACGACAGCGCCGATTCCGCAGTTGTCGTGCTCAAACGAAGGCTCGTAAAGTGTCTTTGTCTCTGTTTCCATATCCAAGCTCCCCTCTTTCTGTTCCAAGAGATTTCAAGCATAAAAAAAAGAAGCCGCAGGTAAAATCTCATTGTAAAAAATGAAATTTTATCCACGGCTTCTTTGTCGTTTTTACAAAATTATTTTAAATTGATATTAGCGCTTTTACACAAACCTTGTCAACAGATTAGTTTGCCTTGCCGCCTTCTGCGGCCTTTTCATACAAATTATTTCCAGACTTCTTTACCATTTCCGCTCCCAGCTTCAAAATGGTATTTTGCTATTCCAAGGTCAATTTTCGTGTAGAATCCAAGTCCCGGCTTTGCCTCCACTTTTTCGCCGTCGCGGGCAAATCTGAATTTCTGCTGGTTCATCGCTGTCGGAGCAAGAAGAGCCGCTTCAATTCCGTTTTTGTACCATTCAGGATCTCCGGCCTTGTAGTCGCTCACATCAGAAACAGACTTTGACTTATGCGCTTTTCCATCATTTTCTCCGTATCCGAGAGCCACAACGATGTATCTTTTTTGTCCGCTTGGCTCTTCAATTTGCGCAGCGCCTTTCTTGTAAGTCATCGCGACCCAGCAGGAGTTGATTCCGAGCTGCTGCGCTTTTAAGACAATGCGCTCGCCGTAATATCCGGCTTCCTCATCCTTTCCTTCAGGGCCGACAATGGCAAGATAGTTCCGGCAGTTCTTGAACTGGCCGTAATGGGGCTTTTCCGCCTGGAAAGCGTCCGGCTCATTTAGCACAAGCTGAATGTTGAGTCCGCTTTCCTCGTTGCATTTTTTGATTTCCTCTTGAAGAGCTTTAACTGAATTTTCTTCGAGAGGCTTTTCCGTAAAACTTCTTACCGCATGGCGCGCTTTGATTGCTTCAATTACTGTCATAATTTTTTCTCCATTGTTCTGCTTTTATTGTGAAACATTTGTTTCACTGAAATAAATTTGATGATAAAATTGTGTTGCGTCAATAAAATCTTAAAGTCCTGAAACAAACTGGAGAAAAATGTATCATGTCAAAAACAAACGCAGACACAAGAGAATGCATTGAGTCAGCTTTGATTCTTCTTATGCAGGAAAAGCCGTTTCCGCAGATTACAATCCAGGAAATTATCCGCCGGGCAGGAGTCGGACGCTCGTCTTATTACAGAAATTATTCGTCAAAAGAAAATATTCTTGAAAGCCGGCTTGACTTTTTGATTCTGGAAACAGCAGACGCAATGGGAAAATTTGATTTTTCTACAAAAAGCGTTGAGTCGTGGCTCGCAGTTTTAAAAATTGCAAAAAATCATGCAAAAGAATACAGGCTTCTTCTTGAGGCGGGATTCGGCGACAAAATTCTGCGGAAAATCATAAGTTCATTTAAAAACAACCCGGAAAACGATGATGAGATAAGAATCACGGATATTTACATTTCCGGCTGCATTTATTCGGTTATGACACAGTGGATTTTAGACGGAATGAAAACAAGCGAGAAAAAGACAGCTGAAATCTGCAGCTCGCTTATGAACGGCAAAGCTCCGATAAGACCTTGCATAAAATAAAAATGAACTCCACTGCGGGAAGAAACTCTCTTTGCCTTGCCGCCTTCTGCGGCATATAAATTTGCAATTTGCATAAAAAAACTCCCTGGCCGCAAGGCCGGGAGTTTCAAAGCAAAAAGCTTATTTGTTCTCAGTTTTAACACCGTAGCGTTTGTTGAATCTCTCGATGCGTCCCGCAGTATCAACAAGCTTCTGTTTTCCTGTGTAGAACGGGTGGCATGCTGAGCAAATTTCAACATGGATGTCTTTTACTGTTGAACGTGTCTGGATAACGTTTCCGCACTGACAAGTGATTGTTGTCAGCTGATAGTCCGGGTGGATTCCCTTTTTCATAACTTAGCTCCTCACTCTTCTTGCCCGATGCTGTAGAAATGCCGGTCAGCACTACAAAACACTAAACAAAGCGCTGTATCATTCCCTTACCGTTACAAATCAAGACAACATCACAAAAAGGTTTAATTAGTATATAAAATTACCGTTCTTGCGTCAACAAAATATCAAGAAACTCAAGCCATTTTATAGGAATTCATTAGAATCAGTCTAAGTTTTCCTGGCGGTTAATCTCCAGCCATGTTTTTTTCGCGACGTTCTGCTCGGCCTCTTTTTTGCTCTTACCTTTCTCAGGCCCGAAAACAGTTCCGTTCAGGCTCACGGAAACCCAGAAAGTCCTGTCGTGGTCCGGGCCTTCTTCCTTTACAAGCTTGTACGACGGACAAGTCTTGTATTTTTTCTGCTGGTATTCCTGGAGCATTGTCTTGTAATCCTTGTTTCCCTTGTTTTCAAGAACTTTTTCAATTTCCGGAACAATGAACGAAAGAACAAACGCCTCAGCCTTTTTATATCCGCTGTCAAGATAATACGCGCCGATGACAGCCTCAACCGCATCCGCGATTATCGCTCTTTTATGCCGGCCGCCTGTTTTCTCCTCGCCGTTTCCAAGAATCAGCAGCTTGTCTATTCCCATTCTTAGTCCGATTGGTCCGAGCGACATCTCAGAAACCACATTGCTTTTTATTTTCGCAAGGTCGCCTTCCGGATTCTCAGAAAGCAGATTATAAAGATAATCCGCCGTCGCAAGCCCAAGAACGCTGTCTCCAAGAAATTCAAGCCGCTCGTTGTTCTCAAGCCTGTTCTGATGGCCTTCGTTTGAGTACGACCTGTGGTGAAACGCCAAGTCAAGCATATTCAAATTGTTGAATTTTATTGAAAGATTCCGGCAGAAATTCTCAAGCTCCTTTTTTCTAGCCGGAGAAATTTTATTTTTAGAAAAAATCATTGGGGCACCACCCTTCGGGTCGGGCGTTACGCTGTTCGGTAACCCTCACCGTCCTCGCTGCGCTGCGGTCGGCTGCTACGCAGCAGCTCCATGCCCTGGTGCGTCGTCGTCGCAATAAAGGCAAAACCGCAAAAAAAAACACAGGATGTTTATATCCTGTGTTTATAAATCTTAGAATTCGTCAAAAAAACTTATTTCTGGTTTTCTTTGATGAAATTGTAAGCATCTCTTACAGTCTCGAATTCATTAGCTTTCTCGTCTGGAATTGAAACTCCAAGCTCTTCCTCGATTGCATATACAAGCTCGTATGTATCGAGAGAGTCAGCTCCAAGGTCACCGCGGAAAGAAGAATCCATTGTGATCTTGCTTTCATCGATCTCAAGTTTCTCTGCGATAAGCTTTCTGATCTTCTCGAAAAGTTCGTCAGTTGTGTCTGCCATTTTAGTCTCCTAAATCTTTGTTTTTAGCGTTATGCTAGAAATTAATGTTTTAGCCGTTTACTTCAGGTGTGATAACCTGACGTCCGCGGTAGAAACCACATTTCGGACAAACGTGATGTGGCAAAACAAGGTTGCCACAGTTTCCGCAAGCAACAAGCTGTGGTGCTTCAAGATGCATATTCACTCCACGGCGTCTGCGTGTGCGAGCTTTCGATGTTTTCGCTCTAGGTACTGCCATTTATAAAACCTCACTAAAAAATTTTTATGTACAACAGGGTTTATACTACATTAGTTTCCACCCGAATGTCAATTATTATAATCGCCAAACTTTTATTGTCAATTGCTTGTGACAAAAACTGAAAAAATGTCATTTTTAAAATCAGCAATTCATAATTTAAATTTAAGAATGCAAAATTATTACGATTATTGATTTTTAATCGCCTGATATTTTTTCAAAATCGCATTTTCTACTATTCTAGGCACCATTCCAGAAATATCGCCGCCAAAAGCCGCAAGCTCCTTTATCGAGCTTGATTTGACAATCGCGTATTTCGGCTCTGTCGGAATAAAAACAGTTTCTATATCAGGATTCAGGCTGTGGTTCATCAGCGAAAGATCGAATTCATATGAAAAATCATTTGTGTTCCTGATTCCTCTGATTAAAATATTCGCATTGTTTTTCTTAGCGTAGTCAACAACGAGCTTGTCCCAGACATGCACAGACACATTTTTGTAATCAGATGTGAGGATTTTCAGCATTTCAAGGCGCTCGTCCGGAGTAAACAGGAATTTCTTCTCCGGGTTGAACGCGATAACAACGTCAAGCTTGTCAAAAAGACGGCTTGCGCGGCGGATTATATTCAAATGGCCGTTTGTCGGAGGATCAAACGAACCTGCAAACACTGCTGATGTCATAAGTTTAAATTAACATGTTTGACTGAATATCTCAAGTATTGTATATTTTTTTGTATGAGAAATTGTAAAAGTCATCAGCAAAAAAGCAATTTACCTGTCCTGTTTAATTATTCAATAAAGAAAATGCTTTTAACAGCATTGGCTTTATTTTCTATTTTTTTGTTTATTTCATGTGAACCTAAGAAAAAAGATATTCCAGAGACTGAGCCTCAGGTTTCAGAAGCTGTAGAAATGCCGGCTCCGGAAGTTAAGCCGGCCGAGCCCGAGCCAGTCGCCGAGGAGCCGAAAAAGGAAGAGCCTGTAAAAGAGCCGGAGGTAGCTCCAGAACCTGAGCCGGCCGCAGAACCGGAACCAGAGCCTGTTGCCGAGGAACCGAAAAAGGAGGAGCCTGTAAAAGAAGCTGAGCCAGAAGATGAATATTCTCGTTCTGTTGGCGACATCTCGGTTTCAAGGGACACATTCGCTGAAGACAAAGAAAAAATTCTTAAAATCATATCAGAACTTGACAATGTAATGAAAAATTTCGATTACAGAAGCTGGCTCACGTATGTTGACCAGGAATCAATAGATTACTGGTCAAGACCGGCAAATTTAAGAAAGGCGCAGAACAGGCTTCCTGTAAAAGGGCTTAAGCTCACAAGCCTTCAGGATTATTTTAAATACGTCTTTGTTCCGGCAAGAAAAGGAAGGCAGGTGACTGAAATCAGATACATTTCAGATACTTACATAAAGGCGATTGAAGTCGGCAAAGAGCAGGATATTGTCTATTATTATTTCAACAAAATAAACGGCCAATGGATGGTGAACATCCCGCCTTTGGAAGACTAATTCCTTTGTCATAGCGTTTTATTATTTAAGTTGCTTTTTAAAAACTTTTATTTTATAATTTTTTATATTGTGGTGTTACGCCACTTTCCTAGGAGGAATTTTTCAATGAAATCTTTAAAAAAAGTCGCGGGCGCAATGTGTGCTCTTCTTGCTGCCTCAGCCGTTTTTGCTCAGGAATCTTCAAATTCAGGCAAAAGCGAGACATCTGCAGAAAGCTCTTATTTGAGCAGCGTTGAGGATGTTGTAATCACAGAGCTTGCAAATTCAGAAGAAAGAGACAACAAGCTTGTCGCCTTGCAATATTTGGAAAGCGCTGTTGATGAAGGCCGCACTACTCCTGACATGATGGCGGCGCTTGACTCTTTGGCTGGCGAGGGAATCACTTCACAGTCAAGAACAAACGGACGCCTTATGAACAATTATCCTGACATCCGTGCGAAAGCCTGCGAACTTCTTGGAAAAGTTCCATCAGAAGAGGCTAAAACATCCTTGAAAAAAATCGCGCTTGCAGACAACGAGCCGATGGTTATAACAGCAGCCGTGCGCTCTCTTGGAGATATCGGAATGAATGAGAACGACGATGTTACAGACATAATCGCATGGGCAGAAAAAAGAAACGCTGTTCTTAATCCTACTTCATCACTTGCGCTCGAAGTTATAATCGCTTATGAAAAACTTGCGGACACAGTGCAGGATAAAAGCCAGATGATTCAGTCAGTAGGGTCAATCGCGACAAACTATCATTACGTTACGCCTGTAAGAACTCGCGCTCTCGCGCTCTTGAAAAAACTTCAGGGCTCAAGCAGCAGCTCTTCTTCATCAAGCAGCGCGCAGAAAGCTTCGAACTAAGTTTTATCATGAATATTTAAAATTTTCCGCGGAATCTACACAGATTCCGCTTTTTTTTATATATTAATATTATCTTAAAAAATGATAGGAGTTTTTATCAATGGAGCCTATAATCCTTGCATCGTCATCTCCTCGCCGCCAGGAAATTTTCAAGCAGCTTAACATTCCTTTTCAAGTCAAGCTGTCTCCTGAAGAAGAGAAAATTCCAGAAGACATGGAGAAAGAAAAAGTTCCGGAATATCTTGCGATAAACAAGGTAAAATCTGTTGAAAAAGCATATTTCGCCGACCGTGAGATTCCGTGGATTTTCGGAGCTGACACAATGGTTTATCTCGACGGCGAGCTTCTTGGAAAGCCTGCTGACTCCGAGGCGGCGACAAAATATCTTGAAAGAATTCAGGGGAGAACGCATCAGGTCATAACCGGAATGGCTCTTTTCAACGGGAAACTTATGTACGTTACAAGCCGCAGCGTAAAGACTGACGTGACTTTCGCGCCGATGACAAAAGAAGAGATTGACTGGTATGTTGATTCAGGAGAATGGCACGGAGCCGCCGGCGGATACAGAATTCAAGGGCTCGCCTCCTGCTTTATCAGCAAAATAAACGGAACAAGCTCAAATGTAATCGGCTTGCCTATTTTTGATCTTTATGATATGTTGAAAGAACAGGGCTATTCTTTTATTGAATAGTCTTGCCGGGCTTTATTGATGGCTGTTGGCCTTGAGATAAAGTTGCGTAATCATCCGGCCTGCCTTTAGGCAGGCACGAGAAACAGAGTACGGTGGAAAGATTTTTATCACAAAGCTGATTAAAACTTTTCCGGTGAAGGAGAAACTCTATGGCAGTTGTAACCATGAAGAGTTTGCTTGAATCTGGTGTACATTTCGGTCATCAGGTAAAGCGCTGGGATCCACGCATGAAGAAGTATATCTTCGCAGAGCGCAATGGAATCCATATCATCGACTTGCAGAAAACAATCGCTGCAATCAAAGAAAGCTATGAAGCTGTCCGCAAAATCGTTGCTTCTGGCAAATCAGTTCTTTTCGTAGGAACAAAAAAACAGGCTCAGCAGGCTATTCAGAAAGAAGCTGAGAGATGCGGAATGTTCTATGTAAACAACCGCTGGCTTGGCGGAATGCTTACAAACTTCTCTACAATCAAAAAATCACTTCAGAGACTTAAGAAGATTGAAAAAATGGAAGTTGACGGAACTTTCGACAATCTTACAAAGAAGGAAGTTGCAAATCTTCTCAAAGAGAAAGCTAAGCTTGAAAAGAACCTTGGCGGAATCAAAGAGATGAAAGAGCTTCCTGGAGTTCTCTTTATCATCGATACACACAAAGAGCAGATTGCTGTCGCAGAGGCTCGCCGCATGGGAATTCCTGTTGTGGCCGTTGTTGATACAAACTGCAACCCAGAGGGAATCACATATCCAATTCCTGGAAACGATGACGCTATCCGCGCAATTTCTCTCTTTACTTCAGTTATCGCTAACGCTGTAATCGAAGCAAACAACGAGGAAGGACTTAAAATCATCGAGACTCTCGGTGATGACGATGATGTCCAGACAGATGCCTCTACAAAGAAAGACGATGAGGAAATCGTTGACTACTCAAACTACACTCCTTCTGAGCCAAAAGAGGAAGATGTGCAGGCTGATGAGGAAGAGGAAGAAGATCTCGAAGAGAAATTCACTAAATAGTTTAGGAGACTTAAAATGGCAATTACAGCCGCTGATGTTAAAGCTTTGCGCGACAAGACTGGCGCAGGCATGATGGAGTGCAAAAAAGCGCTCACAGAAGCTAACGGCGACGCTACAGAGGCAGAGAAAATCCTTAAAGAGAAAGGTCTTGCCGCTGTTGCGAAACGTGCCGAGAGAGCTACTTCTGAAGGCCGCATTTTTATCAAGCAGGAAGGAAACAAAATCGCAGTTGCCGAAGTAACTTGCGAAACAGACTTTGTTGCTAAGAATGCTGACTTTATCGCTGTTGGAAACAAAATTGTTGATCTTATCCTTGCAAAAGGATATACAAAGCCAGAGAAAGAGCTTGAAGACCTTGTTCTTGAGCTTGCTACAAAAATCCGCGAAAACATGGCTCTCCGCCGCGTTGAGCTGATTGATGTTCCTGCTGGCGATGCTGCTGCTTTCTATGTTCACTCAGATTTCAAAACAGCCGCTGTTGTGGTTGTAAAAGGCTCTGATGCTGACGTTGTTAAGACATTCGCAAAAGACTGCTGTCTGCACCTTGCAGCTTTCACACCTGCATACATCGAGCAGAAAGATGTTCCTGAAAGCTACATCAACGAGCAGAAGGAAATCTTCGAGGCTCAGATGGCTCAGGATCCAAAAATGGCTTCAAAGCCAGAAAATGTAAAGGCTGGAATCCTTCAGGGAAAAATCAACAAGCACTTGGCTGAAATCTGCTTTGTTGACCAGGCTTTTGTAAAGGACGACAAAGTTACAGTCGCAAAGAAACTTGCAGAAGTTTCAAAAGAGGCTGGAGCGAAACTTTCATTTGAGAAAGTCGCGCTTTACATTCTTGGCAAATAGTTTTGCCTAAAAAAAGCGGTCAGAGTTCTTAATCTGGCCGCTTTTTATGTTGATTGCTTTTTTAGAGATTATTAATTCCGTACAAGGTTTGGAATAACTAAAGCTTTTTATCTTTTATAAAGGAGAATTACTATGGCGTTTGACGCAAAATCAAAGATGGAAAAGACCCTCGAAGGCTTTAAGAATGAAATGAACACAATCCGCACAGGACGCGCATCAGCTGCTATTTTTGACAAAGTGCGCGTAGATTATTATGGAAACAAATCTCCGTTGAACCAGGTTGCGACAATTTCAATTCCTGAAGCACGCACAGTCGTAATCTCTCCGTTTGACAAGTCTCTTATCTCAGAAATTGAAAAAGCAATTCAGGTCGCTGATCTTGGCTTGAATCCTTCAAATGACGGAAAAGTAATCCGTGTTCAGATTCCTGCCCTCACAGCCGAAAGACGCAAAGAACTTGTAAAACAGGCAAAAGGAATCGCGGAAAACTACAAGACAACTGTCCGCAATGTGCGCCGCGACGGAAATGACGCTCTTAAAAAGCAGCAGAAAGCAGGTGAAATCACAGAAGATCAGCTCAAGAAAGAGACTGATGATTTGCAGAAGCTTACAGACAAATTCGTTGCAGATATTCAGGCTGCCTGCGATGCAAAAGAGAAAGAGATTCTTGCATAATTTCAGGAATTTATTTCAATGAGCAATATTGAAGAAATTATCGCCCGCGGAGTTCCAGAGCATGTCGCAATAATCATGGACGGAAACGGCCGCTGGGCGAAAAAACGCGGAATGCCTCGTACAGCCGGACATAAAGAAGGATTGACTTCGGCGAAAAAAATTGTGGGAGCCGCGGCGAGACTCGGAATAAAATATATCACGTTATATACATTCTCAACAGAAAACTGGAAACGGACGCAGGAAGAAGTCGGATTTTTAATGAATTTAATCCGCAACCATCTTCGCGCGGAATTTGACTTTTATAAGAAGAACGGAATCCGTGTAAAGCAGATTGGAGATTTGGAAGGACTTCCAAAAGATGTAAAATCTGAAATTCTGAATGCAGAGAAAGACACAGAGCATTTTACCGGAACAACTTGCATCCTTGCTATAAACTACGGCGGACGCGACGAAATTACACGCGCTGTAAAAAAAATCATAAATCAAAATATCTCGGCTGATAAAATTACAGAGGAGCTTCTTACTAAGAATCTTGACACGAAAGACGCTCCTGCTGTTGACCTTTTGATTAGAACCGGCGGCGAGGAGCGGCTCAGCAACTTTTTGCTCTGGCAAAGCGCTTATGCCGAGTTCGTCTTTACAGACACACTTTGGCCGGATTACAATGAAGAAGAATTTTTTAAAGATATAGAAGAATTTCAAAAACGTAACAGAAGGTTCGGCGGAGTTCCGAATCAATAAAAAATGAGGATTTTATGAGTAAACTTGCGCAGCGGCTTCTTGTGTTTTTTATTGGATTGCCTTTAATTATCGCGGTCATATGGCTGAAAGATTTTCATCATATAGTTCTGCATGTCGTTATTTTTCTAGCATCTCTTCTTGCGGCAAATGAGCTTTATCATCTTTTTGCGCAGAATGTGTCGCTCCAGCCGCGGCCGCTAGTGCTTGTCATGTCTGTTATTCCGCCTTTTTTCGCGACGCTTTGCACTTTTTTTAATCTGCAGACATATTTCATTGACTACGTTTTTTTAGGCTGCGTTATGTTCTGCATGGCGTATGAAGTTCTTGCGCAGAAGACTTTTGAACATTCTGTGCAGCATTTGATGTCGTCAGCATTTATAATACTTTACTCAGGATTTTTGGTTACGTTTGTATCAAGAACGACAATGCTTAGCCATTCCCGCGAGCTTATTGCAATTTTTATTCTGATGGTCTGCATGTGCGACTCGGCGGCATGGTTTTTCGGAGTTCTTTTTGGAAAAAACAACAAGGGAATTATAAAGGCAAGCCCTAACAAGTCCGTCGCAGGATTTCTCGGAGGATTCGCAGGCTCTATACTCAGCGGAGTTATCGGATGGCTTTTGTTTCCTTCTATTTTTACAGGCCCGATCTGGAAAGTTGTCGGCTTTGGAATTGTGATGGCTTTAGTTTCAATTCTTGGAGATCTTGTTGAGTCAGTTCTAAAACGTTCGGCCCAGATAAAGGATTCAGGCTCGATTGTTCCAGGCCGCGGCGGAATTTTGGATTCTGTGGACAGCATTTTCTTTGCGGCGCCAGTTTACTACGTTGGAATCAATCTTCTTTTTAACGTTTAAGACTAAAAATGAGTGAAGACAATAAAAAAAAACGGATTCTTGTTCTTGGAGCAACTGGCTCGATCGGAACAAGCTCCATTGACATTTTAAGAAATCAGAAAGACAGGTTTGTCTGCGCCGGCCTTAGCGCTAATTCACAGAAAGACAAGCTGGACGCTCTCAAAAATGAATTCCACTGCCCCGCTACTTTGACAAAGACAGATGGAATCGACGGAATTAAAAATCTTATAGACAACACAAAGCCTGACATTGTTATAAACGGAATCGCCGGAAGCGCGGGACTTGAGCCGAGCATGGCGGTGTTGGAGCGCGGAGTTGATCTTGCGCTTGCGAACAAGGAGACCGTCGTAATGGCAGGTCCGCTCATGTTCGAGACTGCACGAAAGAGCGGCTCAATGATCCTTCCTGTTGACTCGGAGCACTCGGCGATTTTTACGCTGATTCACCAGTGCGGAAAAGAAAATATTGATAAAATCATAATCACTGCAAGCGGAGGACCTTTCAGAACGTGGCCGCGCGAAAAGCTCGCAGCTGTGAAACTTTCTGACGCTCTAAAGCATCCGACATGGAGCATGGGTAAGAAAATCACTATTGACTCTGCGACTCTTGGAAACAAGGGGCTTGAAGTGATTGAGGCCTGCCGTCTTTTTGACGTGAGCGCAGAACAGGTGCAGGTTGTTGTGCATCCGCAGAGCGTGATTCATTCGCTTGTGCGCACAAAGGACGGAATTGTCTACGGGCAGTTCAGCGAGCCTGATATGAAGCATCCGATTCTGCAGGCTTTAGACTGGCCTAGAATAAAGCAAGATTACTTAAAGCCCTTTGACTTGACAGATACTGCGGACGGAACAAGAACACTTACATTTGAAAAGCCGCGCATGGACGACTTTCCGCTTTTGAAATACGCGTTTGAGTGCGCAGAAAAAAGCGCGGGCTATCCTATCGCATTTAACGCTTCGAACGAGATTGCAGTCCAGGCTTTTATCGACGGAAAAATAGGATTTACAGAGATTGCGGAAGTTGTCGGAAAAACTCTTCACGAAAATGACTGGTCTAGCGTTCCTAAAAATCTTTCTGAAGTGCTTGAAACAGACAGCGCTGCGCGCCGTATAGCCGAAAAGACTTTGGCGAAACTTTGATTTGTGAGGTCTTAATGGCAGTTTTGCAAATCATTTTAGGGCTTTTACTTCTAGATGTTATCGTTTTTTTCCATGAGCTTGGGCATTTTGCGGCGGCGAGAATTTCCGGAGTTAAAGTCGAGGCTTTTTCTCTTGGAATGGGGCCTGTTCTTCTTCATAAAAAAATCCGCGGAACAGACTGGCGTCTCTCGCTTTTTCCAATAGGCGGCTACTGCTCGATGAAAGGCGAAGCTGACGCTGACTTTGCATATGAGAACCCGGAAGCTGTCATTGATAAGGATTCTTTTTACGGAATAAAGCCTGTCCTGCGCGCGTTTATCGGCGCGGCGGGGCCTTTTGCAAATGTGGTTTTCGCGTTCATTGCGTTTGTCCTTGTCTCAATGGTCGGCTACACTTACTATTCAGCCGGAAACACAGTAAGAATCGCGACGGAAGTTTATCCGGAGATGACATCTGCCGCAGGAGACTCCGGAATTAAGTCCGGGGACAAAATCATAAAAATCAACTCCACAAAAATCACTGATTTTTCTGACTTGTACACGGAAGTTGCGACTCATCCGGACGAAGATATTCTTGTTGAAGTTGAAAGAAACGGCGAGATTCTAAAGTTCACAGTGCATACCGAAATGAACAAAAGCACCGGAGAAGGAAAAATCGGCGTTGTGTCAGATTCTTCCTCTGTCGAAAAGCGCGAGGCCAAGACCTACGGATTTTTCGGCGCGGTTATAAACGGCGCGAAAGAGACAGGAAACATGGTTTATCTGACAATAAAAGGAATCGCGACGCTTTTTAAGGGCGTAAGCATAACAGAGTCGGTCTCAGGGCCTGTCCGCGTTACGTCCATGCTCGGAGAAGCCGCGCAGTCAGGATTTTCCGCAGGCTTTAGGAACGGATTTTCGAGCGTTCTTCAGTTCATGGCTTTAATCAGCATCTCGCTTTTTATAATGAATCTGCTTCCGATTCCTGTTCTCGACGGATTTTTGGTTCTTACAAGCCTGATTGAGGCTGTTTTTAGGAAGCGAGTTTCACCAAGAGTAAGAAATATTGTACAATTTGTAGGAATAACGCTTATTGCGCTGCTCTTTGTGATTGCGGCGGCTGGCGATTTCCACTATTTTTCGGAGCTTATAAATGGAAAGAAATAAAACTATGAAAAATTCATTAAAAATCCTGTCGGCTTTTCTTCTCTTGCTTTTCCCAGTTTTTTCATCTTTTTCACAGGCAAGCGTTTCAACTCAGGCGCATCTTTCAGAAGTGACAAACATCGCGTGCCTTGACTCAAACGGCGGAAAATCAGCTGTGAGCGCGGGCGGAGACGGATTTTTAATAAAATGGAACGAGGACGGAACCGGCGAGCATTACCAGATTTCAGACCTTCCAATCAAAATGATTTCAAGCAGCCCGAACGGATATGAAATTGCAGTCTATGAATCCGACGGAGCATCTCTTAACCGCGTTAGCGTCTGGAACTGGAAAACTTTGACAAGAAAATTCGCATACAGATTCACAGACACAATAACCGCGCTGAATTTTTCTGCGAACGGAACGTATCTGATGGTCGGAACGGCGGCCGTGGACGGAGCGAATTTGATAAACGTGAGCACAGGAAATTTTGTGCGCGGAAAATTTCCGTCAGGAACCGGCGTTGTAAATTTCATGTGCACTTCCGCAACAGAAAAAACAGCCGTGACTTATTCATCAAAAGGCGTTCTTTCCTATTACAATCTTTCAACCGGAAAACAGAAGGCAAAGTATCTTACGGAAGATATGCTTTCACAGTGCGGACTTTTTAACAACAGCGTTTTTTTCGCAGGAGTCCGCGGAAACAATATTTACGTTGTTCAGGCCGTCACAGGAAAAACAGTCGGAAAATACAGCGCTCAAAGTCCGGTTTTAATCACATCAAATAAAAATCCGGATTTGTATTTTATTCAGAATGAAACAAGACAGTTCAAAGTCTACAAGATTCAAAACGACAGAAACAAGGCCGTAATTGCGCCTGAGCTTATGCGGACTTTTTCAGGACTTAGAAACGGAGAAAAAATCACCTGCGCGGATTTTTCAGGAGAAGAAATTTACGCGGGAACTTCGCTTGGGAATATCTACAAATTTGACTTTGTAAAGGCAGAGCGCGTCGATGTTCTTCAGCCGGTTTCTGAAAATATGTACGAGCAGATTTATGATGTCGCATCCGACGGAAATGATTTTTATTTTCTTTCTGCGAATTCGGTTTTCAAATCTTCATATGAAAACAAAGCGATTTCAAGAATCGGAGCAAATTCTGACTACACGAATTTGATTGCAGATAATGGAAATGTAATTCTTTGGGCAAAAGACTCAAGACGCTCTGTTTCAATTTTGAACAAGGAAAACGGAGAATTAAAGCAAGTCTTTACGCCGAATTCCGGAATTCAGGCGCTGCGCTTGTCCGGAGACAAACTGATTGACGTAGAAGCAAGTTCTTCTGTAAATCTTGTCGATATATCAACTGGCGAAAAAAAGCAGGTTTATTCCGGAACAGGAATCCAGGACGCGCTCGTAATCGGTGAAAATGACTTGTACATCGCAAAGTCAAGCGTGTCGGAGCCAAATGTTCCGCTTCTCCACGTGAACATAAAAACCCAGGAAACTGTTCCGCTGAATGTAAACGGAAATATCGCCTACTCTCTTTCTTCTGATTTCTCGAATCAAAATGAATTCTACGGAATCTTGATTTACACAGATTCGCGCACAAAAAAACTTACAACTTCAGTTTTTTCGTATGATGTCTCAAGAAAATCGCTTCGGAATCTTCTTACAATTTCTGATGAAGACAACGCGGCTTTTGCATATCTAAGGAATTCCATTCTTTACACAAACATTGGAAAAACTCAGGTGCGCTCGTACAATCTTAAGACAAGAAGAAATTTTATTTATAAACGCTCCGCTTCAATGCCTTTAAAAGTCGCAGGAAACGGAAGCAAAGTCGCCGTATTGAACAGAAACGGCTCGGTAAGCTGGTACAATCCGGAAACGAACAATGTGCTTGCGGACTGGTATCTTTCTTCAAACGGACAATGGTCAGAATTTTGACGGCTAGGAGAAAAAATTGAGAATAACAGGCGGATTATTAAAAGGAAGAATCATAAAATGTCCAGACGGAATTATCCGGCCGGCGATGGACAGAATGAGAGAATCAGTTTTTGCGATTCTCGGAGACTTGAGCGGAAAATCATGGCTCGACTTGTTTTCAGGCAGCGGAACAATCGCGATTGAAGCTGTTTCGCGCGGCTCAAAATCTGTGCAGCTTTGCGAAAAAGACAAGATAAAAATAAAGCAGGTTCTGGAAAATGTTTCAATCACAGAAAAGGAGCTTGGAGTTAGAATCGACTGCCATTTTATGGCGGTTGAGCTTTTTCTGAAAAAATGCAAGGACACTTTCGACTACATTTTTCTAGATCCGCCTTTTCCATACAAATACAGACTTGATTTGCTCAAGACAATTGATGAAAGAAGACTTTTAAATCCGGACGGAATTGCGATGATTCACTTTCCGGAAGAAGATATGCTTCCTGACAAAATCGGAAATTTAACTCTCGTCGACAAGCGCACTTATGGACGCTCGATTGTTCATTTTTATAAATTTGAGGAAAAAACGCAGGATTTATCCTCAAATCAAACTTTGGTTCTGTAAAACTCCTTGACAATAGGAATAAATGCAGTAAAATTTAAGATAATTTTAGGAAAATCCAATTGGACACAGAAAAAGTAAAAAGCACAGTTTCTGCTCATGAAATTCCAGACGGCTTTATAAAAGTTACAGAAAAGCCGCTTGCGAACTTGTCATCTGAACAGAAAGCCCTTTTGAACAGAAAAGGAAACGCGCTTTTTAACGATGGAAAATATGATGCTGCGTGCAGAATTTTTGTTACAACCGGCTACTCGGATGGACTTACAAGAATCGGAGATTTGTACGAAAAGCAAAATAAAGACCTTTCTGCCTTGAAATATTACTGGCTTGCCAACAACAAGAAAAAAGCCGAGCCGATAATTGAAAAGATTGCCAGTTTAATTTCCAAAATTATTAAATAATAAAATAATTTCATAAAATGAAATTCAAAAAGTTAAATGAGGTAAAAAAATGAGCGACGATGTGTTTAAGGATTTTGAGCTGCCCCGGACTGAAAATGATTTTCCGCTTGCACAGGCCGAAAAAACAAACAGCGAGATTTCTGAGCTTTCAAAAAAAGGTTATCAGCTTTTAAAAGAAAACAAAATTGAAGAAGCTGAGTCATGCTTTTCGAAAATTCTTGAGCTTGAAGAAAACAACAACTATGCGCTTGTCGGTCTTGGCGACAGCCAGAGAAAACAAAATCATTTTAAAGAAGCGATTGAATATTACACAAAATGCCTTTCTTATCATCCTGGAAATAATTATGCGCTTTTCGGGCTCGCCGACTGCTACAAGGCGCTGAACCAATACCGCAAGGCGATAGAAATCTGGGAGCAATATCTTGTCCACGATGATAGAAATATCACAGTTTTAACTAGAATCGCCGATGCTTACAGAAAAATCAAGGATTTTAAGAAATCAAAGGAATTTTATCTTAAAGTTCTTGACATGGAGCAGGACAATTCCTACGCGCTGATTGGCCTCGGTCATCTTCATTACGACTTTAAGGAATACAAGGACGCTTTGTTCTATTGGACAGAATGTTTTAAGAAAAATGAGGAGCTTGCAGATATCCGCGTGCTTACATCAATCGGAAACTGCTACAGAAAGCTTAAGACTTTTGACAAGGGAATTCCATATTTTGAACGCGCTCTTGAACGTGATCCTAAAAATTTCTACGCGCTTTTCGGACTCGCCGACTGCTACCGCGGAATGAACCAGCAGTTCAAGTCGATTGAATACTGGAACAGAATTCTTGAAATTGATCCGAACAACAAAGTTATTCTCGCGCGGGCTGGAGATGCCTACAGAAACATGGGAGATTATAAGACGGCGGAAAGATATTACAACAAGGCGCTCAGCATTGAATTTGACATTTACGCGGCGCTGGGACTTGCTTTAATCAATAAGGGCGAGGGAAAATATGAGGAAGCCATTGAAAGGCTAAACACGCTGATAAAAATCGATTCAAAAAACTACCGCTTTTATGTTGATGCGGCCGACTGCTACATGAAGCTTAATAAAAAAGACAAGGCGCTTGATGTTTTGAAAAGTTTTGGGCGGCAGGGAATAAAAAGCCCGGCAATAAACGATATGATTTTAAAACTTGAGTCTGCCTAAAAAAAACTTTATCATATTTATTTATGCTAGAAACAGAAAATTTAAATGAATCAAAAAAAATTACGCTGACAGGTCTTGATGCGGATGAAATTTGCAGCGCGTTGGATCTGTCTCCGTCTTTCCGCGGAAAGCAGATTTTCAAATGGATAGGAAAAGGCGCGGAAAGTTTTGATGAAATGTCAAACTTAAGCCTTGATTTGCGCGAAGAGCTAAAGTCAAAAGCGTCGCTACGCTCGACAACAGTTTCGAAAGTTCTTAAAGATTCTGACGGAACGATAAAGCTTCAAATAACATTGTCAGACGGACTTGCGGTTGAGACAGTTCTTCTTACAGACCGCGAAGGAAGAAAAACTGCGTGCGTGTCTTGCCAGGTCGGCTGCGCGATGAACTGCGCGTTCTGCCAGACTGGAACTCTCGGACTTGCAAGAAATCTTACAGCCGGAGAAATTGTGGAGCAGTTCCTTCATCTTGAAAAACACGCGGGAACCTTGGACAACATTGTCTTTATGGGAATGGGCGAGCCGATGATGAATCTTGCAGGCGTAAGAAAAGCGGTGAAAATTCTGACGGACAAAAACGGACGCGCGCTTTCAGGACGGAGAATAACGCTTTCAACTTCCGGCGTAATAAAAGGAATTTACGATCTTGCCGACAACGGACCTGCGATAAGGCTCGCAGTTTCGCTGACAACAGCAGATGAAGAGCTCCGCGAGAAGCTTATGCCAATCTGCAAGACAAACCCGCTTCCGGAATTAAGAAAAGCGATTGAATATTTTATCCAGAAAACAGGCAAACGTGTTACTCTTGAGGCTGCCCTTCTTCACGAAACGAACACAGGAATTGAGAGCGCGACAAACATGATTAACTTTGCGCGCGGACTTGATGTTCATATCAATCTGATTCCGTGGAATCCAGTGGCCGGACTTCCTTTTTCAGAACCAAGCGGAAAGGAATGCAAGAATTTTGTCTATCATCTTGAAAAGGCTGGATTAAATGTTACGCTCAGGACAAGACGCGGAAGAGAAATTGGAGGCGCCTGCGGCCAGCTTGGAAAAACTCTTGCTGAAAAACAGGGAAATGGAAAGAAACTGGAAAGAGAGTAGATATAAAAAAGCACGCTTCATGACGGAGCGTGCTTTTTTTGTAAAGAGAATTTTTATTAAGTTATCTTCTATTACATTCTTCCGTCAAGGAATTTTCCGGTTTCCTTGTGGTTGAAATTTGGAATCATGCGGTTGAACA
>CAZIFO010000006.1:0-122326 GCA_964538245.1 uncultured Treponema sp.
TAATATAAATTAAATTTTGGGTGTTTTAGGACTGCACTAATATTGAATTTTTCAATTCGTTATTTTTCTTGTCAACATAACTCTAATATTATATTTGATAAGATTTTTTTTGTAAATATTTTGTATTATTACCATAATTTAAAAAATCCATAAACCTATAAAGATTTGTAGATATTCCTTATATAAAATAGAACGTTCGGTCTAAACGTCAATTTTTTTTCTTCAATTCTTATACAAATTATGATACAGTTCAATACAAAAAATGCTGACTGGTATCTGCTGTAGCATTCAAAAATGCTACAGCAGATACATACAATTATACGCTCATGCCAGTCCTTTTACAAAGTACTTTCTATTTCTCAGCACCCAGCGGCTTTAAGTCCACTGGGAATTCGAGTAAAACGCACCGCACAACGGAGTAAAATCCTCCTGACTTTAGATTTTTTATATCTAGCATCATAAAATTACATACGTATTAATATAATTTTTAATACGTATATTTTTCAACTTTAATACGTATATAATTTTACATTTATACGTATATAAAATTGACTTTATACGTATAAAATATTAAGATTCGGGTGGACTTAAGCTCTAAATCCAGTGGAAAAAGGTCAGAAATCCAGCGGACTTTAGTCCATTTTCCACCAGGAAACAGAAAAAAACTTATGGGGAGAAAAAAATGAACACACCGTACACACTAAGGCAAAGAATCAATCCGCAGCATCCTGAAAATCCTATGAAATTCTTTCCGGCTCCGTATTACTTTGGCACAATGGATTTTATGCACATCGCTGAAGACATCTCAAAGGGAACAACTCTTACGCGCACAGACATAATCGCTGTAATTCAGTCGTTCATAATGCAGATTCCAAAATACATGGAGATGGGCTATATCTCAAAGCTTGACGGATTCGGCAGTTTTAAGCTAGCGTTCAGCGGAGAAGGAAAAGAATCTCCTGCCGACGTGAACGCGCGCGACATTGACGATGTGCATATTCTATTTACGCCAGACATAAAGCTCCGAAGGCTCATAAAGACGTTCAAGTTCTCAAGGATAAAGGACTGGAGCAGGAAGTGATGAGACTAGTTTTTAGCTGCCAGCGAGCAGTTTATTCTTAGGACTATATTTTCCGGCGTTTAAAATCACAGGCAAAATGTGCTGCAACACAGAAGCATCAGCAGAGCATAAACCGTCATGAATACTTAAACTTTTGTGTCTTTTCTATTGATATTTTTTCTGAGTTTCAATATGATTTTTCCTCATCACATCGGTTGGCAGCTTTTTTGCGCTGTTCGTGTCAAAAAGCTGCCGGGCAAGGTACAACTGAAATCTAGATAGAGAGATTTCAGCAACAAGTAGCCGGAGCGGACTGGAACCAGGGAATTCTGTTTCTGCGCCAGATAAGATGTACAGCCGCGTTTTGATTTAAAGTCAAACGCGGCGGAAACATTTTGTCCGGCGTTTTTATTTGCCGGACATTCGCCTTTGGAGGAAAAAATGTCAGGCAAAAATCTTGAGCAGAGCCACGTCCGCTACACGCTGAGGCAGTTTGAAAAATACCTTCTTCCTAGCATGTTCACAATGATGCTCATGGCGGTCTACACTTTTACGGACACTTATGTCGTGGGCCAGAAGCTCGGAGCAGTCGCTCTCGGCGCGGTGGGAGTATGCACGCCGGTTCTTACAATTTCCTATGCGTTCGGATTTTTGTTCGGAATGGGCGGCTGCAGCCGCTACGCAATCGCACTTGGGCAAGGAAGAAAAGGGAAAGCGAACAGGATTTTCTCAACAGCGGTTTTCGGAACTTTGATCTTTGGGATTTTCGCCGCGGTCATCTTGAACATTTTTGCAGTTCCTTTCGCATATTTTCTCGGCGCGAACGAGGAAAATTTCACTTACACAATGCAGTATCTCCGCGTAATGCTCGTCTACATTCCGGGATTCATGATGGACATTGTGATGATGTGCTTTATGAAAAACGACGGACATCCGAACATTGCGATGATTGCAACTGTCATCGGAACCGCGATGAATGTGATTCTCGACTTTCTGTTTGTCTTCGGATTCGGCTGGGGAATGTTCGGCGCGGCGTTTGCGACCGCCCTTTGCTCAGGCGTAGGCTGCGCTGTCAACATCACCTGCGCCTTCGCAAAAAAAATGAACATAAGATTCAGGAAATCCTCCGTGGAGCTTGCAATCATTCCGATGATTATAAAAAACGGAGCGGGCGTTCTTGTCCTTGAGTCCTCATCTGGAATTGTGACTTTTGTGTTCATCGCGCAGTCGCAGAAACTTTACGGAGCTATAGGAGCCGCAGTCTACACAATCATAATGAACTGGTCGCTCATCTGCATA
This sequence comes from uncultured Treponema sp., assembly GCA_964538245.1. Lineage (GTDB taxonomy): Bacteria > Spirochaetota > Spirochaetia > Treponematales > Treponemataceae > Treponema_D. Next base: position 2,360 of record CAZIFO010000006.1, read on the forward strand.
AATCTTGTGATGGGAGTGGCCCAGGCGGCGCAGCCTTTGCTTGGCCTCGCCTTTGGACGCGGCGAAAAGCAGCACGTAAAGGATTATCTTCATTATTCACTTGCAGGCGCGCTTTTGCTTGGAGTAATCTTTCTGATTCTAGGCTACACAATCACGGAGACTCTTGTCTCAGTTTTCGCATCCGACAATGCACAAGTTGTTTCTCTCGCTGCGGAAGGCCTGCGCCTTTATCTTCCGGCGTATCTTTTAATGTCGCTTGGAATCGTGATTGGATATTACTTCCAGTCGCTCGGAATGGCTCTGCCTTCGCTTTTAGTCATGCTCTCGCGCGGAGTTCTTCTTCCGTGCGCGCTTGCATTCGCACTTCCGGCGGTTTTCGGAAAATCAAGCCTCTGGCTCGCGATCCCTTTTGCAGAGTTTCTTACTTCAATTCTTGCTGTTGTTTTATTTCTGTCAACAAAAAATAAGCTGAAATTTGCAGGAAGATAAAAAAACGCTCCGTTTCACTTCCGAAATGGAGCGTTTTTTATTCCTTATTTCTCAGCTTTTTCCGCCGCCGCGCTGTCCTGGGCGGCTGAGGAAGCAAGGGCGTCCGAAGTTTCTTCAGTCTCGCCCGCTGTGTGCAGATAGTCGCAGTCCGGATTTATGCAGCTCTTGTAGCTTCCGTTCTTCTTGTCGAACTTTTCAACCAGGAACCAGCCGCATTTCGGACAGTACTGGTTTTCAAGAGGCTTAAAGTGCGAGATAAAGTCGCATTTAGGATAGTTTGTGCAGCCGTAGAATTCCTTTCCGCGTCCCTTTGTCTTTCGCGCGACGATGTAGCCGTCGCAGCCTGGCTTAGGGCACTTGGCGAGAGGAATCGACTTTGTGTTGTGGCACTCAGGGAACCCTGAGCAGGCAAGGAAATATCCGAAGCGGCCGAGCTTTTTAACCATCGGCTTTCCGCATTTCTCGCAGATTTCGTTTGTAGGCTCGTCCAAAAATCCCTTTACGCTTGAGACTGATTTCTCAACCTCGCCGCATCTCTTTATAAAAGGTCCGTAGAAGTCGCGTATCATGTCGTTCCAGACAACTTTGTCCTGCTCAATCTCGTCAAGCTCGGTCTCGACGTCGGCGGTGAACTTCTCGTTTATAACATCCGGGAACGACTCGACGAGAATCTTGTTTATCATCTTTCCGAGAACTGTCGGCATAAGCTGCCTGTTGTTGCGCACAACATAATACCTGTCGAGAAGAACAGAGATAATCGGCGCGTATGTTGAAGGCCGTCCGATTCCTTTCTCCTCAAGCATTCTGACGATTGAAGCGTCCGTGTAGCGCGCAGGCCCCTGCGTAAAATGCTGCTCAGGATAAAACTCATGGGAGCTTTCAAGCACTTCGCCCACCTTTAGCGACGGCAGGTTTCCGGTGATTTCCTCTTTGGCCGACAAAAGCTTTATAACGCTGTAGAATCCTTTTTCAACGAGCTTTGACGCGCTCGCGCGGAAAAGAGCGTCGCCCGCCTGGATCTCGACAGTCGTTGTGGCTGTCTTTGCGTTCGCCATCTGTGAAGAAACAAACCTTTCCCAGATTATAGTGTAGAGCTTTAGCTGGTCGCGCGTAAGGTAGTCCTTAACTTCGTCCGGCGTGTAGCGAGGATAAGTCGGGCGGATACATTCATGCGCGTCCTGCGCTCCTTTTCCAACCGCGTAGTGGATTGGCTCAGGCGGAAGGTTCTCTGGATGGTTTTCAGAAAGCCAGGCGCGCACTTCGTCCAGAGCAGTCTGCGCGATTCTTACAGAGTCTGTTCGCATATAAGTGATAAGACCTACGCGGTTCTCGCCCATCTGGATTCCTTCGTAAAGCTGCTGCGCAACCTGCATTGTCTTTCTTGAAGTAAATCCGAGGCGGTTCGCCGCGGCCTGCTGCATTTTTGACGTTGTGAACGGAGCTTTAGGGCGCACGGTTTTCTCTGTAACCTTTACATCGCTCACCTTGCACTCTGAGCTTTTTATCTCGTCTATGATTTTGTTCACGTCAGCTTCTGTCTTTAAAACAGGATTCTCGCCCTTGTATTTCGCAAGCTGGGCTGTGAACTTTGACTTTCCTTTCTTAAAGTCGGCGTCGAGCGTCCAGTATTCTTCCGGGATAAAATCCTCAACTTCCTTTTCTCTCTCACATATCATTCGGAGGGCGACCGACTGGACGCGTCCGGCAGAAAGTCCGTTCTTCACTTTTTCCCAGAGAATAGGAGAAAGATTGTAGCCGACAAGGCGGTCGAGCACGCGGCGGGCCTTCTGCGCGTTCACTTTAGATTCTACGATTGAGCCTGGATGCTTTACAGCCTCCTTGATTGCGCCCGGAGTAATCTCGTTGAACACGATTCTGTGGATGTCGGCCCCGGTCTTGTCCTTGATTGCGTTGTTCAAGTGCCATGCAATCGCCTCTCCCTCGCGGTCGTTATCGGAAGCGAGCAGCACGTGGTCGGATTTTTTCGCGTCTTTCTGCAGCTCTTTTAAAAGCTTGGCCTTTCCGCGCACAGTGATATATTCAGGCTCAAAGTTATGCTCAACGTCAATCGCCATTCTGGACTTAGGAAGGTCTATCAAGTGTCCCATCGAGGCTTTTACCGTATAGCCCGGCCCCAAGTATTTTTCAATCGTCGTCGCCTTTGCAGGAGACTCTACGATAATCAAAGTCTGTGATTTTGCCTTTTTATCCGTCTTTTTCGAGGCTGGCTTTTTAGAAGATTTTGATGAAGATTTCTTCGCCGGTTTTTCCGCAGATTCCGCGTTTTTTGCAGTTTTTGTTCTTGATGAAGATTTTTTTTCAGGCGTAGCTGCTTTTTCCGTAGTTTTCGCCGCCTTGGAAGTTTTTGCTTTTGATGAAGATTTTTCCTTAGCTGATGATTTTGCAGGAGCCTTGCCTGACGCTTTTTTCTCTGTGCTCTCCGCCGCCGCTGCCTTTGCTTTTGCCATTATTTTCTCCATTTATTTTGTTGTCACGCAATTTTCAACTTAAAATCGCTGTAGCTCGAAACCACAGCCGCGCCGTCATCAACATAGGATTTCGGCGAGTTATTTATTTTATATTCCACTTTCTTGCCTTGTGCAAGTTGTTTCTTTAATTCTGATTCTGAAATTTCATTGAGCGCTGAGCCTTCAGCAGAAAAACATTCTTTATGGAAGAAAACTGTTCTGTTGTAGTCAAGCGCAAAGCCCGCAGTAAGCATTGCTCCGCTTCCGCACGGAGCCTGGATTACAACAGTTTCCGCGCTCAGAGCCGCGATTATTCTGTTTCTCTGCACAAACCGGAACGAAAGAGCCGGCACGCCCGGAAGATATTCAGACAAGATTAGTCCGCCGCTTTCAAGAATCTTCGCGGCAAGCTTTTTGTGCGCGCCTGGCGTTATTATGTCAATTCCGCTTGGAAGAACCGCCACCGTCGCAGGATTTTTTGAGAAAAGCGCGCCCTTGTGCGCCTCGCCGTCAATTCCGTAGGCAAGGCCGCTTACAACGCAAAGCCCGTCATCGCACGCATCTTTTGCAAACGATTCCGCCGCGCGGCGGCCGTTCACGCCGCATCTTCTTGTTCCGACAACAGAAACGCACTTTCTTTTTAAGACATCGAGATTTCCGCGGTAAAAAATCATGAACGGAGGATCTTTCATCATTTCTGGTCCGAGCATAATAGGAAAATCAGCGTCGCCTAAAGATGTCCATTTAAGGCCGAGCGTCTCAATAATTCTTAAAGCCGCTTCAGCCTCGCGCAAAATCTGCTCTTTCTGGAAAGTCGCCCGACGGAACGTGCGCCCGACAGCAAAGGAAATATCGTCAAGAGTCATTTTGCTTATATCATAGCCTGAATCAAAAAGCCTGCATTTTTCCGCCGCAGACAAAAAAGAAGCGTCCGCAAGAAGAAGACGCTGTAAAAGTCTGTTTCTATTTTCCAAGCCGCAAGAACCTCAATTTTTTATATTATAAGGATAACTACTATTTATATGAAGCGTCAAGCATGAAAATGTAAAATAATTATTATTTTTATAGAAGAAAACGTTCTAAAAGTTCCGTTTACGCTTTCCAAATTTGCCTTATCCCAAAACTGATTTTCTTGAAATCTTGGAGCTCATAAGCGAGGCAAAAACGCACAGCGCAATGTCTATGAGCCACACAGCATTATATCCGCCGGTCGCCTTTAGTAAAAGTCCGCCTGCCCATGCGCTGAAAAACGCTCCGGCCTGATGGCAGAGAAAAAGAAAGCCAACAAGAGTCGCGACTTTCTCAATAGAAAATTCCTGGTTAACAAGCCCTGATGTCGGGGAAACTGTGGCGTCGCCGGTCATTCCAAGGCCCGCGGAAAAAAGCGCGGCTGTAAAGATGTTTTTCGGAAGCAGGAAAAGATACAAGCCCACCCAGACAGCGCGGAAACCGTAATAAAACGAAAGCAGCCTGCCCTTGTCAATCTTTGCGCTTAAAAAGCCTGAAAGAAGCGCGCCTAGAATCGTCGCGACTCCATAAATGGAAAAAGCCCAGCTCGCGGCGTTTCCTGAGATTCCGTAGCTTTTGAACTGCGAGAAAAGATGGGACTCGATAATCACCATGTGGAAGCCGCAGGTTGAAAATCCGGCCACAAGAAGGCGGTATGTGCGGTTTGAGAAAGCCGAGGTGAACAAAGAGAGCGCGTTGGATTTCTTATCATCTTTTAAAGAGGAAACGCAGTCTTGAGATTTTATTTCTTTTTTAGGATTTTTTGGGTCGCGCGAAGTTACTGCAAGCGCAATCGGAATCATCAAAAGAGAAAAAAGCGGAACTACAAGAAGAGCAAGGCTAAGTCCGCCTGCGTCAAGAAGGCTGTTTAAGACCGGGGAAAGCACAAATCCTGTCATTCCGGCAGCGGCGTTCAACATTCCTGAAATCAGCATGGCGTAGTCCTTGCCTGCAAAATAAACCGCGGATGTAAAGACAAGGCCGAACGACACAGCTCCGGCTCCAAGTCCAAACACAATGCTAAGCGAAACAAAAAGCGGCAGAAACGAGGATGACGCGCGTATTCCTAGAAGCCCAGCTATGATTAAAAGAGAGCCTAGAATTAAAACAAAGCGGTTTGATTTTCTCGAAGCCACAAGGCCAAAAACAGGCTGCGACGCTCCGAACACAAGCTGCATTACAGCGATGCAAAAGCTCGCGCGCTCATAGCTCAACCCTGTCTGGGAAAGAACTGGCTGGAGCAGGATTCCGATGTCGCCCCTTATTCCAGCCCCGATTCCGTACAAAAGGCAGGCCGCCAGCGCAAAAAGGACGACCTGCCATGTTTTCATTTTTCTTAAAGCCATTTTTATTTAATGAAGTTTGTTCTAGGCGGCTCGGCTCTCTCAGGCGGATTCACACCTGCTTTCTTTCCGGCCTCAATCGCCTTTAAGATCCAGGCGAGGTTCTTTCCGAGCCTCTTCATAATATAGACTCCCTCCTCGTCCTTCATCACGTCCTCAGGCGTGTAGCCGTGTACCATAGGCCAGTAGCATGAAGAAACGACTGGCATTTCCTTTATGCTAGGATACTTTGCAAGCACGTCAAGCGCTGCCGTTGTTCCGGCGCGGCGGGCAGAGGCAACAACCGCGGCAGGCTTGTGGTTAAGCTCCTTGTCGGCAACCATAAAAAGCCTGTCGAGCACAACCTGAACTTCGCCAGACGGAGACGCGTAGTAGACAGGCGAGCCGAACACGAATCCGTCCGCCTCCGCGCATTTGGCCTTGAGCGACTTTACAAGCTCGTCAATTTTTCCGTTAACAGCGTCCTTTCCGACATGGACAATCTCGCTTTCAATTCCCTCTTCTTTAAGCGAGTCCGCGACCAGCTTTAACGCAGTGTACGTGCAGCCGTTCTCGCGGCGGCTTCCGTTTATCATCAGAACTTTCATATAATCCTCCAGACTGTGAAATGATTTCTGCATTTAAATCTATTGAGAAAATGGGATAAAATCAAATGATTTTTTCTATTCTGCGCTGTTCGAGCGGAGCAATCTGCTTTGAAAGCTCAACTTACACATTCAACACGGATAAACGCAGATGAAAAGGATTTGCACGGATTTGCACGCTTGTCATTGCGAGCGGAGCGAAGCAATCTCTATTGAAATTCAACTTACACATTCAACACGGATAAACGCAGATGAAAAGGATTTGCACGGATTTGCACGCTTGTCATTGCGAGCGGAGCGAAGCAATCTCTATTGAAATTCAACTTACACATTCAACACGGATAAACACAGATGAAAAGGATTTGCACGGATTTGACTTCCGTTATTTTGCACGCTCGTCATTGCGAGCGGAGCGAAGCAATCTCACGGAATCTGCTTTCAATCCTATTCATCCCAAAAAATCCGTGTGAATCCGTGCTGAACAGCAAATCATTGTCAGCCTTATGAAATCATTATCATTACATCTTGAAATCCTTTTTCAAAAGCAAGATAATATGCTCAAAAATACGTTTTAGTATTGGAGGCAAATATGACAAACGTTGAAAAAGTAAACGAGTTTTTGGACAAGACGAAAGTTTTTTATCTTCTTACGACTGACAAGGACCAGCCTAAGGGACGGCCGTTCGGCTTCCACCTGCTTGACGGCGGCAAGCTCTATTTTGGCTGCGGAACTTTTAAGAACGTGTTTAAGCAGCTTTCGGCGAATCCTAAAGTCGAGATTCTCGCTTTGAACGGCGGTGAATTTCTGCGCTACGACGGAAGCGTGAAAATCGTGAAGGACGACGCTCTTCTTGAGAAAGTGCGCAAGGCCATGCCGCAGATTATGTCGCTTTACGACAAGAACGGCTGGGAAATGGGGCTTTTCTATCTTGAGAACGGACACGCGGAAATCCGCGGAGCGATGGACGTAAAAGAACAGTTCGACTTGTAGCTTTATTGAAATAAAAAATCCCGGCCTGCGAGGTGTCTTCACTTTTCAAGCCGGGATTTCTCATTTTAAAAGCTTAATTTTCTGATTTAAGACATCAGGCGTTTTCTGCGGCAGCCTCGGCCTGCGCCTTGTAGAACGCCGACTTCTCAGGCTCAAAGTTGTTTCCGCGGAAAGTGTTGTACTTGTCGGCAATCCAGAGCGGCTTAACAAAGCTGCACGCCTCGCCTGCTGTAATCTCCTTGTCGCCGTTGTCTATGTCAAGAAGATGATAGCGGTCGTTGCCCATTTTAAGCTCCTTCATGTATGAAAGCTGGCGAAGTCCGTGGCGAGACTCGATTCTTTCTATAAGGTGCTTTCCGGCGTGGCCCGGCATGCTGTAGACAATATCGATGCAGGCCTGGTCAACAGCAAGAATGTCGAGCGAAGCTAAGATTCCGACATCAGGAGTTTCGACCGGCTCGGCTTCTTTTCCTGCGCAGTCGCAGTCAACAGACATATTTCGCATAACGTTGATAAAAGAAATCTGCTTTCCAAAATGGTCAACTGTGGCGTGGGTGCTTTCTGTCATGCGCTCCATGAACTCTTCCTCGCCTATTGACCACTGGTCGTCAGAGCCTTTCACTGTGTGGATTTCCTTTTTTCCGATTCTTCCGTCCGCGCAGCCGATTCCGATGTTCTTGTTTGAGCCGCCGAATCCGCCCTGCGTATGACCTTTAAAATGCGTCAGAACTAGAAGCGAGTCATAGTCAAGCAATCCTTTTCCAACGTGCATGACATCGAACCATTTTCCGTTGTGGACAGGAAGTTCCGCGACTCCGTGCTCGTCTGTGATGTCAACAGGGCAGAAAGTCCAGCCGTTTGTCTTTAACGTCTCGCGGTGCAGCTCTGTTGTGTAGCGGCTGCCTTCGTAGTATGTATTTGTCTCGACGATTGTAGCGCCTGGAAGTTTCTGCTCAAAAAGCGACTTGACCCACGGGCGAGGAATAATATTCGGCCCCTCGGCTTCTCCTGTGTGGAGCTTTACAGCGATCCGGCCTTTTAAGACGGAGCTTACCCTGTCATAGATTTTCTGCAGGCCTTTCTCGCTCAGGTCGCGTGTAAAATAAACAATGGATTCGTTTCCGCTTCTTTTTTCATACGGAATATAGATGTTTCCGCCAGTTCCAGGTTTTGCATTTGGATTTGCCATAGAAATCTCCTCGACATACTGGGATTTTGTATGCTGATAACTCTACATTCCTATTTTTGTTCTATTTATAAGAGGCGTCAAGAACAATTTTCTTGTTTGCAAGCGCGTCCTGCTTTTTCTGCGCATCTTTTGTAAGGGAAGCGATTTTGTCATAAAGCGCGACGGCTCCGTCGTAGTTCGCCTCCACATAATACGCGCGGGCAAGGACAAACATTGCGTCCGTGTTCTTTGTGTCAACTGTAAGAAGACGCTCAAGATAAGGAATCGCCTTTGCGCACTCGTTCATCTCAAAAACATAAAGAACGCCGAGCCCGTAAAGCGCGCGCGCATATTTCGGCTCGTATTCAATCGCTTGCAAGTATGCGCTCTCCGCAAGCTTGTAGTAATTCCATTTTTCAGAAGTTGAGCCTGTCGCGTTGTAGTCAAGGCTTGCCTTCGCCATGTAGCCCGCGCAGACGCCGACATAGTAATAAAGGTTCTGGTTCGCAGGATAAAACTGAATCGCGTTCTGGAAGTTTTTGAGAGCCTCGCCGTACATTTTCGCGTCAAGATAGCGCACAGCGAGCATTTTGTACCAGATTCCAGTCTGCGCCTCAGCCAGCTGAATGTCGTTCACGCGGTCCTGGTATTTTGCAATCGCGTCTTTAAGCTCAGCCTCGGTCGAAGGAGATTTTACATTCTCCTCAAGATGCTGCATCCGGATTAAAGTTTTGCTCGACTTATTGCATCCGCAGAGCAAAAGAACCGTCGCGCAAACTGAAGCAAAAATCTTGAATTTCTTTTCCATATAAATTCTCCTACCGTTTTTCCGGTTTTTCAGCATGCCCTGGAAAATATTTCTCGTGCGCTTCGCGCAGCTGAGTGTCCTCCACGTGCGTGTAAATCGTAGTGGTGGCAAGGTTTGCGTGCCCCAAAAGCTCCTGGACCGAGCGCAAGTCCATTCCGCCTGCAAGCAAGTGCGTGGCGAACGAATGGCGCAGCGTGTGGATTTTTGAAGTCACGCCGGAGGCAGCCTCAAGCTTCTGGAAATTCTTCCAGATTCCCTTGCGGCTGAGCGGCTTTCCGCTGTAGTTCAAAAAAACTTCCGGGACGCTCTTGTCCTTTGCAAGAAGCGGCCGCACGTCGGAAAGATATTTTTGAAGCCTTTCCTGCGCCGGAATTCCGAAAGGAACCATTCTCTCCTTGTCGCCTTTTCCATGGACAATCAGGATGCGCTCTTTTAAGTGCACGTTGTCCATTTTTAAGGACGAAGCCTCGCTTATGCGTAGCCCGCACGAATAAATAAGCTCAAAAAGCGCGCGGTCGCGCACTCCAAGCGGAGTTGAAACATCAATCGCGTCCAAAAGCTTGTCAACTTCCTCAACGGAAAGAACCTTTGGAAGCGCATGGCTCGCCTTGGGCCGGTCAAGCAACGCCGCGACATTCTCCGGCCAGATTTTCTGCCTTACAAGATATGAGCCGAACGAGCGCAGAGCGGAAATATCCTTTGCGACTGTGAGAGCGTCGCAGTTCATTTCTGTTTTGCGCCACGTAAAAAAGAAAATCAGCTCTTTTGTCGAGACATCTGCAAGCTTGATTTCTTCTTTCTGAAGCCAGCGCAGGAAAATTCCGACGCTTTCTTCATAAGTTTTCGCCGTGTTTTCAGACAGACGCTCGACTGAGCGCAGGTCGCTGTAAAATCCGGCGAGAAAAGTTTCTATAGTCACTTCTAAAAATTAATTTTTGATGACAAATTGCTCAAATTTCTCCATGCGGCAGGAACATCAAGGTCGTCTTTGTCAAAAGCAGGCGCGTTGTTCTGGTTCTGCGGCATTCTCTGCGCGGCAGAAGCATTCTCCCTGAAAGAAGGATGTTCTGGAACAGGCGGAACTTTTGCCGCCGGCTGAATTTTTTCCTGAGAAAAATGATGTTTTGAGTCATCTTCATAAATATTTTCAAAGCCAAATTTCTTTGAAAAATCGTCTCCGACAGACACTGATGATTTTGCCGCAGGATTTAACGCTTCTGTTCTAGCGGCGTTTCCGTGTGATGTCTCAAAAACTGGCTGTTTTCTTGAATTTCCAACCGGCTTAAAAATATCATCAAGAGACATTGTGTCAGAATTTTTCTGGCTTTCTGTTTCAGCAGGAGTCTCAGCCTCGGCAGAATCTTTGCATCCGGAATTGAATCCTGTCGCAATTACAGTCACGCTGATTTTATCTCCCATGTTCTCGTCAAGAACCTGTCCCCAGAGAACTGTCGCGTTAGGATTTGCGCGCTCCGTAATAATCGACGCGATTTCGTCGCATTCTGCGATTCCAACATCGTGGTTTCCGCAGATATTGATAAGAACGTTTTTCGCTCCGTCAATGTTTGTGTCAACAAGAAGCCTGTTGTTGATTGCATTGTGGGCGGCGTCTGTCGCGCGGTTGGAGCCTTCGCCGATTCCAATTCCAAGAATCGCGTCTCCCTGCCCTGCCATTACGGTCTGGACATCGCGGAAGTCGCGGTTTACAAGACCCGGCTTTGTGATAATATCTGAGATTCCCTGCACGCCCTGACGCAAGACATCATTTATGATAAGGAAGGCTTTTTCAATGGAAAGGCCTTTCTCAGCGTCTTTTAGAATAAGCTCGTTCGGAATCGCAATCAAAGAGTCAACCTCAGCGCGGAGCTTTTTTACGCCTTCCTGCGCACGGGCCATTCTCACTTTTCCCTCGAATTTGAACGGAGTTGTAACAACAGCGACAGTAAGCGCGCCAAGCTCCTTTGCAATTTTTGCAACGACAGGAGCCGAACCAGTTCCAGTTCCGCCGCCCATTCCGGCAGTTATAAAAACCATGTCGGCGTCTTTTAAAGCTTCTTTAATCTGCTCCTGCTGCTCTTTTGCGGCTTCCTCTCCGATTTCAGGCTTTCCGCCCGCTCCAAGTCCGCTGGCAAGTTTCTGGCCAATCTGAATCTTAGTTTCAGCCTCGCATTTTGTAAGCGCCTGGAGGTCGGTGTTCAAGGCAATAAATTCAACTCCGCCCACGCCAGTGTCAATCATTGTGTTAACGGCGTTTCCACCGCAGCCGCCGCAGCCTACAACTTTTATCTTGGTAGGATTTACAGTAGCAACCGGCTCGGCGCTTTTCTCCACCACTTTTATTGAGTTAATGTCCATGTTGTCCTCCCACTTACAACAAAACGTCTATATCAAAAAAACTAAAAAAATGCGCGCATAATTTTTGTCAAAACGCTTTCCTTTCCGTCATTATCATGGTTTCCAAGCGTTTTTTTCTTTACTTTTCCGCGGCGGTTTTCTTCAGGCTCTGGAATTTCTTTCCGCGCGAGCAAAAGTCCAACCGCCGTCGCCCATTCTGGATAGCGGTATTTGTCTTCCATGCCGCCCAAAGCCTGCGGAATTCCAAGTCTGACAGACGAAGTTCCGAAAACTGCTTCCGCAAGCTCCACAGCGCCAGGAATTTGCGCACCGCCGCCTGTCAAAATTATGCTGCCGGAAAACTGAACGCCTGAAAGTTTCTGCTTGATTTCATTTCTGACCATTTCCAAGATTTCTTTCATTCTTGGCTCGATAATCTGGCAGAGTTCAAGCTTTGATGTAAGCTCAGAGCCGCGGGAGCCAAATCCCGGAATAATAACATCCTCGTCATGCTGCTCGACAATCGGAAGCCAGCAGCAGCCGCCTTCAAGCTTTATTTTCTCGGCGATTGCGGTCGGAATTCCTTTTACAATTGAAATGTCATTTGTCACAGCGTTTCCGCCGACACGAACTGAGCAAGCGCAGATCGGAGCGTCGTTAACAATCACAATAGCGTCTGTTGTTCCGCCGCCAATGTCGATTAAAACTGAACCGAGCTTCCGCTCATCTTCAATCATAACAGCGTCAGTGCAGGCAAGAGTTTTAAGGCAAACTTCGTCCAATGTGTAAGGAGTCTGCTCAATGCATCTTGTGATATTTGAAACGGAAGTCACGCTCGCAGTGATTATGTTCACTTCGGCTTCGAGCTTGCACGCAATGTTTCCAATAGGATTTTTTCCGACATCGCTCTTGTCAACATAAAAAGTCTGCGGAATAAGATGAATCATTTTTCTGTCGGAAGGAAAATGAATTGACTTTGCGCACTCAATGACGCGCTCAACATCTTCCTGAGTAACGGCGCGCTCTTTTTTTCCGTAGGATGAAATTGCGACAACGCCTTTCGAATTTATGCTTTCAATCTGAACTCCGCCGATTCCGACGACGACAGAAGAAGCTTCAAGCCCGGAATTCTGCTCAGCCTCGTCAATCACTTCTGTAATGCATTTTGTCGTGGCTTCAATATTTACAATTGTGCCGTTGCGCAAAAGTCCTGAGGAAGGCTTTTTCGCCAAATCTACAATTTCAACCGAGTTATCATCATGAATAATTCCAATTACAGCCCTGACAAAGCAAGTTCCTATGTCAAGGCCGGCTACAACGCTACTCAACGCTTTCTCCTGCCGCATGATAGCCGGATGTTCTTGTTCTGTATGAAACCGAGCCGTATCTTAAATCAATTTCCGCCACATTCGGCTCAAGGCTGTTCACAACATCCAAAGCTACCATCATGTACTGCAACGCTTCTTCGTTCAGCTGGCGGCCGGTTAAGATTCTTGTTCTTGAATGGATTGGATAAAGAACAAGCTCGTAGTTGCCGTATTCTTTCGGAATAACCTGAATTTCTGAAATTGCAGCAAAATATTTTTGCGAAAGTGCCTGAATCTGGGCAATCTGCTCCATCAAAGCACGGTACTTTTGAGGAATTCTCATCCCCTCAGGTATATTTTCGACAGGAATTCCTGAAATTAAAGGAATCGTCCTGTCCAATTTCGCAGTGCTTCCATTCGCTGCAAATAATACTCCATTTTTATCAATCTGAACAGACACAGTTCTGTCGCCGTCCTGGACAAAAGTCATTGCGACAGGCTCACGCTCCTTTACTTTGATGAAAATTTTATTCGGAAAACGCTTTTCAATTGAAACTTCCTCAATTCCTGGAACCGTCATTAGAAGCGACTGCGCCTCGTTTGAGCTGAAAGCAAGAAAAGTTTTGTCTGTCGCAGGCTCAATTGTTTTCATCATTTGCTGCGGAGTGTAGGATGAAAGTCCTGAAAAATAAATTTCAACTTTCTCCATGCACGGAACTACGAGAAAATAAACGCAAAGCTCGCAGATTAAGAGAATTGAGAAAATCGCGACAAAAACTTTGACCATGCTGAATTTGTCAGCTTTTTTATTTTTCTTAGGCTTTGATTTCTTTATCTCAAAGCCTTCAAATCCGTCAAGGTTGTGAAAAACATAATCACTCATAAACAATCTCTCCCTCTGCCACATCTAAATCATCAAAAGTATTTCTACGTTTTTCAAAGCTCTTGCTTTGTATATCGGCCGTTCTTGAAGCGTTCACAAGAAATCCGCAGCTTGCGAAAGTGAATAAAATTGAAGATCCGCCCGAACTAAAAAACGGAAGCGGAACTCCGGTTGTTGGAACAACTCCGCCGACAACCGCAATGTTCAAAACCGACTGCGCGACAATCGAAAAAGTAAATCCGAAAGAAGCGACCGCCGCGAACCTGTCAGTTGATTTTACTGCGCAGGAAATTCCGCGCCAGGCAAAAGCCGCAAGAATCAAAAAATAGATGACAACGCCGCAAAATCCCATGGACTCGACCCAGCCGGCAAAAATGTAGTCCGACTGAATTTCAGGAACGCTGTTTATTTTCATAAGTCCGGAGCCAAGCCCCTGTCCCCAAAGTCCTCCGGCGGAAATTGCCTTGCGCGCCGAATTCATCTGGTAGTTCAAATCCTGCAGAAATTCATCCTGGTTTATGAATCCTATGATCCGGTCAAGCCTGTAAGGTTCAAGAAGAACAAGAAGAACTCCGCACGGAATTAAAATCAGCATGACAGGAACAAGCCAGAAGATTTTTGAGCCTGAAACTATAAAAAGAATCACGGCAAGCCCGCCGACAAAAACGGAAGTTGACAAATCCTGCTGGATAAAAATTGAAATCACCATAACAAAAGTCAGGACAACAGCCGGAAAAACAGTTTTGTCAATCTGGCTTTCGATGTGGCTTTGCTTCTCAAAATAATTCGCAAGATACAAAACCACCGTGAATTTCACCATCTCTGAAGGCTGGAAAGTCGTAAATCCAAAGTTGAGCCAGCGGCGCGCTCCGTTTTTTTCAATTCCAATCCCAGGAAGAAAAACCATCCAGCACAGGATAATTGAAGCAAAAACCATCGCCGGAAGGATTTTCTTTAGCGTGTCGAGATTTATAACCGCGAAAAAAATGAACGCAAGAAGTCCGGCGGCAGAACTTATAATCTGTCTTTTCACAAAATAAAGAGAATCGCCGAAGTTCCGCTGTCCAAATGCGTCGGAACAAACATAAAGCGTAAAAATTCCGATTCCCCAGAGCAAAAAAGTGAGAAGAACTATGGAAAGATCGCTTTTTTTATACTGCTCAAGAGGCTTGTCGGCAGAAATGTTGAAATTCATTCTTCTCCTCCGCCGTTTATCAATGGAATTACGCGCTCAAGCCCCATTCCCCGCGAGCCTTTGAGCAAAATCAAATCTCCGCTGGACGCAAGCTGGTTTATAATCTGCGCGATTTTTTTAACCGCGTTCTCATCTTTTCCACTAACATGAAAGAATTTTCTGGATTTTTCAACAGACGAAGCCTTTTCGTAAGCGGCCTTCATCTCGTCGCCTGCAAAAATCACAAAGTCGGCTCCGCTTTTTGCCGCGAGTCCGCCAATTTTCTCGTGCTCGGCTTTTGAAAGAGAGCCAAGCTCAAGCATGTCGCCGAGGACAAAAATCTTCTTTTGCAAAGGATTTTCTTTTTTGGCTTCAGAACAAAGCTCTATGGCTTTTTTCATTGAGTCAGGATTCGCGTTGTAGCAGTCCTCAAGAACTGTGAACTTGCCTTTTATGATTTGAGAGCGGCCGCCAAGAGGCTTCAGACTTTCAATTCCGCGCTTTATTTCCGCGGCTGTAAGGCCGAGCTTCTTTGCAAGAGCGACAGCAGCCAGCGCGTTCAGGAAATTGTAATGCCCCGGAAGCGCAAGACGCATTTCAACGCCGTCAACAGAGAACACTGTGCCTGAAAGCCCCTCGTCGCACACAAGCTTTACATTTTTATCTGAATTCTCGCCGTAAAAAACAACTTCGCCTTTTACATCTTTTGCAAGAAAATCCTTGAAATCATCATTCTCAGGAATAAACGCCGCGCCGTTCTCATCAATATAATTGAAGATATTTTTCTTTTCTTTCGCTATATTCTCGCGCGAGCCTAAAATTCCGATATGAGCTGTGCCGATGTTTGTTATGACCGCGAACTCAGGCTTAAAGACCTTCGCAATCTCCCTGATTTCGTTAACGCGGTTCATGCCCATCTCAAACAGGCCAAGCTCGTGGTTTTTCCTGATTCTAAAAACAGAAAGAGGAAGGCCTGTCTCGGAATTGAAGTTTCCTTCGGTCGCCACAACAGAAAATTTCTGGCTAAGGACGCTGGCGGCAATTTCTTTGGTCGTAGTTTTTCCGCTTGAGCCTGTGACTGCGCAGCGGATAAGGCCTGGAAACTTGCCGGCATACTCTTCCGCCGCATTTTGAAGCGCGCGCAGAGTGTCCTCAACCAGAATAAAGGCTACTTTTTTTTGATTTTGAGCTAAGGTCTTGAGCTTAGCCAATGTTTTTGAATCTGTTTTTTTTGAAATAAAAACGGCAGATGCCCCAGCTCCCACCGCCTGAGGAACATAAGAATGCCCATCCTGAAATTCACCGATAAGCGGAACAAACAATGAGTTTTTCACGACTTTCCGGCTGTCAGTTGCAACACTCGTAAAGCAAAAGTTCTTCCCGTCAAAATCCCCGTTAAGAAGAACTCCTCCCACCGCTTTTAAAGTGTCTGACAAATTCAAGAGACTGCTTATATTTTCAAGACTTTCTGTGTCTGCCATTTTTTGTTATTCCTTAAGTACCTGAAAGAAAAGTTTTAGACTAATTGCAACTGCAAAACAGGCTTCCAGCGAGAACCTGCCTGCTAAAGCCGCGAAGAAGCGGCCCGCAGGAAGAACCTCGCTTCCGCCTGTTTTGACTTTACTGGCTATTTAAAACTTTTCTTTCAATCATTTTCTCCATTTGTGCTTATTACGTGTTATTTTATTTCGACACGCACAATATCTTCTGACTTAGCTTTGTGCATTCCCAGTTCATTTTCGGCGAGGCTTTCGATACGGTCGGAGCTTGAAAGGACGCTGATGTCGGAAATCAGCTTCTTGTTGTCCTCGACAAGCTCCTGCTGCTTTGCCTCAAGCGCGTCAAGCTCTTTCTGGAGGCGCGCGTATTTTTTCGCCTGGAACGCGTCCAAAGCGAGAAGAAGCGGAATCATCACGACTGCGACGCACGCAATCACTTTGTATTTTGTCTCGCTTTTCATCACATCGCCTCCTGCTCAATCTGAAGAAGGTGCATCTCGCTCGCGTCGCGCAGTTTTCTTACCACGCGGAGCTTCGCAGAGCGGCTTGGAGAGTTCTCTTTTACTTCTTCCTGGCTCGGCTCGACAGGCTTACGCGTCAGGATTTCAGCGCATGGAGTTCCGCCGCAAGTGCACTGGGCCTGCTCCGGCGGACATACGCATTTTTTTCCGAGGTTTCGGAAATAGTTCTTTACAATTCTGTCTTCAAGGCTGTGGAACGTGATTACGCCCATTTTTCCGCCGGCTTTCAGCACATTGAACGCCGCGTGCAGGGCTTCCGGAAGCCTTCTAAGCTCCGAGTTGACTGCGATTCTAAGCGCCTGAAAAGTGCGTGTGGCCGGATGAATCGCTCCGTGCCTGTAGTTTCCTGGAACCGCGTTGTAGATTATGTCGGCGAGCTGCTTTGAGGACTCAATTTTCTGCGACTTTCTCTCCTCGCAAATTGCCCGCGCGATTCTCCGCGAATATTTTTCATCGCTGTAAAGATAAATCATGTTCGCAAGCTCTTCCTCGCGGAGATTGTTGCATAAATCCGCCGCGCTCTCGCCCTTGTCAAAGTCAAGGCGCATATCAAGAGGCTCGTCATATCTAAAAGAAAAGCCACGGCCGGATTTTTCATAATGATAAACGGAGATTCCAAGGTCAAAAAGAATCAAGTCTGGCTTTTCCTTGTCTGCCGGATAATTTTTATAGAAATCATTGAACCAGCCGTTGTAAAATTCCATTCTGCCGCCGTAAACGCTAAGGCGCTCACGCGCGCGCGACTGAATGTTCTTGTCGCGGTCGATTCCGAGAATATGAAGATTTGGGAATTTTGCAAGAAACGCGTTTGAGTGTCCGCCCTCGCCTAGAGTTGAGTCAATCATAAACGCGTTGTTTTCAAACGGCTCTCCAACGGGGCTTAGATATTCCAGGCACTCGTTAAGAAGAACAGGAGTATGAACAATTTCCACCTTTTTTATTATCCCTTTTATTAAATCTAAAAACTTATATTGCTCAGCGCGTCGGCGGCTTCAGCAAGGCTCTGTTCGTTTGCCGCAAGATATTTGCTGTATTCTGCCGCGTCCCAAAGCTCTATGTACTTGTTGATTCCAAGAAGCACACAGTCCTTTGTAAGATTCGCGTAAGTTCTGAGGCTCTGCGGGATAGAAATTCGCCCCGACCTGTCAAGCTCAACTTCCTGGGCTGGACCTATAAAATGCCGGAGAACGAGATTATTTTTCGCATTGAACGGAGAAGCAGCTCCCATTATCTTTGCGGAAAGATTTTTCCATTCACTGAGGGTGTAAATCCATAAACAGCGGTCGATTGCCTGCGTGATGATAAGAACGTTTTTTCCAGACTCTTCCTTTGAATTTTCATCAGAATCATCTTTTTTAAACAATTCGTTCCGCAATTTTGTCGGAAAAAGGATTCTTCCTTTCTCGTCCAAAGTGTTGCGGTACTCACCAGTCAGCAGCTCCATACCACTTTTTACCACTTACACCCACAATTTCCCACTTGGATAACATTTTATAGACACTTTTTTCTAAAGTCAATCAATTTTAAGCCGATATTTAAAAATTCAGAAAATCAAAAGAAAAAACAGTAAATTGATATGATTAACACTTACAACGAATCGGATCTTCATCTTACGCTCAAAAAAATCTACGCGCTCGAAACAAACGGAAAAACGGAAGTTCCGCTTGCAGGAACTTCCTGGATTTGCGACATTCTGGACGAAAACGGCAACGCAGTTGAAATTCAGACTTCAAATCTTTCAGCGCTCACAGAAAAGGCAGAATATATTTTAGGAAGCGGAAAAAAAATCAAGATTGTGCACCCAGTCCTGCAGGAAAAATTTATTGAGATGACGGACACAGGCGGAAACACAATTTACAGGAAGAAAAGCCCGAAAAAGGCGACGTTTTATGACTCGCTCCGCGGAATGACAAAAATCTGCACGCTTTTCCTGGCCCCTGCCTGCACGCTCGAAGTACTTTTTGTGCGCGCGACTGAGATACGCAGGCAAACAGGAAAAGAGACACAGATTTTTAACAATAGCCGCCGCCACTTGAAAAACTGGGTGCCGGCAGGAAAAAGGCTCGACGAGATTCTGTCAAAAAAGACCTTCACAAAGCCTTCTGACTTTACTGACTTGCTTTGCGGAGCCGAAAAAACTGAGTCAGGACTTTTTAGGCTCTGCGACGTTTCAAAGGCAATAAGGGAAAAATCCGGCGCAAAAAACGCAAGGTGGGCAAATCTTCTTGTCTGGATTCTGCTCAAAATGGATTTGATTGAAATTAAAGAAATCAAGGGAAGAAGCAAATTCTATCAGCTGACAGAAGAAATCTAAAAACGGCAAATAAAAAAAGCAGATGAAATTATTCATTCTGACAGGATTTTTATTCACCGTAAGGAACATCAACTGTAACTACAGTGTTCACGTCCGGATATTTGATTTTAACGGCGGAGTCAATCTTGGCCTTAAGCTCGCTGTCTGTCAGCTTGCACGAAAAAGGCTTTACCACATCAAAAATCAGGTTTGAATGTGTCGGGCCTGGAACAATTCTAATGTCGTGCGCAGTCAAGTCCGGGTCAATCACAAAAAGGATTATTTTCAAGTGCTTCTTTATATCTTCAAGGAGCGGATTGTGCGTCTGGACAGGATCCATGTGGATTACAACGGAGCAGTTGAATTTCTTCGCGATGTCGTTCTCGGCGTTGTCAATCACATCGTGAAGCTCAAAAATATTCTTGTCGCCGGGAACTTCCGCGTGCAGCGAAATCATGCGGCGGCCGGGGCCGTAGTCGTGCACAACAATGTCGTGCATCGCAAGAATCGGCTTGTGGCGCAGAAGCTCCGTCTCAACTTCCTTTATAAACTCCTTTGAAGGAGCCTCGCCCAGAAGCGGAGCAATTGTTTCCTTCGCGGAGTCAAACCCCGTTTTTATGATAAAAAAGCCGACAATCATTCCGGCAACAGAATCTACAGGAAAGCTCGTGTATTTTCCTGCGACAAGTGAAGCAATTACAACAAAAGTCGAGATTGTGTCGCCCAGGCTGTCTTTCGCTGTCGCCTCCATCGAAACAGAGCCGATTTTCTTTCCGATCCTGTGGTTGTAAAAATACATGTAGAACTTCACAAGGACCGCGACGCACATAACAGCGACAGAAAGAACGGAGAATTCAGTTTTTTCAGAAGTAAAAACAGATGAAAAGGACGAGCGCAAAAGCTCAAATCCCATCAAAAGAATTAAGAATGAAATCACCAGCCCCGAAACGTACTCCATGCGTCCGTGGCCGAAAGGATGGTCTTTGTCGGGCTTTTTAAGCGAAAGCTTGAATCCAAGTATTGAAACTAAAGACGACGCGCCGTCTGAAAGGTTGTTGAACGCGTCTGCGACCATAGCGACGCTTTTTGACACAGTTCCAAAAACGAACTTGAGCGCAAAAAGCATCAAATTCAAAAAAATGCCGAACGCGCCGCAGACAATTCCGTATTTTGTGCGGACCTCGCAGTTCTCATAGTCAGAGGAATTCTTTATAAAAAGCCGTATTAAAATCTTGACCATAAGAAGATTCTAACACGGCAAGGCAAGTTGCTAAAAGACAATTAAATTTAACGGCGGAAAACAAGCGCTAGTCCTTGTAGCCGCTCCACTTGCGGAGAAGCGCGGCTTTCTCAACCAGCTTGTCAACTTCTTCCTCTGTGTTATAAAGATACAGGCTAGCCCTTGCGGTCGCAGGAACTCCCATGTACGCTCCCAGAGGCTGGGCGCAGTGGTGTCCGGCGCGGATTGCGATATTCTCGCCGCTCAGCAGAGTCGCAGCGTCGTGCGGATGAACTCCGTCAACTGTGAAAGTGACAATTCCTGTGCGCTTGCTTCCGTCCTTGTTTCCGACAATATGGATATAAGGAATCTTCTTTAAGCCTTCAATAAGACGCACAGCAAGAGCTGAGTCGTGCTTCTCGATGTTTTCAAGCCCGATTCCTTCTATATATTTGATTGCGGCCGCCATTCCGACAGCGTCGCCCGCGCTTACGGTTCCTGCCTCGAACTTGTGCGGAACTTCAGCCCACGTAGCAGAAGTTTCTGTAACATACTCAATCATCTCGCCGCCGCGCATAAAAGGCGGCATCTTCTCAAGAAGATCAAGCTTTCCGTAAAGAGCACCGATTCCCATGGGCCCGCAGAGCTTGTGTCCGCTGAGAACGAAAAAGTCCGCGTCTATGTCCTGGACATCAACTTTGATATGCGGAGCCGACTGCGCGCCGTCAACGACGATAACAGCTCCGTTCTTATGCGCAATCCCAGCGATTTTCTTGACAGGATTCTGTGTTCCAAGCACGTTTGAAACCTGCGTCACTGCGACAATCTTTGTCTTTGGAGTGATTTTTGCAAATTCGCTCTCAGGAATTACGCCGGTCTCCTTGTCAACGTACATAAATTTGAGGACCGCTTTTTTCGCCTGGCAAACCATCTGCCACGGAAGAATGTTCGAGTGGTGCTCCATGATTGAGATTACAATCTCGTCGCCCTCGCCCACATTCGCCATTCCGTAGGTGTAGGCAACAAGGTTCAGGCTTTCAGACGAGTTGCGGGTGAAAATCACTTCACGAGAATCCTTTGCGTTCAGGAATTTCGCGGTTGTCGCGCGCGCGTCTTCATACGCCTTTGTCGCCCTCTCGCTCAAGTCGTAAATTCCGCGGAGAGGATTCGCGTTGCTCGTCGCGTAGAAATTCTTCATCGCGTCAAGAACAACAAAGGGCCGCTGCGCAGTGGCAGCTGAGTCAAGGTAGACAAGCCCTTTGTTCTCTTTTGAAGTTCCATCATCTATCGCTTTAAAAAGCGGAAAATCTTTTCTAAATTCATTCATACGCGCAATTTTAGCTGATTTAGAAAAATTGTTAAAGTATTTTTACCTATATATTTAATAGGAAAAAGATTAAATTTTTATTTCTCAATAAAATTTTCTATCTTCGTCTTCAAATCTTCGTCAGGAATCAAACTGGCGGCGCTCATGACTTTCGCTTTCATCATCATGCGCTTCGCCTCGTCCTCGCCGATTCCGCGCGACTCCATGTAGAAAAGCTCGTCCGCGCCAAGTCTTCCGAGCGTCGCGCCGTGGTTTCCCGCCACATCCTCCTCGTCGCAGAGAATCATCGGGAGGGACTTGTTCACAGCGCTGTTAGACATCAAAAGCGTCTCTTCCTGCTCGTCGCCTTTCGCTCCGTGGCAGCCGCGCTTAAAATTCATCGTGCCCTTGTACACTTTCTGCGCCGTTCCAGAAACAACGCCCTTTACGCCCATCTTTGTCTCGCTTTCAGGAGCAAGCAGATTCACAACGTAGTTCATGTCAAGAAGCCGGTCCTTGTCCGCGACAAACGCTGTCTCGGAAGTGAACTTTGACTTTGCGCCGCCAAGGTCGGAAATAACCTGCGCGTAGACTTTTCCGCCGCCAAGCTCAATCTGGACAACATCTACAAGCGCGCCG
Organism: uncultured Treponema sp.; assembly: GCA_964538245.1. GTDB lineage: Bacteria > Spirochaetota > Spirochaetia > Treponematales > Treponemataceae > Treponema_D. The sequence goes on from CAZIFO010000006.1 coordinate 24,394, forward strand.
TCCTCAACGACAGAATAAGTGTCGTCAACCTGGACATATTTTTCGCCGAGGAGCTGGACTTTCACAAGATGGACTTTTGAATAAGGCTTTGCGCAAATCTTTGTCCTGATTTCAGAAAGCCCTGCGGACTCAGAAGATGAAGTGTAGTCAAGAACCACAGTCACTTCGCTGTTTTCTTCCGCCGTGACAGTCTGGACGTGCGAGTAATATTTTCCGTCAGCGAAATCAAAATGAACCAGGACCGGCTCTCCGGCAATTCCTTTCACGCTGATTTTTGTCTCGCCGCCTGAAGTTTCTATGCTAACGTTTTCATTTTTATTCACAACATGGATTCCGTCAGAGAGCGGAGCTGCGTCAGCCACGTCAACTTCGAGCGAGGCGCGGTTCATCTTGAGCCAGTTCCATGTAAGATAAGGGATTTTATTAAGCTCAGTGAATGTTTTTTTCATCTTACAGTCCTCCCTTCATCTCAAGTCGGATAAGGTTGTTCATTTCGACGGCGTACTCAAGCGGAAGCTCCTTTGAAACAGGATTTGCAAAGCCTGTTACAATCATCGCCCGCGCCTCCTCCTCGGAAATGCCGCGGCTCATCAGATAGAAAACCGCATCGCTTGAAATGCGTCCGATTCTCGCCTCGTGGCCGACATCGCACTCGTCCGTATGAATGTCCATGGCCGGAACCGTGTGCGAGGCCGACTTGTTGTCGAGCATGAGCGAGTCGCAGCTTACGCTCGCCTTTGAATTCTTCGCGTCTTTTGAGATATATACAGCCGAGCGGTAAATGGACTCGCCGCCGCTTTTTGAAAGCGATTTTGTCGTGATTACAGATGTAGTTCTTGGAGCAAGGTGAACCATCTTAGCTCCTGTGTCGAGCTGCTGGCCCTCGCCCGCAAATGTGACTCCGGTGAACTCTGCGCGCGCGCCTTCGCCAACAAGGTCGCTCTCAGGATAAAGATACGAGATGTGGCTTCCAAACGAGCCTGAAATCCATTCGATGAATCCGCCCTCTTCAACTCTCGCGCGCTTTGTGTTCAGGTTGTACATGTTCTTGGACCAGTTCTCGACTGTCGAATAGCGCAAGTGCGCGTTCTTGCCGACAAAAAGCTCGACGCAGCCGGCGTGCAGGTTTGCAACGTTGTATTTCGGAGCGGAGCAGCCTTCAATAAAGTGCACGTCCGCGCCCTCGTCAACAATAATCAGAGTGTGCTCAAACTGGCCCGCGCCCTTTGCGTTCAGCCTGAAATATGACTGGAGAGGAATCGCGACCTTCACATTTTTCGGAACATAGACAAAGCTTCCGCCCGACCAGACAGCTCCGTGCAGGGCCGCGAACTTGTGGTCAGAAGGCTTTACAAGGCGCATAAAATGTTTTCTGACCATCTCGGCGTAAGGGCCGCGCAGGGAGCTTTCAAAGTCAGTGTAGACAACGCCCTGAGCCGCGACCTCGTCCTGCAGGTTGTGGTAGACAAGCTCAGAGTCATACTGCGCGCCGACTCCGGCAAGAGATGTGCGCTCAGCCTCAGGAATTCCGAGCTTTTCAAACGTGTCCTTTATGTCCTGGGGAACGTCCTCCCATTTTGTCTGCATTTTTGTGTTAGGACGCACATATGTCGCAATCTCGTCCATGTTCAGGCCTGAAATATCAGGTCCCCACTCAGGAGCTTTTAGCTGGTTGTAAATCTCAAGCGACTTTAAGCGGAAGATTCTCATCCACTCAGGGTCGTTCTTATCTTCTGAAAGCTTTTCGACAATCTCAGGTGTCAGGCCGTTATGATTGCGGTAAAAGCCTTTCTCTTCATATCTAAAATCATACGGAGAATCAGAAATCTCCGGAATCTCTTTGTTTTCTTCCATAATTTTCCTAATAATAGCTATTCAACACGGATTAACACAGATGAAAAGGATAGGACGCGGATTGAAAGCAAAGCAAGAACGCATTTGTTTTGATATACGAAAGAATTTCATTCTGCAGCTGCATTATCACAAATCAAAAATCCATCCGTTGTATCCTTAAAATCCGCGTGTATCTGCGTTTAATTCTTAGTTGTTCTCGTATTTCTCAAAGCCGTTCTCGTTGATTTCGTCAACAAGCTCCGCTCCGCCGTCTTTTACAATTCTTCCTTTTACAAGAACGTGCGTCTTGTCAACTTTAAGGCTCTCAAGAATCTTCGTTGAATGTGTGATGATAATAAGCGCGCCGTTCTGCGACTTCTGGTATTCCTCGATTCCTCTTGAGACCGTGCGCACGGCGTCAACATCAAGGCCTGAGTCAGTCTCGTCAAGAATCGCGAGCTTTGGCTTTAGCATTAAAAGCTGCAGGATTTCGCTCTTCTTTTTCTCGCCGCCGGAAAAGCCGACGTTCAAGTCGCGTGACGCGTAGCTTTCGTCCATGTTCAGAATCTGCATCATCGCCTTAAGCTCTTTCTGGAACTGGAAAAGCTTGACGCGCTTTCCTGTGCGCTGCTGCAAGGCCGTGCGGATAAAGCTTTCAAGCGAGATTCCAGGAACTTCAAGCGGAGTCTGGAACGAAAGGAAAATTCCCTTCGCGGCGCGCTTGTCCGCTCCCATCTCGGTGATGTCCTCGCCGTCAAAGAAAATCTTTCCGCCTGAAACTGTGTAGCGCGGATTTCCCATGATTGTAAAGCCGAGAGTTGATTTTCCGGCTCCGTTCGGGCCCATAAGAACGTGGGTTTCGCCAGCGTTCACAGCCAGGTTCACATCGTGGAGAACCTGCTTTTTCTCTATATTTACATTTAAATCTTGAATTTTAAGTAAGTCGCTCATATTTTGTATTCTACTGATTTACTAGCTAGAATTCAATTCTCATCGCAATTTCAAGCCAGGTCTCTGCAAAAATTTCAAGAATCAATGAAGTTTCCGAACAAGCCAAATCTGTGCTAAAATCAAAAAATCTATGAGCTTAAAAAAAATCATTCCGATTTGCCTTCTTGTTTTTTTCCCGTTTTTTACGTCCGCAAAAGAAAAAATCTCCGTAAAAGACACGCTTTCCATAAATTTCAGGCTGAACACAAAATCTGATGACGGAAAGAACTTCTTAAAATGGTCAACCTCATCAAAAAAAATCAGCGACAAATACGACGCAGTTTCGGGAGCTTCGCTTTCGCACAGCACAGGCGGACTTTTTGAAACGGTTTACGACACTTCCTCAAATCCAAAAAAGCTTCTTGCCCCGAAAGGCTTGCGCGCGCTTTTGCTTTTCGCAGTTTCATCGCCGGAATTCCTGAAATCTGACAATCTGCAAACTTTTATAGAAGAAAATGGAAAAACCACAGTAACTTTTACGCACCGCGGAGCTGATTATTTTATCCAGACGGATGAAAAAGGAAAGCTCGACGTTGAGAAAAGTTTTTTTATCATAAATCAAGAAAACGGCGGAAATTCTGAGAAAGAAAAAACTGAACAAAAGAAGGCTGAAGCAGAAATATCAGATGAAAAGCCTGAGCAGGAAGATTCTGAGCTAGAAAAACTTGATGAAAAATCAGATGAAGGTTCTGGACTAAATAAAAATGATGAAAAATCAGAAACGGAAACTTCCGGTCAAGAAAAATTAAATGAAAAATCAAAATATAAAGGAACTCTAAGATTAAAACTAGAAAATGATATTCTGACAATTAAAGGAAAATTAAAACTTGTGGAGTTAACAGAAGAAAACTCCGAAAATAAAATAAAAAAAATGTGAAAATTTGACAACAAAAAAATCAAATGCTAGGATTTGCTGAATATGAGAGATTTTCTTGACACTGGAAAACAATTAAAAACAGACTCTCTTACAGGTCTTTACGACCGACAAGTTATTATTGAATATGCAAACAATTTGATAAAAGAAAATGTACCTTTTTCGCTAGCTCTTGTTGACATTGATAATTTTAAGAATGTAAACGACAACTACGGACACACGGCCGGCGACAAAATAATCTGCAGCATCGCTAAAAAGCTAAAAGACAACATAGCTGAAAAAGGCGTTGTCGGACGTTTTGGCGGAGATGAATTTATATTTGTGGTTAAAAACATCACAGAATATGATAAAATCTGGAAATTCTGCAGGGAACTTTTCAAGAAGATTGACGGACTTACATTGGAAGGTCTTCCCGGCTGCTATATAACTTGCACAACAGGGCTTAGCCGTTTTCCGCTCGACGGAAATTCATACGATGTCCTAATGGAAAAAACAGACAAGGCTCTTTACAGGGGAAAACAGAAAGGAAGAAGCTGCTTTATCATTTACCTTGATTCCAAGCACAAAGACATTGTTTTGCACACAGACAACGATAAAACTGCGAATCCAATGCAAAGAATCACGACAATGTACAAGCTTCTGAATATGCAGAGCAACTTAAAAGACGGAATTCTGGCGGTTTTAAACAATTTCAGCTCAACAATGATGGTTGACCATCTTTCCCTGCAGTCAAAGGACAAACTTCTTTTTTCAATAGTTCATCCGCTTTCACAACACAAAGATTTCTCATTTATCAGCAATGAGCTTTTTAAAATCGGATTAAGCAATACAAACGGAATCTTTTACATAAATGAAAGGCAGCAGCTAAAAGCCTTAAAGCAAGAAAAGCTTTTAAAAACCTTTAACAGCCAGGAAATAAAATCCGCGGCCTATGCTGTAATAAAATATAATGATTATGTTTACGGATATCTGCGGGCCGACACGACAAACCACGCAAGAATTTGGCAGAACGACGACCTTGAGCTTTTAGTAACCGCAGCAAACGCGATTGCGACCGCGCTCCATTACCAGAATCTTGAGCTGGACGATTTAGAATAAAAAAAGCGGCTGATTTTTTTTAGAATCTGTAAAACATGCAGACAACATTTTTGGCCGCATGCTTTACAGATTTTTTATTTTACTTTTCTAGTTTTGCGACAATCGCGTCAATAAATTCCCAGGAATTTACAATTTTTTCCGCCTTAGGCTCGGCGAGACGCGCAAGGTCGCCTGTCATGACGCCGCTTTCAATAACATCGAGAGTCGCTTTTTCAAGGCGCTTCGCGAAATCAGAAAGCTCCGGAGTTCCGTCAAGCTCGGCGCGCTTTGCCAACGCTCCGGTCCAGGCGAAAATCAGCGCGACAGGGTTTGTGGAAGTTTTCTCGCCTTTAAGATAGCGGTAATAGTGCTTCTGGACTGTTCCGTGGCTCGCCTCGTACTCAAACTCGCCGTTCGGAGTAACAAGGATTGAAGTCATCATCGCAAGGCTTCCGCAGGCGGAGGCAATCATGTCGCTCATAACGTCGCCGTCGTAGTTCTTGCAGGCCCAGAGCATTCCGCCCTCGCTCTTCATAATGCGTGCAACTGCGTCGTCAATAAGCGTGTAGAAATACTCTATTCCGGCCTTCTCGAACTTTTCCTTGTATTCCGCGTCGTAAATGCGCTGGAAAATCGCCTTGAAGTTTCCGTCGTATGTCTTTGAGATTGTGTCCTTTGTTCCGAACCAGCAGTCGATTTTCTGGTCAAGCGCGTAAGAAAAGCAGCAGCGCGCGAAGCTTTCGATTGAAGAGTCCATGTTGTGGATTGCCTGCAGGATTCCTGGTCCTTTCATCTCCTGGATTGTCTTTCTGATTTCCTTTCCGTCGGCTCCTGTAAAGACAAGCTCCGCTTTTCCAGGCCCATCAACCTTCATCTCGCAGTTCTTGTAGACATCGCCGTAGGCGTGGCGTCCCAGGACAATCGGCTTTTTCCAGTTTGAAACTGAGCCGTGGATATTCTTTACAAAAATCGGAGTGCGGAAAACTGTTCCGTCAAGCTCCTCGCGGATAATTCCGTTCGGCGAGCGTGTAAGATGCTTTAGGTTGTATTCCTTTACGCGGGCAGCGTTTGAAGTGATTGTCGCGCACTTTACACCGACCTTGAGCCGCTTGATTGCTGCGGCCGAGTCGTAAGTCACTTTGTCGTCCGTGTTGTCGCGGTTCTTCAATCCCAAGTCATAATATTCAGTCTTCAAGTCAACATAAGGCTCAAGAAGCTTTTCCTTGATGACAGCCCAAAGAACGCGTGTCATCTCGTCGCCGTCAAGCTCGGCGATTGCATTTTTCATCTGGATTTTAGACATAATTCACCTCAAAAGATTTCGAAAAAGATGATGAAATTATATATGATTGCAATGAAAAATAACAGTTATCAAGCAAATATGGGCGCAGATTTTTATTGCGATAAAAAAAAGCCTGACAAAAGGAACAAAAAAACGCCCGCCAAAAAACAAACGCTTCTTAGGGGGAAACGGAATGTTTTTAGGCGGGCGAAAAATAACAATTGGTAAAAACTTACGGCTGAACAGAGATATTATAAAGGTCGATTCCTCCCTTTGCACCAGCAACATTACGAGACATTACAACATATACAGTTGTAGCCGCGCTCACTTTACCTGTAACAGTAGTTTCATCACATCCAACACCTGCTGTAAATTCTTTCAAATCGCCCAATTTCTTGCCATCTGAATCAAAAAGTCCGACTGAAATTGTGTTGGTTCCCTCACTTGATTTTACACCCTTAAACTTTGCAGTAACTGTACACGCGCCGTCCACGTCAATAGAAACATAACGAGAAAGGTCAGCGATTGTTACTCCTGAAGCAATAGAAGAAGTTTCACCACCATTGTAATTTATAGCAGTGCTCTTTGAATTAGCATCAGTTCTTATACGCATTGATTTATCATTTTTTCCACCCGCTTTACTAGGAGCAATATAGATTTTTGCTGCTCCAACAGATGTTGTTACGGTGTTAGTTCCCTCTCCAACAGCTATTGTCGTATTAGCGGCCAATGTCAAAGCCGGACTAAAAGCTGAACCTGCCAAACCTGTAAAATCATAAGTAGCAGCTGTAGCTTTAGCAGTCTCATCCTTTTTTCCCGCTTCTTTCGCTGTTTCTTTCGCAGCATCCGCCTCATCTATCTTGTTCTTGATTACAAGCAGAGTCCCTAAATCCTCTGCGTCGTCGCTGTCCGAGCACGAAACGAATCCCAACACCATTGCGGCGGCAGCAATCAAAGCCGCAGCCTTCAACATTTTTTTCATAATTTCCTCCTAAGAAATTTTTGTTCTACAGTTAGAATAAAACATTTTTTTAAGAAAATGGGGGGGGGGATTTGTATTTTTCCGACTTTTTCAACTATTATTTTTCAATAAATTCTTTTTTTAAGTTTATTTTTTATTTATTTTAAGATTGATTAAGAAAAATTGGTTATAATATTCACGGAGGCGAATTATGCGGATTTTGCTTGTTGAAGATGAGGAAGGTCTGAGCCAGGCGCTCACAGAAATTTTTAAAAAGAATAGAATCACTATTGACGCTGTTCTTAACGGAACGGACGGACTTGAGTACGCAGAAACGAATCCGTACGACGTGATTATTCTTGACATCATGCTTCCGGGAATTGACGGAATTACAATCTTAAAGACATTGCGAGAAAATCATAACAATGTTCCGGTAATTCTTCTGACGGCAAAAGATGAAATTTCAGACAAGATTGAAGGCCTTGACGCTGGCGCGGACGATTATCTTACAAAGCCTTTCTCAACGGACGAGCTTTTGGCGCGGGTCAGGGCTTTGTCACGGCGCAAGGGAGATTTTAAGGAAAGCGCGATTGTTTTCGGAGATTTGACTTTAAGCAAGAAAAACTGCGAGCTTCAGGCAAAGAACGGAGAAGCCATCAAGCTTTCGCTCAAGGAATACCAGATTCTCGACCTTCTATTTGAACATCCGCACCAAGTGATAACAAAGGAGCAGCTGATTGAAAAAATCTGGGGCGGAGACTCGAACGCGGAATACAACAACGTTGAAGTTTACATTTCGTTCATCAGAAAAAAGTTTGAAAATCTAAAAGCAAAGGTAAGAATCAGGACTGCGCGCGGAATCGGCTACTCGCTCGAGGACGGAAGCCGGTAAAGATTAAAATTCGGGAAACAATAAAATCTGACAAGGAAGCAATAATTTGAAAGTAATAAAACTGCTCAGAATTAAAATCATAATCGCAATTGTTGCAGTCCAGATTTTTATTTTTGTCCTGTTTTTTTCCGTGCTCAACTTTGGAATTACAGCGAGTAAAAATCATTCAGCTAAGAATTTTTTGACTCAGCTTGCGGAAAACGGAGGGCACAGGCCGCGTCCAGATAATTTTCCGCAGGCCTCGCTTCCGTTCCTAAATCCGCGCGACCTTAGGAATTATTTTTGCGTTAACATTTCATATTCCGGCGCAATAAACGCAGTCATAACGGATTTTCCGCCAAGCTACACGGAAGGAGAAATTTCGGAGATTGTGCTTTTAATCCGCTCAAGCGGAAAATCCTACGGAACAATCGAGAATTTTCAATATCTAAAGACGCCTGCGAAATATGGAACTTTTCTTCTATGCATTTTAAACCGGACAGAAGATTTTAGGATTCTTCACCAGCTCCGTTTTTTTTCATTGTGGACGGTTCTTGGAGTTACGGCCGTTTCGTTCGCGATTGCTTTTTTTCTTTCAAAAATCACGCTTGCCCAGGCGGACGAAGCTTTTGAAAAGCAGAAAAGATTTATCGCAGACGCGGGACATGAGCTAAAAACGCCGATTGCAGTTATTGGCGCGAACATTGACGTTCTTTCATCAGATGAAAAATTGAATTCAAACAAATTCTTTCAATATATTAAGCGCGAAAACGAAAGGATGGGAGAACTTGTGCGCGACTTGCTTTATCTTGCGCGCGACGACGCTGACCGCCTTGAGATGATAAAAAGCGAATTTGATTTTTCAAACGCTGTGGAAAATGCGGTTCTTCCGTTTGAAGTTGTCGCCTTTGAAAGCGGAATGACGCTCGAAATGGAAATCCAAAAAGGAATCACATGCATTGGAGATGAAAAATCCTTAAAGCAGCTTTTTGTGATTCTTGTTGACAACGCAATAAAAAATTCTGACAAAGGCGCAAAAATAACTGTAAAAGCGTACACGGAAAGGCAGAACATAATCTACAAAGTGCGGAACACTGGAAACGGAATAAGAAAGGCTGATTTGCAGAAAATTTTCCAGCGTTTTTACCGTGTTGACACTTCGCGCACGCGGAAAACCGGCGGCTACGGTCTTGGACTTTCAATTGCGCAGACAATCGCCCAAAAGCACGGCGGAACAATTAAAGCCGAAAGTGAATACGGAAAATGGGCGGAATTTACCTTTAAAATGAAGAATTAAGGTGACGCACGGACTCGGCAAAAAGCGGAAGAGAATTTTCTATTAAAAAATGCAGGCGGAGCGCGAAAACTAGAGCCTATTCTAAAAGTTATTGTGGAACAAATTCAAAAATGAAAGTATTATTATCTACATGGAACTTAAAGAACTTTACCGCGAAATCTTAAACGAACACAACATACATCCGGAGCACAAGGAACCGCTCCCGGACGCAAATCTGACGCTGCACGGCGTAAACCCAAGCTGCGGCGACAACATCACGCTTAATCTAAAAGTCGAAGGCGACAAAATCACCGGCGGCTCCTTTACAGGAAGCGGCTGCGCAATCTCACAGGCGAGCTGCGACATGATGCTCGACTGCATAATCGGAAAAACAAAGGAAGAGGCAGAAAAGCTCTCTGACATCTTCATGCGAATGATTCAGGGAACAGCCACCGACGACGAGATAGAAGAGCTTGACGAAGCGAGCGCGCTGCGTGACATTCAGCATATGCCGGCGCGCGTAAAATGCGCTGAGCTCGGCTGGCGAACAATGCGCGAAATGCTCACCGACGGAAAAATCTCGATGAACGCCGTCAGCCCGCACGACGAATGCAAGACAGTCTAAAAATAAAAACGGAGGAAAATATGGCAGTTACATGGGAAAACTTGGACAAGCTTTCGTCCTTTAAAAAGCTTCAGTCGCTCAAGGGCGCGGTTTCTGTAAAGGAAAAGCTCGGAGGCTCTGACGGCGCAAAGCGCGTTTCAGATTATCAGGTGAAAATGGGTGGCGGACTTACCTACAGCTACGCGGCAAAGCAGGTTGACGAGAAAGTTCTCGCAGTTCTTAAAGAGCTTGCGGACGAGGCCCAGCTTGCGGACAAGTTCGCTGAAACATACAACGGAGCCGTAGTGAACACAGGCGAGAAGCGTCTTGTTCTCCATCATCTTACACGCGGACAGCTTGGAAAAGATGTAATTGCCGACGGCGCGAACAAGCGCGACTTCTACGTAAAAGAACAGAAAAGAATCGCGGACTTCGCGGACAAAATCCACTCAGGAAAAATCGCGAACGCAAATGGCGAGAAATTCACAACAGTTGTGCAGATTGGAATCGGCGGCTCGGACTTAGGCCCGCGCGCAATGTACCTTGCGCTAAAGAACTGGGCGGAGAAAAACAGCACGCTCAAGATGAAGGCGGAGTTTATCTCGAATGTTGACCCGGACGACGCTTCGGCCGTCTTAAAATCAGTTGACATTGCGCACTCGCTTTTTATTCTCGTCTCAAAGTCAGGAACAACTCTTGAGACTTTGACAAACGAAAGCTTCGTTAAGGACGCGCTTAAAAAGGCCGGCTTGAATCCTGCGAAGCACATGATTGCCGTGACAAGCGAAACTTCCCCTCTCGCGCACAACCCGGACTATCTTGAGGCGTTCTACATGGACGACTACATAGGCGGAAGATACTCATCAACTTCAGGAGTCGGCGGCGCGGTCCTGTCGCTCGCGTTCGGGCCTAAAGTCTTTGACGACTTCTTGAAAGGCGCGCACGAGGAAGACGAAATCGACACAAGCAGAGACTTGCTCAAAAATCCTGCGATGCTCGACGCATTGATTGGAATCTACGAAAGAAATGTGCAGGGCTATCCTGCCACAGCGATTCTTCCGTACTCGCAGGCATTGAGCCGCTTTCCCGCGCACTTGCAGCAGCTCGACATGGAGTCGAACGGAAAGTCAGTGAACAGATTCGGCGAGAAAGTTGAATATCCTACAGGCCCTGTAATCTTTGGAGAGCCTGGAACAAACGGCCAGCACTCGTTCTACCAGCTTCTGCACCAGGGAACAGACATAACGCCGCTCCAGTTTATCGCGTTCAAGGAGAGCCAGCTTGAAAACGACGTGAACATTGAGAACTCGACAAGCCAGAAAAAACTCTGCGCGAATGTGGCGGCCCAGATTGTGGCTTTCGCCTGCGGAAAAGACGACGGGAACCCGAACAAGGCTTTCGCCGGAGAAAGGCCTTCAAGCCTGATTTTCGGAAAGCAGCTTGAGCCAAAATCGCTCGGCGCGCTTCTCGCCCACTTTGAGAACAAAGTCATGTTCCAGGGATTTGTCTGGAACATCAACAGCTTTGACCAGGAAGGCGTGCAGCTCGGCAAAAAGCTCGCGAAGAAAGTTCTTGCCCACGAGACCGACGGCGCGCTCAAGGCTTATTCCGACATTTTGGAAATATAATTCAATAAGGTCCAGTGGCTAGTTTTTCTGGCCACTGACACCTGATTCCCGACCACTAAAATGCTTTATGCAATTCTTGCCCGCGACAAAAACAACCTGATTGGAAGCGGTTTTTCACTTCCATGGAAAAGCGACCCGTCAACAAGATGGGACATGGAAAGCTTTAAGCGCCTTACAAGCGGAAACATAGTCTTTATGGGCTACCGCACTTTTCTAGGATTCAATTCCCCGCTCCCGGACAGAATCAACGTCGTGGAGACAAACCGGCGGCCGGGCCTGCCGGAACCAACGCCGGCAAAATCTGCAGATGATTCCGGCGCTGCCCAATCACCACAAAAATCATCTTTTATCTTCACGTCCTCGCTTCCAGACTTTCTTGAATCATACAAAAACGAGCTAAAGACAGTCTGGAGCGGAAAAAAAATCTTCATAATCGGCGGAAAAGCGACAGTCGCAAAATACGCTGCAAAAATCAGCTGCCTTTATCTGACAACTTTCTTCAATGAATACAATGGCGATGTCTTTCTGCCAGAGGATTTTGAGGAAACTTTATCTAAAAGATTCAGCCTTTGCCGGACGCTTGAGACACACGCAAACGGAAAGATTGAGATGTATAGCACTCTGTAATTCTAAAGCACGTCTAAAAAACTAAATCTCCAAGCCTGATTATTATACAGCTTATGGCTAGAAACATAGTATTTTCAGCTTAAAAACAGTTTGACTTTAAGTTAAAAACAAAGTGATTTTAAGCTAAAGACAAAATATTTTTAACTTAAAGATAAAATAACTTTAGCTTGAAAACATAATGACTTTAACTTAAAAATAAAATCATCTTAATCTAAAAGTATAACTCACAGGGCCATAAACTAAACACTCAGAGATTAACTCTGGCGTTATGGCACGGAAGCGGCTATGAACAGCATTCACTCATAAAAATAAAATATAATAATTCTATTATGATAATTTTTATCAGAATGTCATAATATGCTACCCCCCCCCCATTAAAATTCACTTATCTTTTTTATGAATGGAGGAATAAAATAATGAAAAAGATTATTAAACTTTTTGCTGTTGTTGCTGCGTTAACCATGTCCTTTGCCGCTATGTCATGCTCAAATGACGATGACAGCGATTATGACGACAACTTGAAACTTGTACTTTTGGCACAGGCAGCAAATAAGAAAGAACTGACAAGCTGGACAAACACAGTAAGCCTCACGCGAAACAAAAGAACCTACTATGGAAACGGAGGTTACTCTGACTCTCCAGAGGGCAAAGCCGAAACCAAACAGACGCTTATTTTTATGGGAAACAATGTGGTAAAGGCACGCTACGAAGCCGATGTTGACGGAGACGGAAAAACCGAAACTTTTGAAACAACTAAAAACACTTTGGACAATGGCTGGACAATGAAATATTCCGGCGACACGACAAAAGACGGAACTATAGCTTTCTATGTTGAAGGCTGGCTTGGAAAATCCGACATGGGAAGAGCGACAATATCCGGCGACAAGCTTGCATTTGATATTGACTATAACTCATGGCCTGGATTTGAAGATTTTACGAAAGGCGACTATGCGATAAGCTTTGACTGCACTGAAAATGAAGGAATTTTCACTAAAGTAACAAAATAGCTTTTCTACAGCAAATATAGCACAAGGCGGCCGTTCAACATGACGGCCGTTTTTTTGCTTCGGAACGCGGCAGGGATAGTAGCCGCGCCGCAGGCGTTCCGAAGCGGCTGAAACTTCCTGCGGAGACAAAGCCCGCCACGGACGGCGGACAAAAGCAAGCAAACCTCGAGAAACGAAGTTTCTCGCAGCGGCACGGATGCCGGAGAACGACGGATAGCCCGTTTTTTGCAAAGCAAAAAGCCGCCCGAAAGATTTTTATGCGTCTTTATGTTATAATTTTCTTATGAATCTTTGGAATTTTCAAAATCCGCAAAACAAAGGCGTTCTTTCGGACGCGAAAAAATATCTTCCGCTTCTGCTTTCCTACGGGCTCTACTATTTTTTTACAGGGCTTTCTTCTTCCGTAATTTACAAGGAGACGGCGGCGGTCTTGTCTCCGCGCCTTATCTCGCTGCAGAACATTATCAGCTGGGCGGGCGGAATCTTGCTGGGGCTTGCATGGTCAAAGTGGAATGCAAGGCTTATTCCGCTGATGACTCCGCTTTTTATTTTGCAGATGGCGGCGAGCGCGGTTTACTTTGTCTATCCGAGATTACGCTGAACATGTTTATTTTCTGGGTCTTGAGCCTTGTGATGTACGTGTTTTTTATAGGGCTTGCGGACAAAATTTTTGAGTGCGCGCGGGCGTGGTTCTTTAAGAAGGCGGAGGAGCGTGCCTCCTACGACAACTTGATTGACATGGTTTCGTGCGTCACAGGATTTTCAGGCTATATCGTCTCGCTTTTCTACGTGCCTTCGCTGCGCATGGCGGTTCTGTTCAATTTTCTTGCGACTTTTTCCTGGTGCGCGGGAATCCTGGCTTATAACATTTCCCACAGGATTAAAATATAATAATTCTATCATAATGTCATAATATGACATACCCCCCCCCATAAAATAAAAATTATTTAGCTACTAAGGAGGCTTTTTATGAAAATTTGTGAAAAATGCGGAAAGCAGCTGCAACCAGATTTTATTGTCTGCCCATATTGCGGTGGAAAAGTTTTGGACATTGACAAACTCATGGAAATGGCGAAAACGGTTGACAATGAGAATAAGAATCTTTCAGCCAAGCAAAAAAAACAGTATGAAGAAGACCAGAAAAACGGAATTCTTAGAATCAATCATCTTGACGGCACAAAAGAAGAATTCAAGATAGACAAAGCCTTTGCCGCTAAAATGCAGTCAGAAGAAAAAGCTGACGAGTATTATGAAGAGTGGATTAACAACGCAGAAATATTTGATGGTCACAAAGAGCTAAAATCTTTCCTAATGGCTTGCATAAAAGAAGTCAAAATAATCGGCGGATATGTGATAAACATTGGAAAATGGATTTTGAATAAAATAATCTTGATTGCAAAAGAAATATACAAAAAATTTCCAAATGCCGTTCTTATGGCAGGAATCGGATTTGCGATCGGGCTTATCTTCTCGACAATTCCACTCTTAGGCTGGTTTCTTGGCGGAACCGTCACAGCGTTTTTGACAATCACAGGCGGACTGCTCGGTCTTTTTATGGATGTTCAGAAAGAATTTATAAGTTCCGGAGTCGCTGAAAAAGTTATAACTGCACTCAACGTAAATGAAGCAATCTAAAAATTTTTACAACTGAACTTGTTTCATAAGTATTTTTTGCCATTAAGAGCGTAGCGAAGGCACAGGTTTTGAGATGTTTCGTTTCGCTTCGCTCAGCATGGCTTCTGGAACTGCCTTAACTGATTTGGAGAAAATAATGCTTTTATTAAATGAAGAAAACAGATCTGAAAAAGTCCTTGACGGAAAAAAAGGAAGAACTTTGTTTTTCGACAAGCTGGGTTTTACTAAAAACAAATTTATTAAAATGCTTTTAAGCAATGGAATTTCCGCAACTGCTATCACAGCATTAGCGGTTGTTGGCGTTAATGTATCTACGACTGCAAGCACAATCGGAGGATTTTTTGGCATCGGCGCAACAGCAATAACAGTTTTCAATCCTTTGCTGTTTATACCGTTCGCCGCAGCAATACTCGCTGTATTCGGCATTAAAATCTTGGGTGACAAAAAAAACGAAGGGATTCCTTCTGTTACAAAAGGCTCTTCAAATATTATCTATGCGACTGGCTTGCATATGGTTTTTCTTCCCGCCATTGCCTTTATAAAAGAAGGGGCTTTCTCAAAATCACAGGAAAATTTTAAGCAGATTATCAAAGATGACATGTCAGAATGGGGAACTTGTGAAGAATACAGCGACAGATTTATTAAAAACTATTTTTCTGAAGATGACTTGAATGGAGACCTTTTTAAACTGAAGCGGACAATATTGGATTTTCAAAACAAATTTAAAACAAAGGGACAAAAAAAATATCTTGCTAAGCTTATGAAAGACAACAAAAATTCTTCGGCTGGCAAAAAAATTCTCTTTAGCTCAGATTTTAATCAAAATGAGTTTATGCAGAAAGCAAGAATCTATTGTGAAGAATTGAATGAAAAATACGGTTCGCCAGAGATTGAAAAGAAGAATAGCAATGAACGTATTATTTTTAATATTTTCAACACTTTGGAATAACGGAATCATTTAAAACTTACATTATGAATTTCCAAAAGCCTCTGCATAATAAAATTTTGTTTATTTCATTAAAATATAAATCAATATGTCAAAAACACAGGTTACAACAAGAACTCAGCTTGACAGGCTTCTTATAATCGACGGCTTGCTTTCAAAGGCGGCAGAAAGCGGAGAGAATGTCCCGTTTTCAAAAATAATTAAAACGCTAAAAGATGAAACAGACAATCCGAATCTTTCAGAAAGCTCCGTGCGCCGCGACTTGCGCTATATGAGAGAAAAGCTCGGCGCTCCGGTTTCGTACAGCAAGATTCCAGGAAATGAAGGCTACTATTATTCCGCGCCGTTCAATTTTCCGCTCAGAACGCTTTCAGACGAGGACTTGCTCGGTCTTGCGATTGTAAAGAAGATTCTCTCCCAGTTTGACAAAAAAGACGAAGTCTACGCTAATGCCTCGGAAATTCTTTCAAAGATGTTTCCTTCGATTAACTCAATTTCGCTCTTGGACAGAATTGTGATTTCAAAGCGGCCGGTTCCGCTTTACGACAAGGCTGCGTTCCAGAATATTCTCCTCGCGCTCAAAAACAACTTTGCGCTCACGTTCAAGTACCGCTCGGAATGGGAGCCAGAAAAAATCCGCCGCACTGTTCTGCCCTACCAGATTGTGATGGACGAGGGCCTGATTTTTCTGTATGCCGCCGACGAAAACAATGAAAGCGCAGCGCGCCTTTACAATCTTGCGCGTATTTCAGACTTGCAGGTTCTAAAAAACAGAAAGTTCACGCTGCCAAAAAAATATTTCCGCTTTGTCCAGGATTTTGAAAAAGGAAGATGGGGCGCGTTCCAGTACGACGAGAGCTACGAGTTCAAGATTGAAATCCACGGAAAAGCGCGCCGATTTGTGCACGAGAGGCTTTGGGCGGACGACCAGAAGTTCGAGGAGCACGACGGTGACGACAAGACAATAATGACTTTCTCTTCCTCGCAGTGGATTCCGATTGAACGCTGGCTTTTGCAGCTTGGAGGCGAGGCGCGCCCGCTTGAGCCGGACTGGTTTGTAGATGACTGGAAAGAGCAGATTCTAGGCATGGCAAAAAACGCGCTCGGCGAAGGCTGGAGCAAGATGAATTTTAAGATTTAAGGCAAAACAGTCTCTTTATATTCTCATCGACAATAAAGCTAAGCTGCTCAGCCGTGACTCCGCGCGCCTCTGAGATAAAATTATAGACATATTCAATCAGGACCGGCGTGTTTGTCTTTCCGCGGAACGGAACAGGAGCCAGGTACGGCGAGTCCGTCTCAAGCAAAATCCTGTCGTCAGGAACAAAGCGAAGAAGCTCCTTCATCTCGTCGAGCCTCGACTTCTTTGTGTATGTCACAGCTCCGCCGAACGCAATGTAAAATCCTCTGTCCAAGAAAGCGCGCGCCGCGTTCTTGTCATACGAGAAGCAGTGGATAATTCCGTTGCCCGCGTCCATGTTCTTTATAACATCGAGAGTCTCATCAAACGCGTCCCTTGAGTGCACAACAACCGGAAGGTTCATTTCCTTGGAAAGCTCAATCTGCATCTCAAAAAGCTCCCTTTCGCCCTCGTAGACAGCCTTGTCAAAGTCCTCCTCGCGCCGTCCGTCTGCGCCGCTAGGATTCCAGTGATGGTCAAGCCCGCACTCGCCTATCGCGGCAAGCCTTTCTTTTTTGGGAAAGTTTTTTATCTGGTTTTTAAGATTTTCAATTTCCGAGTTTCTGTTCTTGATTGACTCCACATCAGGCCAGATTCCAGCGCTGTAGTGAATCATTTTACCGGCCCTGGTCTTGTCTTCGTCCGGCAGCGAGCCTATGACCCTCTCCATGCCGCTAAATCTCGGCTCAAGGTCGCCGCTCAAGGTTCCTATGTCCATTCCAAAAAAAGTATCGCGCTCCAAAAGCTTTAAAAGAATCTCACGTCCGTCAAGAGCGCGCTCGTCAACAAGATAATGAAAATGAAAGTGTGTGTCGCTGAACATAAGGCAATTTTATCAGATTTGGAGGATTTTATGAACGACATTTTGCCGTATAAGCCTGCACGGAACTTGATTCACATTTCGTATTCTGATAAAATAATCATATTGCGTTTTGCAATGCCGGGATGGTGGAATTGGTAGACACAAGGGACTTAAAATCCCTCGCCAGCTAATTACCGGCGTGCCGGTCCGAGCCCGGTTCCCGGCAAAAAGGCTTTTCGTTCTGAAAAGCCTTTTTGTTTTTACGGATTATAAAAAATCAATGTTTCCAGAAATTCCAAAACCTGTTTTGCTTTGTCCATTTCTTGAATTTGGCCGGTAAAAGACTGAAGCTCCAATTTGGAACTGACATGAAGAATCAGCTGCATATCCTGTGTTCGGATTTAAAGTAAAAAGCCCTGCCAATGAAATTTTGTCAGAAAAATCTTCTTTTTTTACGTCCGATGCAATATCACAAATTTTTAAAATATCCCAAAATTCTCCATGTTCATATGAAATTTTTCCGGAATAAGAAAGGTTCAAATCAAAACGTGCGGCATAAATTGAAATCGCAGGAATTCCTCGCTGAATTTCAACGCTTAAAAGATTCATTTCTGCATTTCCATAGAAAAAATATGATGACGAAGGAAAAACAGAAGCCGACAAATAAACAGGAAAAACGGAAGGTAAACGCAAGGACGAAAACAATCCAGCATTTAAATATTTTTCATTAAATCTTTCGTCGGATTTATAAAGTTCATCATTTTTATCAAAATTCCACTCTTCATTGTAATTTTTGTATTCGAAATCCAATGAAGGCCGGAAAGTAACTCCCAAAATTTGATTTTTACTTTTCGCGACTTGATGTTCATTTGAAAATGAAAAATAAAATTTAGACTTGCCGAAAAATCCATTTTTCCAAAATTTCCCTTCTTTTTTTTGAAAAATTCCATTTTCTGATTTTTTTATTAGATAAAAATCCTCTCCGCTTTCTCGTCCGTAAAGAGCGTCAAACGAAGTTCCTGCTGAAAAAGACGAGACAAGTCCTGTCCATAAAATTTTGGAGAAATCAAGATTAGCAGAAAACTGCTTAAAAATTTCCTTATCGAAAACAACGCTAGAATTAACTACAGATTTTTTTGAATCATCAAAATTATACAGATATAAAAAAGCCGCCGCATTTTTTTGCAAAGGCTCGTAGCCGGCTGAAAAAACTAAGAAATCATCAAGAAAAGGCTTTGAAGTTACATAAGTTGCTCCAACAAAGGCGACGGAAGAAATCATAAAATCGCTGTCTTTTACAGGAGAGATTCCGACTGGAAGGAAAGTTCCTTTAAAAATATAAGAAAATGAAGAATATTTCTTAATATTAAATTTTTCTTCATCAGCCGGTTTTATAATTTTTATTTCAGAATTTTTTACTGATTCTTTTTTTTCAGAGACGCAGCCAATTGTTTCCCAGCAATTTTCATCTGAAAAAGGCGGAAAAACGATTTCATACAACGGATTTGATTCATAATCTTCTAGAGCTGCAAGAATTTTCACCTTATTTTCATCTGCTTCAATCAAAGCCGCATCGTTCAAAGCATGAATTCTGTGCTCTGCAAAAGTTTCGCATTTCTGAAAATAAAAAATTGCATTTTTCGTCTCGAGATTTATTTTTAAAATTCCTGATTTTGGAAGCGAAAGATTTTGATAATCATCATTCCGGCCTATTTTTGCCCAGGAAAAACTGATAAAAACAGTGTTTTCATCAGTTTTCAAGAAATGAGGCCTTGCAAAAATTATTTTCTCATAATCCGAAGAATCCGGATAAAATTTTTCTCCTCCGAAAACAATTTTCCAGTTTAAGCCAGATTTTTCAACATAAAGATTTTCACATTCCTTTTTTCCGTGGTTTTGCAAAATTTTATACTTTCTTTTCTTGATGTCAAAAACGCCGTTTTCAATTCTTACAGTTTTTTTTGATGAATATCTTGTTACAAAAAGTTTTTTTCCGTCGCCAGAAAATTCAAGATTTGTGATTCCGTAAGCAGAAAAAAGTTTTTTAGCCTTTTTGCCATTTTTCAAATCAAATAAAAAAACAGCGCGCGAAGCCGAATCATAAAACGCAATTTTCCTTGATTCTTGATCACAAAAAAAATCAAAATCCTGGACAAACGAATTCTTACGGCTTAAAATATTTGATTTTTCTTCATTTAGATTTAAATTAAATTCTTTTGGAATTTTTATCGATTTTTTGAAATCAAGCCAGACTTCATCAATTTTTTTTCCATACGTTTTCTTGAAAATTCCGGCAGAAAATGAAAAAGCTGTTGATTTTCCGGCGTTTTTCCAAAGCTCCGCGTATTTTTCCATTCCGTAATTTTGAACAAGATATTCTGCAAAGCAGCCGCCAAAAACATAACGGTCGCGTCCTCCGGGAGTTGTATCGCGCGCGCCGAGCACATCGCGCCACGAAGGAAATTTCTTTACGCCGGCCGCGTCATTGATTTTTGCCTGGACAACAAGAGATGTAAAATACGGATTTTTTAACCGTCCGCCTTTTTCCGCCTCATTTTCCTCATTTTTTCCGCTTTCGCTGAAAACCGCCGCTCCTTCAATCCAAAAATAAGGCATGCTCAAAGCCGCTGGAGTCGCAAAATCGCCGAAAATCTTTGAGAATTCTTGAAAAAACGGAGACTTCATATTCAAACTGACTGCGTGTGTAAGCTCGTGATAAAAAACAGAAAGCAGCGTGTCTGAGTACGACTCCATTTCAGGAGAAGCAGGCTCGGCGACATACAGAACAATCATATTGTAAGGAAAAGGTGAATAAAATCCGTTCAGACTTTGAACTTCGCGCGTAACTGCAACTGGAAAGCGGAGATTTGGTTCAGCTTCAAATTTATTTGTGATCTCAAGATAATAAGAGTCGGCCACAGAAGCGATTTTTTTTGCGTCCTCAAAAGTTTCGCCGCAAAAAATAATATCAAAATAATCAGTCTTTATAACAGAAAGAGATTTGCCATGGAAGACATTTCCGCCGACAGGAAATGCAAAAGAAACGCAGCAGAACAGCGCAATAGAAAGAAAAAACTTTTTCATAATAATTTTTAAGAGAACAAGCGGGGCCTTTCTGCAAAAAAACTATTCAGAAAGGCCGATAACATTTCAATTGACCAGCCCCGCAATCGCAGTTCCGAGCGTTATGTCGTTCTCCAGTGTCAGAATCTCAAAATAAATTCCGCATTCATTTGTCAGATAATTTTCAAGATTTGAAACAATCCGCTCGTAAAGGCGGTGGGTTTTGTAAAAAGTTGTTCCGTTGCACAACATTCCGACAGGATGAAGACAATTTTTTCCAGCGCCGGACATTCTTGCGCACGCAGAAAGAATCGCGGCTCCATTTTTTGCGGCGCGAGTTATCAAAGCATCAAGCAAAAGGTAGATCTTTTCGCGGTCAACTTCGCCCTCTTCTCCATTTTTGCAGAGCGCGCTTACAGTTCCATCTTTGTAAGGCGAATGCAGAAAATCGTCGGCTTCTACAAGAGTGAGCTTCTCAAGTTCTTTGATTTTTTGTGAACATTCCCCGGAAAGCAAATTTTCTTCCGCGGCGAACCTGAGCATTTCAAGCGCGACAGGTCCTAGATACGCGCCGGAGCATTGCTTTTCAAGCGGATACTGCTTTGGAACAGCGCATTTTCTGTCCATTGCCGTGTCAAAATCTGAAAGAGGAATTTTGTCGCATTTTCCGCTCTCGCATACAATTATCTGCTTCTGGATTTCTTCTTTTGACTTTTCCCCGGCTTCCACCTTAGGCTGAATATACGCGCCGTTTATTCCTGTGCCAAAAATAAATCCGATATAGCTTGAGAACTCAGTTCCGTTTTTCGCTGCGGCTTTTCCAGCAAGAAGCGCCGCCTCGGTGTCGTTCAAAAGAACAATTTTTTTAACTTTGTTCCAGCCGCGCGAATGAAGAACTTCTAAAAGAGTTTTTCCAACCGGGCAGCCAAGCACTTCAGGCGCCTTGACTTCCTTGCTGAACGCGTTTGGAATTCCGTCGCCGTCCTTTGTAATGCTCATCGCGTAAGAAAAGCAAAATCCGATTCTGTCAGACTTGTTTTTTAGATAATCGATATTGTCCGCAATCGCATCAAAGAATTCTTTTTTTGAAAGCTCTTTTTCAACGCCAGGCATCTTTGTCTTTTTAAAATCAGAAATTGAGAATCCGCCGTTGCTATCAAAAGAAACTAGGCACGAGCGGAAATTTGTTCCTCCAGCGTCAATAACAATCACATTCTTGTTTTTTGGCTTTTCGTCAGGAGGCAAAATCCAGGCTTTGAACATATCTTCGCCAGCTTTTTCCGTTCCGCCGAAAAGTCCAAGATTCATATCATATAGAATTCTGTCAGTTAAAAATTCTACAGAAAGTTTTTCATCAAAATTATGCTTCTTTAGGAATTCACTAACCTGTTTTTTTGCTGATTCAATCATGGAAATAATTATAAAACAGAAAATGCAAAATAGAAACGAAAAAATTAAGTCTTAAATTTAAAAACAATTTTTTTTATTTTAATTCTGCTTTAACTTTTGTTCATTTATGTTACTATATTTTTAGCGTTTTTTACGCTGCGTGTCGTTTTTTCAGCGGCATTTCAAAAGAACAGAGGAATGAATATGGCAATAATCACAATCTCAAGGCAGCATTTTTCAACCGGACACGAAATTTGTAAAAAAATAGCGGAAAAAAGCGGTTATAAACTTTACGACAGAGCGGCGGTTTTTCAGAAAATGCTTGAGCTGGGCTGCTCGGAAGAAAAAGTCAAGGCTTTTGATGAAATAAAGCCAGGTCTTCTTCCGTCTCTTTCAAAATACAATGATGAATATCTTTATTATCTTAAAACCGCGGTTCTTTCAATTGCGGCCGAAGATAACTGCGTGATTGAAGGACGCGGAGCTTATATAATCTTAAAGGATTTGCCGAACATGGTTTCAGCCAGGATTTTTGAGCTTAGAAAAGACCGCGTAAAAATCGCAATGGCGGAAGAAAATGTAGATGAAAAAAAAGCGATGAAGCTCGTAAAAAAAGCTGACAACGAGCAGTTTGGATTTATAAAATATTATTTCAAGAAAAATATTTTGTACCCGGTTGAATTTAATCTTATTGTAAACGCCGGAAATTCTGATTCCGCCTCGATAGCTGAAGCTGTTATCGCCTTTACAAAATCTTATATTAATGAAGATAAAGAAAAGGCCGGAAAGGAAAAACTTTCAGAGCTTTTAATCGGCCAGCAGATTGTGAATCTTCTTCGGTTTATTTATTCTGTTGATATTGACTCGATGCGCGCGGAAGTTGATGGAAAAACAGTTCGCCTTTATGGAGTTGCAAGCACAAAGGGGATTGTCGATTACGCAGTCAAAGTCATAAACTGCGAGCTTCCGGAATACAAAGTTGTCAGCAACGTGCAGGTTGTCCAGGCCGGAATGAACCTGAGATGATTTTCAGTTAAGAATGCAAAATTAAGAATTAAGAATGAATGTGCCGCAGGATGCGGCGACTGGACTAAGAGAGAATTTCATGATAAAAAAACAGCCTGCACTTGAGTCAAGCTCAAGTGCAGGCTGTTTTTTTACATTATAAAAGCGCGGCATCCATGCCGCAGTTTATTTTACAAATTCCTTCTTCAAGAAATCTAGGTCAAGCTCCGGATAAAGGACGAATTTGCTCAGAAGAGCCTGGACGCGTTTTGAAGCGGCTTCTTTTACGGCCGGATCAAGAACAATCTTGATTTTTGCAGGCTTTCCGTCTTTTGTAACGCCCGGCTTTGTTCCCTTTAGAACCTGGTCGATGATAGAAGCGACTTCCTTCATCTCTTCCTCTTTCATTCCAAGCGTTGTGAGAGCCGGAGTTCCGAGCCGGAGGCCTGAAGTGTACCACGCTCCGTTCTTGTCGTATGGAAGAGCGTTCGCGTTTGTTGTGACACCTGCCTGGAAGAGCGCGGCTTCAGCCTGCTTTCCTGTAAGCCCGTAAGATGTGATGTCGGCGAGCATAAGATGGTTGTCAGTTCCGTTTGTCTGCAAGCGGACTCCAAGATCCTGCAGGGCTTTTGCAAGCGCCTGCGCGTTCTTTACAACCTGCGCGGCGTACTGCTGGTATTCAGGAGTGTTAGCTTCTTTGAGCGCGATTGCCTTTGCCGCCATAACGTGAGGAAGAGGTCCGCCTAAAACCATCGGGCAGCCTTTGTTCACATACTCTTCAAATTCTTTCTTGCAGAGAATCATAGCTCCGCGCGGTCCGCGCAAAGTCTTGTGTGTTGTCGTTGTAACAACGTCAGCCCATTTTACCGGGTCATAGTCGCCTGTAAACACTTTTCCTGCGACAAGGCCTGCGAAGTGCGCCATGTCAACCATGAGAACGGCTCCGCACTTGTCTGCGATTTCCCTGAATCTCTTGAAGTTGATTTTTCTTGGGTATGCTGAATATCCTGTCAGAAGGATGAGAGGCTTTACTTCCATTGCCTGCTTCTCAATAGCGTCGTAGTCAAGAAGGCCAGTCTCCTTGTCAACTCCGTAAGGATGGCTTTCAAACATTCTTGCAGAGATGTTCATTCTGTAGCCGTGTGTAAGATGTCCGCCGCATGAGTAGTCAAGTCCCATAAGGCGCTGGTTTCCGAATCTGTGGCGTAGCTCGTCGAACTGTTCGGCTGTAAGGTCGTTGAGCGACTTTACGCCAAGTTCTTTTAATGTCGGAGTCTCGACTTTCGCAGAAAGAATAGCCCAGTACGCGACAAGGTTTGTGTCGGCTCCAGAGTGCGGCTGAACATATGCGTAGTCCGCTCCGAAAAGTTTTTCCGCCTCGTGCGCCGCCTCGTTTTCAACTGCGTCAACGTTAACGCAGCCTCCGTAATATCTATGCTCAGGATAGCCTTCAGCGTATTTGTCTGTGAGAAGATTTCCCATTGCGGCCTGTGTCGCGAGCGAACTGTAGTTCTCAGACGCAATCAGCTTAAGGTGGCTGCGCTGGTTTTCAATCTCGTTTACAATATCAGCTGCGATTGAAGGATTTACAGAGGCAACCTGCTGGAGGTTCGCGACGTACGCTGTCATTGCAACATTAGGTTTTCCGTTGCAAGATGAAAGATAGTTTTCCAAAGGTGTTGGCATGATTTTCTCCAAAAAAATGATACTATAGATAGTATCATTTTAAAGAAGCTGTTTCAATTGCAAACACACATTTGAGCGATTTTGAATTTATTTCAGCATTGACTTTGGAATCTGGTAGACAGAGCCGCAGGTGTGGCAGACAACTTCAAGCGGATCCTTGTCATGTGCAAGAATATCTTCAAGCTCAGCCTTTGGAAGATGCTTTATGTGGTCGGCGAAACTTTCTGCGCTGCAAGGGCAGTTGAATTCAATCTTTCTGTTGAGCGCCACGACAGGCTTGAACTCGCGGAAAAGTCCATAGACAACATCCTCCATGTCGCCGCTGTCGGCAAACCATTTTCCGATTGAAGGCATGGCCTTGAACGCGTTCTCGACTTTCTGTATAAGCTTGTCTTCCTCTTCCTTTTTGTCCTCGCTTCCAGAGTTTTCTGTCTGCGCGCTGATTTTAGACTTTCCGCCCGCGCCCGGAACGTGCTGCAAAAACATTCCGCCGGCTCCAATGACGCGCCCCTGCTTGTCAAACTGTATGCTTGTGTTGAACGCTGTGTGGATTTGCTCCGACTGCAGGAAATAATGCGCCAGATCCTGCGCAATGTTCTTGTAAAGGATTTCAGTTGTTCCGACCTGAGGAGCCTTCATTCCTTCGCCGATTCTTGAGACTGTCACAGTTCCCTCTCCGAAGAACGGCGACAAGTCCCAGTTTTCAAGCGGCTTGTCAACTGGAATCTTGTTCTGGAGCAAAAATCCCCTTACGTATCCTGTTGAGTCGGCCTCGACAGAAAATCCCGCCGCAGGTCCGTCCGTGTCATATCTGAAAGCCAAGTGCTCTCGGCCTTTCATTGTCGGAATCATAAGCGCGGCGCAAAGCATCGCCTGCCCTAAGACCATCGTCTCAAGAATTCCGAGATTATGCTGAGCGCGCATTTGGTTTACAAGGCGGGTTCCGTTCAAGAACGCTCCGCGGAACTGTCCGTCAGCCATCACAAAAATTGTCATTTCATCTTTATGGATTTTATCCAGATGAGCCAAAAGCTCTTTGTCTTTAATTTCTGCTTTAATCATATAGATAAATATAATCAATTTTTTTTAATTTGAAATTAAAAATCAATCTCAGAATTGATTGCTTTAACAAGTTTTTTCTTTTTGATAAAATCGTTTCCATGAAAAAAAATCTTAAAAACACAATGATTTCAATAATTTTTGTCTCGGCGGCGGCCGTTCTTGCTTCCTGCGCATCAACTCCAAAAGAGATTCCGATGGAGCTTACAGCCCAGGAGCTGATTCAAAAAGGCCAGGACGAATTTGAGTCCAAGGATTACAAAAACGCGCTAAGATATTACAACGCCGTCACAGAAAGATATTCAGACTCGCTCCCGGTTTATGTCGAGGCAAGCTACGAAATCGGCCACATTTACATGAAGCAGAAAAAATATGAGCAGGCAAAAGTTATTTTTGATGAAATTCTAGATATTTATTCAAAAACCGCGCCGGGAGATGTTCCTGGCGCATACGAAAAGCTTTCAAAACTGGAGCTTGCGAAAATTCCTGAAAACAAAGCCGCAGAGTAAAAGCTGGATTATCAGCGGCCGCGCTCGCTTTTGTTATCCGGAAGAATTATCGCGTCAATTTTTATTCCGCGCTCCCGGGACATTTTTTCGGTCATTTCCCTTGTGATTTGCCTTAATCCTCTCGGGCGCGGATGTGGCTCTGCGTCGCCAATCAGGATAATTTTCCGCTGGGCGCCGCTTCTCCATTTGTAATATTCCATCGAGGCGTAAAGAGCTTCATAAACAGCCTCAGGAATATCTCCGCCTTCCTTTCCGACAATTTTGACATCAAGAATATTCTTGGCGAAAGATTCAAAATCTCCTGTAAAATCATAAATCTTGACCGGCAAATTTTGATATTTATAAGAATCTCCGTAGTCTCTGTACAAAAGGAGTCCGAGCCTTAAATCCTTGAATTCCTTGACTTTTTCACGGAGAGACGGAAGCCACACATTTTTCAGCTTTTCCATGTCGTCTTTCATTGAGCCTGTAGTGTCAATTGCAAAAACAACGTCAACTTTATCTTTCGGCTCAATTTCATCAAGAGATTTCATAATGTCGTCAGGCAAAGTTTCCGGGCCTTTAGAGAAAATCAGTTTTCCACGGCCGAAATTAGAAATTTCCTTGAATTTTTCCGCTGCGACAGAATTGTAATCATCTGTAAGAACGACTTCCTCAGGCTCTTCTTTTTTCTCAGGCGGATTTTTCTCCGGGCGCTTTCTAAAATCAAACATAAAAGGATTGTCGAGATAGGAACCCGTGTAGTCAGCGAATTTTTTCTCAAACGAACGTATATTGATAAAAGTTCCTTTTCCAATTCTCACAGTTCCGTTTCTTTCCCACGGATAACCGTAGACAATTTCATTCGGAATGAAGATATGAAAAGCCTGGCCGAAAATCTCATCAGGCTCCGGAGTTGAATCGACCAAACTGTAGCGGGCGTATTTTGAGTCAAGGATTTTTCCATTTAAATATCTTATTTCGTCGCCGTTAATTGAATTGTAGCTTTCCGCCCGGTAAGCAAAATTGTCGGCTTTTCCTTCCGGATCTTTTGTTGTTTCTGTAAGCAAAATTGATTCAATTCCAGGCTTTTTTCTTACAAAAAGATGATATCCGCCGCCGGAAGCGACATTTCCGCTCTTGTCCTGAACGACTCTAACATCGTCAGAAAGAATCAAAAGCTTGCCGGACGCATCTTGCGCAAAGAACGCTCCAAAAGAAAAAATCAAAAGAAAAAGTGAAATAAAATATTTTCTCATATTTAAAAAATCGGCTTGGAAAATTCATAAATTAAATGAAATTATTGAAAAAGCGCAAATCTATGATATAATTTTATGTTGTAAAAAGATTGACGAGACAAATGGTAAGGAAAAATGAGCAACGAGGACTTCACACCTGTGGATATAACTGAATTTTTTGACAATCCTGTTCAAGAATCTAAAGATGATTTTGACACAGGAATTATTGTCTTTACGGAAAAACAGGCGGAACTTGTTCGCCAGCTCCGTTCAAAACTTGAGGAAACAGACCAGGAGCACTTCAACCTTTTAAACAAGCAGGTAAAAAGGTTGAAGGAGCTGAACGCCGCTATTGCGAATTTTCCTTCGCTTCTTGAACGCTCAAATCTCACAGTCGGCTCAAGAACGCCGCAGTCGTTAATTGAATCATTGATAAACAGCTCCCGCGAGGGCGACACAATTTTGCAGCTTCCTTCAAAGGCAACGCTCGGCAAAGGATTTTTAGTTTCAAAGCTCCATACTTTTTCAAATTTCGAGAAGCTTTCAAAGCTGGCCAACTGCGATGAAAAACTTACAAAGTCTTTCAGAACGGAAACAGTTTCAATGATGTTTCTGCTTCTCGCCGAGGACGTTTACATCAACTTGATCCACGACACTTCGCTTTCAATGGATTCAAGACGGCAGCTAGCCCTTTCGCTTCTGCTTTTATGGGAACACCGCGCCGACCAGAATATCTCGGATATTTCGCCGGTTCTCCAGTCAGTCTGGATGGCACGCACGCGCCTTGCCCCTGCTTTCGGCACAATGATGGGAACAAGCGAGCTGATTATGCTTTCGTTCCAGCTTGACGACCAGTGGAGCGACTTTATAAAGACAAAGCTCTCGATTCCTGACGTCAGCATGGCGATGGAGGAATTTCTCTTTGGAATTTCTTATGAACAAATTATGAAGCTCAAGAATCTTCTACGGGAACGCGGAATTTCCGCAATCGGCCGCGACGAAGTCTCATCATTTTTAGGCGGAAACGTCAAAACTGATGTAAGCCAGGATTACCGCGACTTTTATCAGCAGTACACATTGCGCCGTGACAATGCCCGCGCACGAGGACGGCTAAATCTTCCAGGCCCGCACAAGACTCTTGAAGACCACTTTATCAGCTTTGTAATGGAAAAAAACATTGAAAAGCAGGAAAAAGATATGGAAAAAGAGCTTTCATCTAGTTCTGGAAAATAAAATTTGCGCCGACGCTTTTATTTGACGATAAACATCTAATAGAGTATTATTAACTGTATGGGAATTGCTACTAGCCAACAGCTTACGCGATATTACGACCAGTACCGCGATACTGAAATCATTTTTACAAAAGATATTATTCGTGCGCTGGGACTTGATCCACGCCAGATATATGTAAAATGCAACGGCGGACAATGGCCTTGCATTCTGAATTCAACTTCATTTTTGCTTGCACGTATTATCGTCGGAACGAAGGGCGGAGCTTTTTCTGAACTCGCAAAAAAAGATGCGCCGAATGTAAACATCAGATTTTGTTTCAGAACAGAAGCAGAAAATGAAACTATTACATTTCTTGTCGCAGGAAGAGTCACACAGATTCAGCCTTATATGAATTCTAAAGAGCTTGTCGTAGTGACTATCCAGTTTACGCAGCGTCCGCCGGATGACTTGATTGAAATTGTCGGGCGGCTTCTAGAAGCAAATGCAAACGCTGTCCGCCGACGCGAGGAACGGATTATTATAAATGAGGACAGCAAGCGCAAGCTGGGACTTTCAAAGGAAGAATGCATTGTTGTAATCCAAGGCGTTCCGCGCCATTGCGTCTTGCGCGATGTCTCTTTTTCCGGCGCAAAAGTTCTTTTAATCGGACTCTCGCAGTTTCTCGCAAACAAGGACGCGGTTCTTCGCCTTGATTTTGATGATCCGGCAGAAACCCTACAGATAAAAGGAACTGTTGTCTCAGCGGATATTATTCAGGGCAGAAAAGATATTTGCGCTGCAAGCATCCGCTTTGACGAAAAGCAAGTTCCGCTTTCTTACAAGCTTCATCTGAATGATTATCTGACCCAGGTCAGAAAAACGCAGCTTTCAGCATCCGACCAGATTGCCCAGCAAAAAGCGGCGCAGCAGGCGGAAATGGCAAAAGAGGCGGCGGAAAAAGCTCAGCAGGCACAACAACAGCAGCCGGCTACCCAAGTTTCTGCGTCGGCCGCGCAAGCCCAATAAAAAATCCAGGCACGCCGGATTTTCCGGCAATTTTTTTCACTAAATAAGATTTCCGTAAAAAAAGGAAACACAAAACTTTTCGAGGTTGCAAAATGAATCCGTCATCACCATTAGATTCAATTTATTTTATAAATTTGCCCGAAGGATTTAAGCTTTCTTCGGCGGCACTCCAGATTGATCCGACAATTCCGCTTCCTGTCCAGAAAAAAGACAAGGACTCGCCAGGAACTTTCAACATGAAGGAGCTAACTGCGGAGCAGGTTCTTGCAGGCCTTGTCACCATAATGGCGTACGATCCGCACAACAAGGACATTCTTTATTACCGCTCCATTTTAAAGCAGGCGCGCCCTGACATCAAAAAAGAAATGACAAACGCCGCAATCCTAAAAGCGAAAAATGAAGACTGGGAGCTTGCTGAAGAGCTTTTCCAGGCTTTGCGCGGATTTGATCCTGAAGACATGGTTACAGTTCTGAACACAGCTCTTTTCTTCGACCAGCGCGCAGACTCATACAGGCGCTCGGGACTTATAGACGACGCGAACGCTTACGATGAAAGCGCGCTAAATTATTACAAAGAGGCCATGGACGCAGAGCCGCCTTTGCCAGACGCTTTTTTCAACGCAGGATTTTACTATCTGAAGAAGAATGACTTTAGCAACGCAAAGGACGCCTTTGAAACTTATCTCGCGCTAACATGCGACATAAAAGACGAAGAAATGGGCGAAAACGGCGTCTACAAGAAAAACCGCGCCCAGGAAATTCTAAACAACATTGCGAACCGCAACATGGACGACGACCACTTCAAGGCCGCATACGACTTTATCAACAACGGAGAAGAGGAAAAGGGCCTGGAGGAGATAAGGCTTTTCATCCAGAAAAACCCGAAAGTCTGGAACGCATGGTTCATGCTCGGCTGGGGCTTAAGAAAACTTGGACGCTACGAAGACGCAAAAACGGCGTTCAACAAGGCGCTTACGCTCGAAGGCGGAGAAACAAGCGATACTTACAACGAGCTTGCAATCTGCATGCTTGAGACCGGCGACCTGGAAAACGCAAAAAAGCTTCTTGAAAAAGCCCTCGCAAAAGACAGCGACAGTACAAAAATCATCTCGAACCTTGGCTATCTTGCGTTAAAAGAAGGAAAGCCAGCCGAAGCCGCAAGCTATTTCCAGACAGTTCTTGAAATTGACCCTAGCGACAAAATTGCGGCAATGGAGCTGCAGAAGCTGGATGTTTAAGCTAAAAATCAAGCTCAAGGAAATCGCCGGTTTTTATTCCGGCTTTTCCGAACCAGCCCTGCGGCACTTCAAGCGCGTATCTTACGCTCACAGTGCTTGTTATGTTCGCTTCTGAAAAAGGCTTCATGTCAAAAATGTCGCGGATCTGCCCTTTATAATCTATATATGCGATTGAAAGCGGATGCGGCGTGTTTTTCATCCAGAAACTTAAAACCTGGTCGTTCTCAAAAACAAAAAGCATTCCAGTTCCGTCGGGAATGCTTTTCCGGAACATAAATCCTCTGTTGCGTTCTTCCGGCTTTTCGGCAATCTCGGCTTTTACGTAAACGGAATTTCCATCAGATTTTGTGATTTTCAAATTCTTGACAGGAAGATTCTTCGCCTGGCACGAAGATAAAATCAAAACTGAAAAAATCAAAACTGAAATCTTTTTTATCTTCTCAAAATTAAAGCTCATCTAAAAAATCCTCTAGCGCCTTTTCGCCCGCTGTCTTGTCGATATTAGCCTTGTCCTGCCTTTCATTGAACGCCTTTGCGTCAACATACTTCAAGGTGAGCGGACGCTCAAGGCTCATGATAACAGAATCGTCTTTCCAAGTTGACTTGTCCGGCTTGATTTCATCAGGATTTCCGTATTTTTCAATCAGCTTTGTGAGAACTGAATAATGGTCGATTTTTGAATCTTTTAAATTTATCGTGATGATATAAAGCTTTTCATCAGCAAACTGAAAATAACAGCGCTCAAGAAACGAAAAAGGCTCGTTCTCCGCGTCAGTTTCAATTAAAATCTGGCCGTCGTTAGGCGAAAGGGAAACATCGCGGTCGCCACGGTAGCCGAACTGATGGTCTTTTTTCAGCGCGTCTTTAAGCTCGTCAACTTTCATTCCAAGATGGATTTCCGAAAATCCGTCCGGCAGAGAAAAAATCGGAAAAAATGAAAGCAGAATCAAAAGCGCAAAAAGAAATTTCTTCATATCTTTAAAATCGAAAGAAAACCTCAAAGACTTTAATTTGCGTTCTCAGCGGCCGCCGCGGCAAGCTTAGCGCTTTGCTTTCTATAAAAAGCGGCCTGTTTTATAAGCTCAAGGCAGTCAGGAATAAAAATTTTTCCGCCGCGCACTGTAAAAAGGCTTGAATTTTGGAACGCGTAAATATATTTCAACCGCTCGTTATTTTTTATTCCGCACATCGCAACAATATCATCAACTGTAAGATTCGTCTGATAAGGCGTTCCCTTTCCAAAATCAATTTTTGTCTTTTCAACCTGAAGAGCCAGCATATCCGTCATCTTTGCGACAGGATTCGAATTCAAAAGCGAGTTGGCAAGCTGGCGGTGCATTGTCCAAAGCCGGTCGGCGAGCATTGTTGTCAGCCTTGCAATAAGCTGAGGCTGAGTTGCGACCATCTGATTAAAATTTGACTTGTTTATCACCATCAGGCGGCAGTCATCATTTGCAATTGCAGAAGCGGAGCGCGGCTTGTTCTCAAGAAGCGCCATTTCTCCAAACATATCGCCTTTTTTCAGGATTGCAAGCGTAACTTCGGTTCCTTCCACAATTTTTGAGATTTTTACAGAGCCTTCCTGAATAATAAACATATCCGCGCCACTCTGAGCCTCCGAGAAAACCATTGTGTTTTTCGGATAAACCCGCAGCAAATCATCATTAGGCTCAAAGTAAACAGCTTTTGTTGATTTTCTTAAAACGCTGAATTTTTTCAGGGCTTTCTCAACATTCGCGCCAGTTTTAACAGCTTTTATAAACTGATAATAAGCGTAGCAGGAAATATCATATTGCTTCTGAGAATAATAATATTCCGCGACATTAAAAATCTGCTCAGGCTGCTCGGAAGAAGAATGATTCAAAGTCTGCTTCATCAGAATTTCGTTGAATTTTCTCATTCTGTGGGCAAACGTCCGGATAATTTTCATTGCGACCGGAGTATTTTTCTCAATAAGCTCGGAATACTGATCCCGCCGGACAGAAATGCAAACAGTATCAGAAAGAGCGACAACAGTTTCAATCTGAGAATGGCCGGACATGCTTGAAATTACGCCGACAAAATCTCCAGGACCAAGAACTTCAAGCGGCGCGCCGGGAATTTCATTCTGATGTACAATCTTTACATGGCCGCTCTGAATAATATAAAAACGGTTCGTGTCCTCTTTTCCTTCAACGAGAATGTAAGTTCCTTTTCTAAAATTTGCAAATGACAGCTGGAGCATCTTTTTATTCCACTTTTATTATTTTAATGCAGATTTCTGAAAATGTCTTTAGAAAAGATTAAAAAAAGAAAACGGAAATAATTATGCGGCTTAAAAATTGAGTTCTTAAATTTTTGATTTTGTGGTAAATTCCAATTATATGAAAAATATCTTCATAAAAAAATCACAGATTAAAAATATCATTTTAAAGATTTTGCTGGCATCAGCTTTTATTTTTTCAGGATGTGAAAAAAAATCCGAACAGGAATCTAAAAAACTTCTCGCACAGATGACATCAATTCTTGAAAATGAAAATTTGACTGACGAGTCGCGTTATGCCGTTATAAACAGAATTGCGAATCTATATCATTCGCAAAACGACAATGACAATATGATTATTTTTCTTACTGATTGGGTTGAAAATCATCCTGACGACACATACAACGCTTACTGGCTTTATCTTGTAGCGTCTTGCTATTTAAGCGGCAATGCCGAGCCAATCGCTGAATATTATTACGAGCGGATTTTAAATAATTTTCCAGATTTAATTGTAAAAGGAAAATCAATTCATTTTTCGTGCCTTCAGCATTTAATTCAGATTTCAAAAAGCACAGAAAACAGAATCTTGTATTTTAAAAGATTGATAAGCAATTTTCCGCAGGACGTGAGCATTACAGAAATGTACGTGCGGCTTGGCCGCGAATATGAAAACGCTGGAGAATGGGACGAAGCTCTAAAATCGTACGCGCTTTTTCTTGACCAGCCTGACTCTTCGGCAATTCAAATCGCAGGAATTCCTGACGCATATTCACGCGCGCGGCAAATGGTGAATTTCGCGAAATCCCAGAAAGACTGGACTTTTGAAAGCCTTGACGCTCTTGAAACCGCCGTAAAAAACGCAATCTCAAGATACGACTGGCGCTCGCTCGACAAATACAGAACTAAAGTGAATTTCTTCGCAATGAGCTGGAAATCAAGCGACTCGGACACAAACGCGCTGGAAAATTTCTCAATGCACAACTTTATGGTCGGCAACAGAATCCGCTACAGCGCGGAGCTTGACGAGTCCTCAACGCCGACGGAAGCTTATCTTAGAACATGGGGCTGGTCTTCTTACGTAAACGTCTGGTATTTGTATTTTAGGAAAGTCGATTTTCCGGCCGATCCTGAAATTCACGGCCGCTGGGAATGGGCAGGAATTTATTTCGGTGAAAAACTTTAAAAATCCGCTTTTCTAAAAAATAACCGCGCGGAAAAATAAAAATCCGCGGCGGCGAAAATCTCCGGAATCTTCTGGCGAAATCAAAAATCATTTTATGAAGAAAATTTTTTCCATCATTTTTATCTTTCTCTTTTTTCCGTTCTCGTTTGCGGAAATCTTAAAATCCGGAGGAAAAGAAACTTATCTTAAATCGGAGAAATCTGAGCCGGAAAATGAACCTGAAAACCTCGAGAAAATTGACGAAGACGAGCTTGAGCCTTTTTATATTGATGAAGATGAAACAAAGCTTATTCTGGAACTTTATGATGAAAAATTCAGGACAATAAAAAAAGCCGGCGGAATAAAAATCCCGGAATCAGATTACGCGCAAAATCAAGTCAGGAAATTCCTGGCGCAATGCATGACAAAACGCGGAAGTGAAAATCTTGAAAAAATCTTAAGCGACGCTGAAATCTACAGGCTTTACGTGCGCAAGGAGCTTGAAAAACGGAAAATGCCGAAAGCGCTCGAATATCTTCCGGTTGTGGAAAGCGAATACAAGCTCAACGCAAAGTCAAGAAGCGGAGCCGTCGGAATGTGGCAGTTTATGGAAAATTCAATCGCTCCGTTCATGGAAAAAAACGAGTGGGTCGATGAAAGGCTCGATCCATGGAAAAGCACGGACGCGGCCTTGTCAAAGCTTCAGGACAACTACAAAATATTCGGCGACTGGGCGATTGCGATTGCGGCTTACAACTGCGGAGCCGGCGCGATGAGAAGAATTCTGTCGCAGGCCGAGGAAAAATCATTCTGGTTCATCGCTGAAAAAGGACTTTTGCGCGACGAAAGCGTAAACTACATTCCAAAGCTTCTTGCAATCACAGAAATTTCAGAGCATCCTGAAAAATACAATGTTTTTCTGCCTGAAATTCCAAAATACGCGGAGCTTTACTACAACAACTTCGATTATTTTGAAGTCCAGAGCCAGACAGACTTAAAAGAGCTTGCCTTGGATTTGCGGCTCGACTTTGAAATTCTAAAAAAACTGAACAACTCGCTCGTCCAGGACAAAACTCCGCCCGGAAAATATTTGCTCCGGCTGCCTGACGGAACAGGAAAAACTTGCGAAATTCTAAATTCCCAGCTGAATTTGTCCGAAATTTAAAAAGAGGAAGCAGATTTTGAAAAAGACTTTTATCTCATCATTTTTTTTATTCGCCGCGTTTTCTCCGTTTTTGTTTGCGCTTGAATCTTTTTCCGCGGACAGCGAAATAATTTCATCAACAAGCAGAATCGACTGGACGAAATCGGAATTTATATCTGACATTTATCTTGACACAGAAAAAGCCGGAATCGCAATGCCGGCCGGAAAGAAAACGGCGACAAGCCTTGTTTCAAAGCAAATTCCTGTTCTAATAAAGGACCAGCTTCTTTCACTTAACGTAACTTCCACGGAGCAGCTCGGAGACCTGGTTCTTGACGGGACAATCACTCTTGAGCAGCTTACAGATTTAATTGACGACGGAAAAAAATCTCCAGGGATTTTTACAAACGGCTCTCTCAAAATGAAAACGGTCCACACTTTGAACCTTGAGAAGCTCAATCCGTTTATGATAAAGCACCGTTTTCCTTACAAAAATCCAAAGCCTGTTGAAACTGTCGCCTCGCGCGCCTACACAGGAATCATAATCGACGCGAGAGGAAATCTTGATGTCCAGGGAGAATTTGTAAAGGACAAAGCCGAGCCTTGTTTTTTCCCGAAAGTCTGGGACGAAGACATGAACCTGATTTATGAACGCAACATGGCCGACCCGGAAAAAGTAAACAAGTCAAATTTAGTTCATTATGACTGGCGCGACGAGGAATCGTTTTATCAAGACAGAATCGGGCTCGATCCAATGCGCATAAAGGCGCGGAAAGTTTACGGAGAAATCCGCACAGACCCTGTGATTTCGCGAGAGGACGCACTGAAAATTCTTACAGTTCCTGAAAACCTTGAGCTTTTGCGGCAGGGAAAAGTTGTAATTCTTCTCGACCAGGACAATCTGAAGAAAACTGTTTCAAAGCCTGAAAAAACGCCAGAATATTACGCTGTTCTGCGAGAAATCAAGCAATATGTTCTTGAAAACAATGAAGATGTTCCGGAAATTCACGAGACGGAAAACGGAATCCAGCTTTTGTACGACTTGAAATTTGTCGCCGACGAAGCGGTTCTTCTGGATTCTGAGCAGGCGAAAGTCAAGAATCTCGCCGAAATTCTCAAAAAAATAACAGCGTCGGGAAACTTTACGATTCTGGTCGAAGGCCACACCGCCGATGTAAACAAGCCGGCCGGACAAATGCGCCTTTCAATCGAACGAACGCAGACAATCATAAATGAACTTGTAAAAGAAGGCCTGCCGCGCGAAATTTTCAGTTACAAAGGCTACGGCGGAACAGAGCCGATTGCGTCAAACGCAACGCCAGAAGGAAGAGCGCTTAACAGGCGGGTTGTAATTACGGCGCTTCCAAAATCAGGATTTTCTTCCGCAAACCAAACAAGCGCCCAGCAAAGCTACATTCAAAGAAACTAAAACGGGCGTTGCGGCAGACAAGCTGCCGCCGCACTTTCCGCAGTTCCGCTTTCGCTCCATTGTCGGCAGCCTTCGGCTGCCTCCAACGCTTCGCGCTGCTACAATCGCTAACGCATTTACAGCTCAAGAGCAGAAAGCCGCTTGCACGCTTCCTCAATGTCTTTTCTGTGCCCGAACGAGCTGAACCTTATAAAGCTCTCGCCGCTCGGTCCAAATCCTGAGCCTGGAGTTGTAACGACATGGCACTTGTCAAGAATTGTGTCGAAAACGTCCCAGCTTTTTTTCTGAGGAAACTTTGCCCACACGTAAGGGCCGTTGCCTGTAAAGAAGGCTTTTACGCCGGCTTTCTTAAAGTTTTCTCCGTCAAGAGTCTTCTTAATCAGCCTTCCGTTCTCAAGGTAATAGTCAACAGTTTCCTTCATGTCTTTTAGGCCCTGCTCGTCCAGAGCCGCGATTCCGCCGGCCTGCGCGATGTTCGAGGCTCCGTTGAACAAAGTCGTCATAACGCGGTTCCAGTCGCGGTTCACGCTTGAGCCGTCTGCGAATTTCAAGTCATTCGGAACAACTGACCAGCCGAGGCGCACGCCTGTAAATCCGGCAGGCTTTGAGAACGAGTTCACTTCAATCGCGCAAGTTCTTGCGTCTGGAATCTCATAGATTGTCTTTGGAAGGCTTGAGTCGCGGATAAAAGCAAAATAAGCCGCGTCGTAGATAATTATGCAGCCGTTAGCGTTCGCAAAGTCAACAAGCTTTTTAAGCTGCTCCTTTGTCGCAGTCGCGCCGGTCGGATTGTTCGGAGAGCAGAAATAAATCAAAGTGTTTTTCTCAATCTTTGAAACATCCGGGAAAAAGTCGTTCTCCTCGGTGCAAGGAAGATAGGTGATTCCCTCGTAGCCGCTTCCGTTGTTTTTTCCGGCGGCATGGACAACCACGCTTCCGTCAACATAAACAGGATAAGCCGGATCCTGGACAGCGACTTTCACCTTGTCGCCGAACAAAGTCTGGATTCTCGCGATGTCGCATTTTGCTCCGTCGGAAATAAAGACCTCGCTTGCATCCGCCATATTTTTATAGAAGACTTCCGCAATCCGCGCGCGCAAAGTTGAATTTCCCTGCTCGTCGCCGTAGCCGGAATATCCTTCCACGGTCGCAAGTCCGAGCGCGTAGTCAGACATAGCCTTTGCAATATGAGCTGAAAGAGGCTCGGTTGTGTTTCCGATTCCAAGGGAAATTATTTTTGCGTCCGGGTGGGCAGCAGCATATTCACGTCTTCTGCGGGCAACTTCTGGAAAAAGATATCCCGCTGTCAAATTTGAAAAACCTGTGTTTCTTTCTATCATAACAAAAATATTTTAATGAAAATCAGAAAGATAGAAAATAGATTTTAAAGCAAGTTTTGTCCGCCGTGAAATCATTTTGATTTTTAAATATATCTGTATTCCGCGCCGTCCTGGCCCATGTAGATTTTTACACGGCTTTTTTCCATAAATGAATTGTCGAAAAATGACTGGATTTCCATTGCTCCGCCGCCTAGAAGCTCGTCGGGATTGTAGCTAAGGTCAACAGTGCTCTCCTCGCCCTCGCCGTAGCAGCGTGAAAGCGCGCCGTTCAGCCGGACAACGTTTGAAACAACTTCAAAGAGCTCAGACTTCTGTTTTTCTTCGTATTTGAATTTCAGGAATGAAAGCTGCATTTTCTCGATTTCTTTGTGGCTGGCCTTGTCAATATTCCAGCCGGAGTCAAGTCCGCAGCTGTTTAGTTTCTGCCACTCGGCAAAGTCCCGGAAGAATTTGTCGGCGCTCATCCTCAAAGGCTTTAATACTGCAAGGAACCAAGTTACTGCCCTGCCCCAGCTGTAGAAAACCTGGCAGGCGAACGCAGTGTCCTTTGTCATCTTTATATCCTGGGTTGAAAAAGTCGCGCTCGGCTTTGGAGGAGAATAAAGGGATTCGCTGTCCAGCTGCGGAAAATCAATATGGTTCGGATAAAGCTCAACTGAAAGATTAAGACGGTCGCGGAAAAGCTTTACGCTGTCGCCAGGAACACAGGCAAAATCAATCTGGAAGCCGAAGACAAGGCCGAGATTATTTAAGGTCGCTGCCCGGCGTGAATAGAACTTTTTATCAAAAAGATAAGTTCCGCCTTTTTCTACTCCTGTAAAAGGAATATCGATTGAACAATTTAAGTTCGAGCATTCCCGGCACACGTCCATGTCGAGCATTTCTGCGGAAAGGGGGAGCGTTAAAAACAAGGACGGGCAGTTTCTTTCAACGAACTGAAGGAATTTCAGCAGCTTTCCTTTTCGGCCCAAAATAGAAGGATCCTGCAAAGTAAACTCTGTCGCGCCTTTTTTGTAGGCTTCAAGAAGAGAAGTCTCAAGATTTTCAGATGATATTTTAAAGCTCTGGCTTGGCATAAATACAAAAACCAGAATTGAATTGCGTTTCTTCAATCCTGGCTATAGATTAGACTTTCACCGTGCCTATGCACGGCGAGTTTTATTTTTGATTACAAAAGATGGATTCCGTTTTTCTCGCAGTCCTGACGCATTTTATCAGGCCAGATTGAAACCTGCGTTTCGCCTATGTGCGCCTTGCGAAGGAAGAACATGCACAAGCGGCTCTGTCCGATTC
Source organism: uncultured Treponema sp. (assembly GCA_964538245.1). GTDB lineage: Bacteria > Spirochaetota > Spirochaetia > Treponematales > Treponemataceae > Treponema_D. Next base: position 64,001 of record CAZIFO010000006.1, read on the forward strand.
CGCCGCCCATAGTGTTGGCGAGCTTGCCTGCAAGAAGGCGCTGGTGGAATTCAAGCTTTGCGCGCTCAGGGCATCCGCGCTCTTCCAGCTGTGCCTTCAGGCTCTCCGGCGTTACACGGATTCCCATTGAAGAAAGCTCAAGCGACTGCTGAAGAACTGAGTCCCATACAAGAAGGTCGCCGTTAAGTCCGCGGTGGCCGTCGCCTGTTTCTGTAATCCAGTCGTCATAGTCAGGCGCGCGTCCGTCGTGGATAGTTCCGTCAGGAAGCTTTCCGCCGATGCCGATAAGGAAAACAGCTCCGTACTCCTGACAGATTTTGTTCTCGCGCTCTTTCGGGGTCAAATTCGGATACTCTCGCTGCAAGTCATCACTGAAAACAAAATGAATTGTATCCGGCAAAACCGGCTCAATCATATCGTAGCGGTCGTAAATGAAAAACTCAGTGTGCTTCAGGCATTCATAGATTTTTCTGACGGCTTCCTTTAAATACATCACTGTGCGGTCAGCCTCGCTGATTGCCGCGCACCAGTCCCACTGGTCAACGTAAATTGAATGGATGTTGTCCAAGTCCTCGTCAGCGCGGATTGCGTTCATGTCCGTGTAAATTCCAAAGCCTGGCTCAAGATCCATCTCTGTGACTTTTACACGCTTCCACTTTGCAAGTGACTGCACAATTTCCATCTGAGCGTCGCCCATGTCCTTGACTGGAAATTTTACAGCGCGCTCAACGCCGTTCAAGTCGTCGTTCAAGCCCTTTCCGCTTTCAACAAAAAGCGGAGCGGTAACGCGGGTTAAATTCAAAGCGGTCGAAAGCTGAAGCTGGAAAAAATCTTTTATTAAGACGATCGCGTGCTCAGTCTCTTTTTCGCCGAGCAAAGCCTTGTAATCTTTTGGAAAATACAAACTAGACATTTTTATTCCTCATTTCTGCTGACTAGAAAGTGTTAAAAAATCAACAATAAAAAGCGCAGCAATTTTATTTTATTGAATTGAGCGGTTTTAGAAAAGAACTAAGAAATGATTTTTAGAAAAGCGGCAGGGATAGTAGCCGCGGCGAAAGCCGTTGCTGAAGTGGAGCAAAGCGGAACGGAAGCAATGAAGCGCGGCTAGCGCGGAACGGCGGATAGCCCGACGGCGCGAAGCGCCGGGCCGCCCGGAATATTATTGAGAACGCCGCTTTCGGCGGTTAGCATTTTGCTCCGTAAGTCGCGTAATATTTATCAATTTCCGCCTTGATTTCGTCCGTGATAACTTTTTTGTCGCCGTTTGTGTAAAGAGAATCCACAACGTCTTTCATCGTGACAATCGCACGGGCAGGAAATCCGTATTTCTCCGTGATAACTTGCAAGGCAGCCTTGTCTGAGTCCGGAGCTTTTTCCATGCGGTCAAGACTCACAATCTCGCCGACAATCTTAATTGAGCCGGGCACGTTTTCCTGCGCCTTGATTTTTGGATAAGTTTCTTCTATTGATTTGCCAGAAGTTGTCACATCCTCAATAATCACAACCCGGTCGCCGTCGGAGATTTTATATCCGAGCAGATTTCCCTTGTCGGCTCCGTGGTCTTTCGCCTCTTTTCTGTCCGAGCAGTATTTTTTCTCTTTTCCGTAAAGCTCAAAATATGCGACAGCCGTCACAACTGCAAGCGGAATTCCTTTGTAGGCCGGCCCGAAAAAAACATCAAAATCGTCTCCAAAATTGTCGTGGACAGCGCGTGCGTAAAATTCTCCAAGCCGTTTAAGCTCACTTCCAGTAACATAAGCGCCTGCGTTCATAAAAAAAGGCGACTGGCGGCCGCTTTTAAGCGTAAAGCTTCCAAATTTCAAAACCTTGCATTCAACCATAAAATCAATAAATTCTTTTTTGTAGTCTTCCATTTCTGTCTCCAAATTTTCTTCTGGGCGTTTCCCTACGCTACGCTTCGGGCCGCTATGTCCGCACTTCGCTATCCGCTCATTCCTTCGCTCCATTTCATTCCGCTCCGGAACGCCTGCGGCGGTGCTACCAGCGCTAACGCATAACTGAGCAAAAGTCTATCAGAAAAAAAGCTTTCATTAAAGTTTAATTGTGCAATCCAAACAAAAATGTTATCATCTAAAGAAACAAAAAAGCAAATAATTTTATGGGAGAAATATATGGAAAAAAACATTGCTTTGATTCCAGGAGACGGAATCGGTCCTGATGTTGTAGCCGAGGCTGTAAAAGTTCTCGACGCCGTTGCAAAAAACTATGGCCACAAATGGAACTACAAGACAGTAATCGCCGGAGGAGCTGCAATCGACAAGTTCGGAAAGCCTCTTCCGCAGGATCAGCTAGACATCTGCCTTAAAAGCGATGCGACACTTCTCGGCGCTGTAGGCGGACCTAAATGGGACAACGTTGCTCCGGAAATCCGCCCTGAGAAAGCTCTGCTCGGACTCCGCGGCGGAATGAAAGTATTTGCGAACCTGCGCCCTGCTGTAATGTGGCCGCAGCTTAAAGACGCCTGCCCTCTTAAAGACGAGGTTGTAGGCGACGGACAGCTTAATATTCTTGTTGTTCGCGAGCTTACAGGCGGAATCTACTTTGGAGAACGCGGAACTTCCGCTGACGGAAGAACTGCCTGGGACACAGAGAAATATTCCTGGGAAGAAATTGAAAGAATTGTGCGCCTGGGCTTCCAGTTCGCAGAAAAACGCAAAAAGCACCTTACTGTAGTTGACAAGGCTAACATCTTGAACTCAAGCCGCCTCTGGCGCAAAGTCGCAGAGGAAGTTCACAAGGAATATAAAGATGTAAATCTTGACTTCCTCTACATTGACAACGCTTCTATGCAGCTTGTAAGAAATCCAAGGCAGTTTGACGTTATCGCCACAAGCAATATGTTCGGCGATATTCTTACAGACGAAGCCTCGCAGATTACAGGCTCAATCGGAATGCTGGCTTCTGCTTCGCTCGGAGACGGAACAGGACCTGGACTTTACGAGCCAATTCACGGAACAGCTCCGGACATCGCAGGAAAAGACCTTGCGAACCCGCTTGCCACAATTCTTTCCGCGGCAATGCTTTTGCGCTACAGCTTCAAGCTTGAGACAGAGGCAAAGGCAATCGAGGATGCTGTTAACAAGGTTCTTGACGACGGCTGGAGAACAGGCGACATCGCAGGCTCTAAGATTGCAGAGGTAAAGGCTGCAGGAAAGCTCGTCGGCACAAAGAAGATGGGCGAGCTTGTTGTTGAAGCTTTGAACTAAAATTTCATCTTTTAATAAATTTTGTCAAAATCTTGATTTTGACTGAAAGCTCAAAGGGAAAAAGAAACCTTTTTTAAAAGGCAGCTTTTTCCCTTTTCTATTTTTGATAAAATAAAATATAATTAGATTTATGTACGAAAATCTTGATTCTTTTGAACGCCTTGCAACAGGACTTTCTGAAAGCGAAAGAAAAGCAATTCTTGAACAGCTCGAAAATTCTTCACAAAAGCACGAAGACACAGAAATGTCGCCGATTGACGCGGAAGCTGATTTTAAATACGTTCCGTTTCCAGAACAAATAAAACAAGAATCTATTTTTTTGCGTTTTTACATTTGGATAAAATCAATTATTTCGGACACAGAGCAAGAATCAGTTTTTAATAAATATAAAATTTCAAAGCTCACAAAAAGAATAAGCGCAGATTATCCCGGGCTTATCGACGCAAAGCGCGGCCTTTTTCTCGCTACTTTTTATAACAAGCTGAATGAACTAAATTCAGCCGCGAAGTTTTTTAAGCCGTATGTTTCCGAAATTGACGGAGATGAAGGCGCTTTTTACGTGATTTTAGGCTCTGTCATAATGCCAGAAATTGACACGCAGATAAAAACAGACACAAATCCTTATTCGAATCCTGTAACAAGCTCTGCCCGCCTTGAGCTTAGGGTTGAGCTTTTGCACAAGCTCGACACAATTTTTGACAGCATTTCGCAAATAGACAAAGCAAAAATGTATGAAGCCGCGAAAGCAACAGAATGGCTGAGACTTTTTATAAAACTTCCATTTACGCGCTATCTTTCGGCTTTTTCTGAAAATTCAGATGATATTTACACTTGCCCATATTCCGGGCTTTCCGGCGAAATCGCAGTTTTATCACGCTCGTTGTGCAACAGTTTTGTCATTACAGATGAGCTTCTTGAATCAATTTATCTTTTTTCAAAACGCAACAAAACCTTAAAAGATTCATCTGACGAATCTGAAACAAGCCAGTTTCTAGACAAAGCCCACGCGGCTCTGGCGCTTGTTCATATGTTCATGACTTCCGTTCCATTAAAATCAATCGGCTGCATTATTTCTGACGATATTTACTGGAAGCCGCAGCCTTTTTCAGGCGGAGAAGACTGGTTTGTCCGCTATAAAAACACATGCAAGAAGATTTTTGATAGAAAATGGGACTCGTGGGCAAAAGACTGCCAGATTGAATCCCTTAAAATAAATTTAAAGGCGAATTTTGGAATCGAAGAATTTCCGCTTCTTCCGGACCGGCCGTGGGCAGATTTATGGGGAGGCCAGTTTTTTAGATATGAACTTACCGCAGGCTTTCTTTACTGGTTCATGGTCAAAAAATTCCCGGATTACGAGCTTTCGCTAAAAGCCGTAATGGTTGAAGGCGACTTTATAAACAAGGATAACCAATCGGCTTTTACAGACGCTTTCAACACATTAATCCAGCTTTCGGTCGCTTTTCAAAACTTGCAGATGAAATGCTCCCAGTCCGGTGAAACAGGAATGATGTTAAAAAAACTCGGAGAGGAACATCTAAGGACGCTGAAAGGCCAGACAAAAGCAGAACAGCTTATTCGCAGCGTCGAGTCTGACTTTGAGTCACTTTTGCACAGATTTGGAGACGCAACGCGCAGCATTTGCCAGATTCTCGCAGGAATTTTAGGATTTTCAAAAGATTCAAGATTCGACACGCTTTCAAACTTAAATATTTTGCAGGGAAAAGACAACAAAACTTTCCAGCAGGATTTAAAAAAATCACACACAGCGCTTTCTGCGGCTCTGAATTTAATAAAGGAGCTTGAAGTTCTGGACAACAGAAAAACGAGAATTTAAATGATAAACGAAATTTCAATCGCTGATTTTCTGGAAAATGATAAAAATCATTTCCGCGCCTCAGAAGATGACAAAAACTTTAGCCGCAAATATTTTCTTCTGCCATTTTATTTTGATGGTAAAAAACTGGAAAATTCCAGAGCTTCCGCCGGAAAATTTCTTCCGCGCTGGGGAATGACGCTGCTTTCCGCCGGAACAATGCGTTTCCGCTGGAATGAAGAAAATGCGAACCGCGATAAAGTTTTTAATGAAATTTTATCTGAGATTGAACTTGAAGCCGGAAAAATGACGGAACCCAAAACAGAACAAAAAGATGAAAAATGCTCCAGCCATCATAAAGAATTTGTTCCAATAGAGCTTATCCACTCAAAAACCGTTGTCGAGGCAGAAAATGCTGAAGACACAAAAGGCGTAAAAGCAGACGGAATTGTAACAAGAAACCGCGGTTTAATTCCCAGCGTGACTGTCGCGGACTGCGTTCCAATTTTTCTTTATGACACAAAAACCGGCGCAATTGGAATTTTTCACTCAGGCTGGAAAGGAACTGGAATCGCAGGCATCGGCGTTCAGAAAATGACGGAGATTTTCGGCTCAAGGCCGGAAGATATTTCCGCCGCAATCGGGCCGCACATCGGAAAATGCTGCTACTGCGTTGACGAAGAGCGCGCGGAATATTTTTCAAAGGATTTCGGCGGAAAATGTGTTTCAAAAAGAGATTCTGATTCTAATTCAAGAGAAGATTTTGAATCTAAAAAGAAATTTCCTTACTCGCTTTCGCTCACACAGGCGAATCTATTTGTCCTGAACAAAGCCGGAATCAGGGAAGAAAATATCACCGCCGCAAAAGACTGCACTTGCTGCGCAAAGTTCAGCAGCGGAAAAAACATTTTCGGCTCTTTCAGACGGCAGGCAGCCTTTCTTCCGCCCGAAATCACAAAAGAAGAAAAAAGCCGCCTGATGACAGTTCAGGCGGCCTTCATTATTTGAAATTAGATTTTAAAGATTCTCAGCTTGCAATAAGATTGAACTCATTGTACGCAAGAATAAACGGTCCGACGCCTTTCGCATCGTCCTGGACAATCGGCTCGTCAAGATAATACTCAAAGCTTCCGTCGCGTCGGCGGTTTTTCTCAGGTCCAAGCCCTGCGACAAGGCAGATTCCGCCAAGGCTCAGCTTTCCGCCGTCAGTGTTCAGATATTTTTTGCAGATTCCCTTGAACGCTTTTACGCCCGCGCCCTGGAATTCCGGCCCGTCAAGAATCTGAGTTCTGAAGCCTTTCATCAAAGAATAAGCAAGAATCGCAGTTCCGGAAGTTTCAAGATAGTTTTTCTTTCCATTTTTATCTTTTTCGCCAGGCTTGTCAGGAACCTGGTACCACATTCCGCTCTTGTCCTGATATTTAAGCATTGTATTTGAAAGATTGACAAACATATTTTTAAGATGATTCCAGTTCTCGCTTCCCTTGTCAGGAGCGCAGTTCAAAGAATCAAGCATCGCCATGCTGAACCAGCCGAGAGAACGCAGCCAGAAGCCTTTGCTAAGGCCAGTTTCCTTGTCAGCCCAGAAAGCCGTTTTTGAGCTGTCGTAAGCGTGGTAATAAAGGCCAGTTTTTTCATCTTTCATCAGTTTTTCAACATTAAAGAACTGGTGATAAATATCGTCTTTATTTTTGCCATCGTTAAAAGTCGCGTCGTACTGCATATAAAACGGCAGGCCCATGTAAAGTCCGTCAAGCCAAACCTGGTTCGGATAAATCGCCTTGTGCCAGAAATTGCCTTCCTTTGTGCGCGGCTGCTCTTTTATCTGCTCGTAAAGCTTGTCGAGCGCGTTTCTGTATTTGATTTTATTTGTGTACTTGTAAAGCGGAAAAAAGTTCTTGCCTCCGTTGATTTCATCCATATTCCAAGTTTCTTTTGAATATCCGTCGATTGAACCGTCGTCATGGACTCTGTAATCTTCGTAGTAATCTGCAAATTTAAGGAATTTTTCTTTTTTGCTTGTCGCGTAAAGCTCAAGAAGAGCCATAATCATCATTCCGTCAATGTAATCCCAGCCAGATTTTACTCCCGCTCTCGCCTTCTCGATGTTCCAGACAGGAACTTCCGCTGTTGACTTTGACATCAAGTCGTCGATGTACTGGTCAATTACCTTTGTGTCCACAAAAATGCTCCTAAAATGAAATCAAAATCTCTCGCACTAGTAAACTTTAACGATTCTAAATATAATAATGGATATTTTTCTTTTAGTGAATACATAATTTTTGAGGTAAATCAAGATGGCTGACATAAAATCAGAATTTAAAAATCTTCTTGCGGACGCAGTTAACGAAATAATCCAGGAAAAAGGAATTGAAACTGAAAAAATTCCGGCGGAGAAAATTGTTGTCCAAGATTCGCCGAATCCAGAAATGGGCGACATTGGCTCTCCGATGTTCATGTTCGCAAAAACGCTTCGTCTCGCGCCGCAGGCAATAGCAAAAGAAGCTGCGGAAAAAGCCGGCAAAAAATCTTCTATTGGCGAAGTGATTGCCGTCGGTCCTTATGTTAACTTAAAGATGGACAAGGCCGGAGCTGCGGCCGACATTCTTGAGAAAATTGAAAGCCAGGGCGAAAAATACGGAACTCTCGACAATTCAGGAAACGCTCCGCTTGCCGGACACAAAATCATGATTGAATTCTCATCTCCGAACACAAACAAACCGCTTCATCTCGGCCACATGAGAAATGACGCGCTTGGAGAGTCTGTCTCAAGAATCTTGAAAAAGGCGGGCGCAGAAGTCTTCAAAGTTGACTTGATTAATAACCGCGGAGTCCATATCTGCAAATCAATGCTCGCGTACAAACTTTTCCATGAGAAAAATGGAGATACTCCTGAAACCTTGCATATGAAAGGCGACCATTTTGTCGGCCAGTGCTATGTCGAATTTGACAAATATGCAAAGGAACATCCGGAGGCGTTGCAGCAGGCGGAGGAAATGCTTGTAAAATGGGAGCAAGGCGACGAGGAGACAAGAAAGCTCTGGAAGACGATGAATGACTGGACTATAAGAGGCCTAAAAGAAACTTATGAGCGGACCGGAGTTTCATTCGACAAATACTACTACGAAAGCGAGACATATCTAAAAGGAAAGGATGAAATCCAGAAAGGCCTTGAAAAAGGCGTTTTCTTCAAGGCGCCTGACGGCTCAGTGCGCGCCGATGTTACAGAAGCGGTCGGCAAAGGAAAGGACGGAGAGGACCACGAGAAAGTTCTTCTGCGCAAGGACGGAACTTCTGTTTACATCACGCAGGACATTGGAACTGCGATTTCCCGCCATGACGACTGGCCGTTCAACGAGCTTATTTATGTCGTGGCCTCAGAGCAGATTTTCCATTTCAAGGTGCTTTTCTATATCTTGAAAAAGCTCGGATTTGACTGGGCGAACAAGCTTTATCACCTTAGCTACGGACTTGTAAATCTTCCGAACGGAAGAATGAAAAGCCGCGAGGGAACTGTTGTTGACGCGGACGATTTAATCGACTCTCTTCACGCGGACGCTCTAAAAGCAATCCAGGAACGTGGACGCGAAGATGATGTAGGAAACGCGGACGATGTCGCGGAAAAAATCGCGCTCGCTGCGCTTCATTATTATCTTCTTCAAGTTTCACCTGTAAAGGATATGATTTTTAACCCGGCGGAAAGCCTGAGCTTCAACGGAAACACAGGCCCGTATCTTCAATATATGGGCGCGCGCATTTCTTCAATTTTGCGCAAGTCAGAAGAAGAAGGCGCAAAGCCGGCCGAGCCAAAAGAAGCGGCGAAGCTTCTAAAATCGCAGGAAGAATGGGATTTAATCAAAGTTCTCGGAGAATATCCAGAAACAGTCGCAAAGTCGGCTGCGAACAGAGATCCTTCAGTAATGACAAGCTACATCTACGAAGTTTCAAAGCTCTTCTCGAAATTCTACCAGAACTGCCCGATTATGAGCGCGGAAACGCCTGAATTAAAGTCAGCGCGGCTTACGCTCGCAAAGGCGACACTCCGCGTCTTAAAAGAAGCGATGGATTTGGTTTTGGTTCCTTTCCTGGACAAAATGTAATTGATTTTTAAGAACGTGAAATCGAGATTTTTTGATTTCACGTTTTTTTATTTATTTTAATCTAAATAAGGATAATAAAAATGAAATATCTTGTGATTTCCGACATTCATGGAAGCGCGCTTTGCCTTGAAACTGCGCTTAGAACTTTTGAAAAAGATGCCGACTTGATAATTCTCTGCGGTGACTACTTAAACCACGGTCCGCGGAATCCTCTCCCAGAAGGCTGGGACACAAAGAAAACAGCCGCGCTTTTAAATGAATACAAAAGCAAAATTGTCTGCGTGCGCGGAAACTGCGACTCAGAAGTTGACCAGATGATGCTCACTTTCCCCTGTCTTAACGCGTACACGACAATTTTTACAGATAACAGCCGCAGGATTTTCGTTCACCACGGGCATTTGTACACACACGACGAGCTTCATGCCCTTTTGCCGCCGGAAACTCTAGTTGTTTCAGGACACACGCACGTAACTTTAATGGAAGAAGAAAACGGAATCTATTATTTTAACCCAGGCTCTATCTCTCTTCCAAAATGCGAGGACGGAAAAACATGCGGCATAATTGAAACTCTCGCCGATAAAAAAATTCTGACGCAGCTTTATTCAATTGACGGAAAATTAATCCGCGAAAAGATTTTTTAATCCATGTTCTGCAGCTCAATCGCAATCTCTTCCATTTCGCGGTCAGTCATTGCGATTGTCTCTGCCACACGGTAAAGCTCGCGCCTTACGCTTTCAGGAACTTTTGTTGTTGTCTTGTAGCGGAGCTCATGCTCAAGACTCGCCCAGAAATCCATTGCGATTGTGCGGATTTGAATTTCAACATGAACCTTGTGCGTTGTTTCAGAAAGATAAACTGGAATTTCAATGACAAGATGAAGGCTTCTGTATCCTGACGGCTTCGGATTTTTTATATAATCTTTTTCCTGGATTAAAGTTATGTCAGGCTGCTTTAAAAGCAAGTCGCGCACAGTATAAATATCTGAAATGTACGGACAGACAACACGGACACCGGCAATATCATCAAGATTTTTCACCATGGCTTCAAAAGTCATCGGAAGATTTTTTTTCTGAAGCTTGCCTGCAATGCTCTGCGGAGACTTTATCCGCGACTTTACAGTTTCAATCGTGCTTCTCCGTCCGCTTACTTTGTTTTCTTTGTTTAAAATATCAAGTTTTGTTTCAATTTGCTTGATTGCGCTTTCATAAACCATCATTATCTGCTGGAATTCAAACGCCATCTTGTAAAAATCTTCAGGATTGCTGGCAATTGTGTTTGTTATTGCCTCTGGAAGAGTGCCAGCCTCCGGAACTTCTTCCGCCGCAATTTCATCGAGATCCAAAATATTCTCCTAAACAGCAGATTCATTGCGAATCATTTTATATCTTTAAACTAAATTTACTACGAAAAGTTTCAGCCGGCAACGCTTATATTCTTCTTATATTCCAAGAAGCTTTTTTGCGCTTCCGAAGGCTGTTTTTTCTTCAAGCGACGCGCCTGCCGCAGTAAAAAGCGGAATAAATTTATCAGCTAGCGATTTGTTCGCCTTGAATTCGCTTTCGCTTGACGAGCCGTAAACCGTGTTCAAGATAAAATAAACAAGCGGCGTAATGTCGCATTTCTGACTCTTTTCTTTCATTGATTTTGCGGCTTTTTCCTTGAATTTTGTAAGATAAAGCTCAAGGCTTTTCCATGACTTGAAATTTATCAGGCGGTAAATTAAAGAATTCGGAATTTGAGTTTTAACAGAACTTCCATCCTTGTAGCTCATTCCAAATTCTGCAAATCCAAGTTTTTTATCAACGTCGCTTCCTTTCTGGACGAGAAGCTCCAAAGTTTCCTCGTCATCAAGCTCCGCGGCGAGAAAAAGCGCGTTCGTTCCCATTTTTCCGCTGAGCCTTAAAGAAAACGCGTCAACATCTGTTGTTTTTTCCACGCATTTTTCAATGATTTTTTTAATTCCATCAATTTTCTGGGCGGATTTTTCTTCAGATCCGTTCTCAGCGATAAAAATCAACCTTGCAAGTCCGGATTTTTCATAAGTTGCGCGCATTTCGTGCAGAATGTTCAGATATTGCTGGCTGCGGAATTTTTCCGGAATCGAAGACAAATCAAGATTTCTGTAAAGCTGCAGGCTTCTCGCCTGGACAAGCTCCTCAGAAAATTTTTCAGGCCCGCTTTTTAAAATGCCTTTTTTCTGAACCGCGTAATAAAGAACAGAAACTCCGGCAACTTTATAAGAATCAAAATCGATTTTTTCAGACTCGCTAACTTCGTCAAATTTCTCAAAGTCGCAGCTGTCAATCGCAAGCAAAATTTTGTCGTCAGATTTTTTCTGATAATCAGAAATTACTTTTTCTTCAGCCTTTTTCTGATTTCTAAACATTTTCGGGTTGAACTGAACCCAAAACTGCTCCTTCGCGTTGAAAGAATCAAAAAATTTCTCGGTCGGCTTTGCAAAAAGCCCTTTGGAAACTCCGTAATTCCAGAATTTCAGCGCGCTGTCAGTTTTTCCATCATACATAAAAAGCGCAAAAGATTGCTGCAAGAAATGCACAAGATAATCGCCGGCGTTTTCAATATTTTCAAACGCGCTTTCATAATGCTTTTCGGCTTCATCAAAATCAAAATCCGCAAGCGCGACAAATCCTTTCGACCAGCTAACAAAAAAATCGCCGGAATCGCCAGCCATTTCATGAATCTGCTCATAAAACGGATTCATGCCGGCACGATTTTTGTAGATAAAATCGCGGAAAATTGAATCATAAATATAATCTAGGGCCTGAAGTTTTATGTCGGCCAGTTTTTCTTCGTCAGTCTTTGCCATAATTTTTTCCTATTTTAAATCATTTTTCCGAACTTTCTTTCCAAGTCCTTTATCAGCTTGTACTCGAAAGAATCAACAAGCGCAAGATAAGACGCCTCAATCACATCGCTTGAAACTCCCATCGTCGCCCAGTTGGAATCTCCGTCGCTGGATTCAATCAGAACGCGCACGCGGCTTGCTGTAGCGCTTTTTCCGTCAAGAACGCGGACTTTGTAATCCGTAAGATGAACAAGTGAAATGCTCGGATAAAACTGCTCAAGAGCCTTTCTCATCGCCTGGTCAAGAGCGTTTACAGGACCGTCGCCCTCGCCCGCCGTAATAACGATTTTCTTGTCAACATCGATTTTAACCTGGGCAAACGCGCACTGGTCATCATCAAGACGCGGGAATTCTCCGCTTGTCTTGTAATAATGAAGATTAAAGAACGGCTGGTATTTTCCCATCGTCTTTCTGACCAAAATCTCAAAGCTCGCATCCGCGCCTTCAAACTGGTAGCCGTCATGCTCCAAATCTTTGACTTTCTTGACAATTTCAGCGACAATCGGCGAATTTTTCGTAAGGCTCGGATCAAATTTCTGCACTTTTTCAACAATCATGCTCTTTCCGGCGACTTCGCTCATCAGGAACACGCGCTCGTTTCCAACAGTTTCCGGCGTAATATGCTCGTACGCGAAAGGATTTTTTATAACCGCGTCAATGTGCATTCCGGCCTTGTGAGCAAACGCGCTCGCGCCAACATAAGGCATTCCTGGATCCAGCGCAATATTGGAAATCTCAGCGACGCGCTTGCAGATTGGCGTCAAAATCTTCATGTTCTCGTCAGGAATGCACTTAAATCCAAGCTTTAGCTGCAAGTCAGCGATAATTGTGCTCAAATTCGCATTTCCTGTGCGCTCGCCAAAACCAAGCAGAACGCCCTGAACGTGAGTCGCACCGGCTTCAACCGCCATCAGAGAATTTGCAACTGCAAGGCCTGCATCGTTGTGCGTATGGATTCCGACAGAAACTTTTTTCCCAAACGTGTCAACAACAGCCTTTGTGTAGTCAAAACACTGGCGCGGCATCGCTCCGCCTTTTGTTTCGCAAAGGCTCAGGCACAAGGCTCCGCCGCCAACAGCGGCTTCAAGGCATTTCATCGTGTAGTCAGGATTCGCATTATATCCTGTAAAAAAATGCTCCGCGTCAAAAATCACTTTTTTCTTGTTCTCGGTCAAAAAAGCGACTGTCTCGCGTATCATCTCAAGATTTTCTTCAAGCGTCGCGTGGATAATGTCTGTAACCTGAAAATCCCAGGTTTTTCCAAAAATGCACACATATTCAGTCTGCGCCGCAAGCAGGCTCTGCACATTCGCATCTTCCGCGCATTTTATTCCTTTGCGGCGGGTCGAGCCAAAAGCGACGAGCTTAGAATGTTTCAGTTCAAGTTTCTTCGCTTCCTCAAAAAATTCCATGTCTTTCGGATTCGAGCCAGGATTTCCAGCCTCAATATAAGTAATTCCAAGCTCGTCCAAAGCCTTTACAATGTTGATTTTATCCTGAACAGAATAGCTGATTCCCTCGCCCTGGGAACCGTCGCGCAAAGTTGAATCAAGAACAGAAATTTGTTTTTTCATATTTTTCTCCAAAACTAAATAGTTATTCAAAAAATTCACACGGATGCAAAGGATATTCACGGATGTAACTTGAAAATCTGACGTATTTTTTATAACAAATATCCGTGCGCATCCGTTTTATCTGTGTTGAATCTGTATTCTCACTTTCAGGGCAAAAATCTCGCCCTGTTTGTGTCAGTCTCAAAAACATCAACAGCAAAAATATGAGTTTTCTCATCAATTTCGGACGGATTTTCAGATTTTTTCAAATCCGGAACAATCTCAGTCAGCTTCTCGTAAATGTAAGTCGCAATCTTTTCCGCGCTCGGATTCTGGTCAAAATATTCAAAATCATTAAGATTCTTGTGGTCAAGCCCGCCGCAAACTTCGCGCAAAGCTTTCTTCAAAACAGAAAAATCGAGCAGCATTCCGCCCTCATCAAGATTTTTTCCCTCAACATGAACAAAAACCTTGTAATTGTGTCCGTGCAGATTCTCGCATTTTCCATGGTAATCCCGCAAAAAATGCGCCGCCGCAAAAGAAGCCTCAACTCTAACTTGATACATAACGCGATTATAGCAAAAATAGTTAAAAATAGGAATTAAAATTAACGATTTAGGATTTTTTGGACGGACATTTTCTTAGGCAGCAAACATTTACTCACAGCGCCTGCGCCTTCCGGCGCAAGTTTTCTCACAATTCCGGCTGCTACGGGTTCACTCGCGCTCATTCCTCCGCTTCGCTTTGCTCCGCTCCGGAACTAACGCCCTGCGCATCCGGCGTAGCATTTTCTTACTGCGGAAAAATTTTGCGCAGCGAAATAATTTATCTCTTCGAAAAATAATTTATCTTAAAAACTTTTCTCATGTGGAATCCAAGCCTTCTAAACATAACAATTGCCGCAATCAAAGAAACGCCTTCAGCAAAAATAAACGTTGTCCAAACGCTCCAGCTTGGAAAAGAGCCGGCAATCACAAGCTTCGACAAAAAATAAGCTACCGGCAAAACAAGAACAAACTGGCGCAAAAGCGAAATCACAAGGGAAGCGAGCCCGTCGCCAAGCGCCTGGAAAACGCCCTGGAACGCAATGTTGCTTCCGGCAAACAAAAAGCTCACAGAAATAATGCGCATTGCGCTAACGCAAAGATTTTCTGTCATTCCGCTCAGCCCGAAAACTTTTGAAAGCGGAAAAGCAAAAGCTTCAAGAAGCAAAAGTCCAATCACCATAATCACAAGCGTATACAAAATTCCGTATTTCACTCCGTCGCTCACGCGCTGCCTGTCTTCTTTTCCAAAATTGAATGCGACAATCGGCATAATCGCATCGCGCAGTCCAAAAGCGCAAAATAAGACAAACTGCTGGACTTTATAATAAAGTCCGTAAGCCGTAACATAAGCCTCGCCAATTTTCACAAGAATCAAGTTAAGCCCGTAAGTCATAACCGACATAATCGCTTGGGCAACAATCGCAGGAAATCCAATAGAATAAATCACGCCGATAATTTTAATATCCGGCTTTAAGTATTTTATCCCGCAAGGAATTTCCTTGTCCTTCTTGAAATGAAAAAACATTCCAATCAAAAGAGAGACAACTTGTCCGGCCACAGTCGCCCATGCAGCTCCCTTTACGCCCATTTCCGGAAAGCCGAGAAGCCCATAAATCATAATAGGATCAAAAATGATATTTATAACAGCCCCGGCCACCTGTGCAATCGTCGAATAAAGAGAACGGCTTGTTGACTGCAAAAGCTTTTCAAAAATACTGAAGAAAATCATTCCGAATGAAAAGGCGCAGCAAATAAAAAGATAATCTTTCGCCATTTGCGAGATAACAGGATTTGAAGTCTGGCTGTCAACATAAACATTAACACAAGAAAAAGCAAAAATCACAAAAAGAATATAAATTACAAAACTTAAAAAGATTCCGTTTCCAGCGACTTGGCCTGCCTTTTCACTGTTTCCCTGTCCCAAAGTTTTTGAAACAAAAACATTTGTTCCCACTCCGGTTCCAATTCCAACTGCAACCATCAAAATTTGAACCGGAAAAGCAAGAGTAAGCGCGTTCAAGGCAAACTCTCCGTTCTCTGCCATATTTGAAACAAACGCGCTGTCAACAATGTTGTAAACTGCCTGCAACGCCATCGAAAGAATCATCGGAATTCCCATTTTAAGCATCAGCTTTTTTACAGGAACACTTGCCAAAGGATTTTCCATCAAATCAGATTTTGAATCATCCAAAGAAACAGAAGACATTTTTTCACCTCAAAAAACTCAGTTTTTCGCAAATCAAAACCAGCAATTTAGCCAGATTTAACGCAAAAAACGAATTTAAAATAAAAAAGCGTGCAACTTCCTGAACAGTTGGTCTTACGCTGTTCAAAAGCTACACGCTGTATAAATGAATTTAATGATTTTTTTAATTTTCAGCAAGAAGATTTTAAAAATCTACTGGCGCATAACCGCCGCAATTCTCTCAAGAACCTTCTTTCTGTCCAACGGTTTTACGATGTAGTTTTTAGCTCCAAGAAGAAGAGATTTTTTTACAAGCTCCTCTTTTCCAAGCGCACTTACCATTATAACTTTTGCATTCTTGTCAAAAGCCATAATCTGCTCAAGAGCTGTAATTCCGTCCATGCGTGGCATTGTGATATCCATCGTCACTAAGTCAACGTTCGGGCAAAGCTCCTTGTATTTATCTACGCCGTCTTTTCCATCAACAGCATTTGCAACGACTTCATAGCCTTCGCTTGAAAGAATCTGACCAAGCTGCTTCGCGACGAACATAGAATCATCCACAACAAGCACACGGATTTTTGTTCCGTCAGGATTAATTCCTTCCGGCGGACGCTCATTGATTGAAGGAAAATCTTGTTTAGTTTTCATCTGGTCACTCCTTATTACATACGGTCGCGGATTGCGACGTTAATCTCAATTTTACCACATTCAGTGATTAAAGGCACTATAAGAGCCTCAACATTGT
Source organism: uncultured Treponema sp. (assembly GCA_964538245.1). Lineage (GTDB taxonomy): Bacteria > Spirochaetota > Spirochaetia > Treponematales > Treponemataceae > Treponema_D. The sequence goes on from CAZIFO010000006.1 coordinate 80,546, forward strand.
TAGCATTGCCGCCACCAAGAGCAGCGATTTCCATCTTTTCACCGGCAAAAAGCGCTGGCGGAGTAAGATCAAATTTATAACCAAGCTCATGAAGTTTTGTTACAGCCTGGGCTGTAATCAAATTCGCAAGTTCGCTGATTGTAGCCTTTGCAAGATCATCAAATTTTGTAAGGGTTTCTCCGTTCATTTTTGAAGCGACATTCAACGCTGTTTCGTATGTCATGTCAAAAAGAACGCGTCCCTCAACATCTCCTGCAAGACCAACGAGAGCCGCAACTCCCATAACCGGCATTGCTGTCGATTTTAAGTACAAATCTCCGCGCGTCACAGTAGCACCGCCGAGAACTTCCTTCAAAATTTGATATGAAGTTTCAACAAATGGGTTAATGTACTCTACTCTCATGAGTTTTACTCCTAATTATTTTTTCTCAAATATACTGATTTGTCCAATCTTCTTGATTGTCCATGCAGGATCTTTCTCCAAAGACTCATTCTGGCCAACAAATACAATACCATTTCCTTTCAGTTTCTCAGCGAAATCTGCAATTACAGATTTTTGAGTAGCCGCAGGCAAGAATGACAAAACATCCCTTGCAAAAATTATATCACAAGCTGGCAAAGCATTTGTGTTTGTGCAGTCATGATATTCAAACATTATACTATCACGAATCTCAGATGTAAATGTAAAATCGCCGTTCGCCTTTTTTGTAATGTAAGGCGCATACCAATCATTTGCAACATCTGCTGGAACAGCCATCAACGGCGCGTTCGAAACATTCAGCAAATCAATCTCATGCGCATAAATTCTTACTTTCGCCTGCGGATAACGTTTTTTTAGCAAACACGCAAGGGAAAAAGTCTCGTAGCCTTTTCCGCAGCCAGGATTCCAAACAACAATCTGCTTAGCTGTATTATCAGGCAAAGCATTGTAAATAGAATCAGCATATTCTTTTGTCCACCAAGCTCCGTTGCAAGGCGAATAAAAAGGCTTCAAGAACAAATCGGCATCAGCAGGTGTCTGGAACTGAGTCTTGCCTTTGCCACGCTCAGTTTCCCATTCTTTAAATCTTTTCTGCAACCAATCTTCATTCAACGACGAAACTGAAAACTTTCTCATCGTCGCAAGCGATTCTGTGATAAATGACAAATCTGCGCTTTTAACAGAATCAGCTGGAGCCGCAGCTTTAGGCTCTTCCTTTTTTGCTGGAGCTGCAGCAGCAGAATTTTGGATTTGTCCTGAAACTCTTGCGTTTGCAGCTAAATTCTTCGCAGCCGCTTCTTCCGCCGCTTGAGCATCAGCTTTTGAACCGAAAATTCTTTCAATATCAAGAAGAATATAAAGACGATTGTTTACCTCAACAACACCCTGGATATATTTGATATTAATATCACCAAAAAGAGGATGAGGCGGATTAATAGTAGATTTTTGAATTCCTACAACTTTATCAATCTCGTCAACAACAATTCCAAAAATCTGCTCACCGATATTAACAATAAGCATATTTTCGACATCATCATATTTTCGTTCTGGAACATCAATGTTGAAGAACAAGCGGAGATCAACAATCGGAATTATTTCTCCACGCAGATTATAAACGCCAAGCACAAAAGGCAGAGTGTTAGGCACATATGTGAATCTTCCCGCCTTTGCGATTTCCTTGACTTTCATAATATCAATCGCATAATCTTTTCCAGCCAAAGAAAATGTGACCATTTTATAATCAATGACAGCTAAATTTTCCTTGCGCTCCTGCTCCACAGCATCTGCTGGATCAGCTGCCGAAAGCGACTGCAAACTTCCGAGACTTTCTTTAAGTACAGAGTTGATTGTTTGCTTTTCTTGTGTTGCCATAAAATCTCCCCTTACTCGTTTATAATTCCGCTTTCATGACGAGCTTCTATTTCCTGCTGCACGCCAAGTTCAAGCAACTGAGTTACATCAATAATAAGTGAAACAGAACCATCGCCCAGAATTGAAGCTCCGGCTATTCCCGGCGACTGAGTGAACTGATCGCGAAGCGGCTTGATTACAACATCCTCCTCGCCAATCAAGTTGTCAACCATAACTCCAATCTTCTTATCCTGAGAACCAACAATAACAACAAAGCAATATTCGCCTTCGCTCTGTGTTTTTATATTGAAGAGCCGGCTCAGCCTAAGAACTGAAATAACTTCATTTCTAACATTCAGGACTTCGTAATTATCAATCGTGTTGATTTCAGATTTTTTAACGCGGACGCTTTCTATTACATTCGCAATCGGAATTGAATAAACTTCTCTGCCGACGCGTACAAGCAAACCTTGTATAATCGCAAGTGTAAGAGGAAGTCTGATTGTAAATTTCGAGCCTTTTCCTTTTTCTGTAGTTACATTCACAGTTCCGTTAAGCTTGTCAATCATCGTCTTTACAACGTCAAGACCGACTCCTCGTCCGGAAATGTTAGTAATCTTATCAGATGTAGAGAAACCTGGCATAAAGATAAGATTTGCCGCCTCTTGCTCTGTCAAAATCTTGTTCGGATGAATAAGACCTTTTTCAATCGCCTTAGAGCGGACTTTATCAATATCAATTCCATAACCGTCATCAACAACTTCGATTACGATCATGTTGCCTTCGTTTGCAGCTTTCAAAAGGACAGTTCCGGTTTCATCCTTTCCCTCTTCCTTTCGTTTTTCAGGAAGCTCAATTCCATGGTCAACAGAATTTCTGACACAGTGCATAATCGGATCCATAAGATCATCGATTACAGTCTTATCAAGCTCTGTTTCCTCTCCTTCAATAACAAGGCGGACTTTCTTGCCCAAATCTTTCTGCAAATCACGGACAACGCGCGGGAACCTGTCGAAAATCTGGCTTATAGGAACCATTCGGATTTTCATTACGCCTTCCTGAAGCTCTCCTGTAAGACGTCCGAGATTCTGTGTTGAAGAATGGAATTTTGAATTCAAATCCTTAAATTTATTTTCAAAAGCATCAAAGAAATTAGCTATATCACCAAATTCATTCATGATATTAGCTTTGATTTCTTTTACTGGAACTCCATTTTGGATTTCTTCAAGATACTGAGGAAGCTGCTCAAACATTCTCCTGACTTTTTCTTTATAAGATGAATCAAGAGTCTGGAAATGGACAAGCATATCAGCAAGATGCTGCTGGCTCTGATTGAATGCGGCCTTTGTAATTACAGTTTCTGAAACCAAATTCAAAAGATAATCAATACGCTTTGAGTCAACACGCAAAATAGAACTTTGCTGAGCATGTCCGCTTGGAGGAGCCGCTTTTACAGCAGGTTTCGCAGGCGCTGCGGCCTTTGGAGCTTCCGCTGGCTTTGCCTCCGCAGGTTTAGTGGCGGCTGGCTGCTGTTGAGGCGCAGGTTCCGCTTTAGCCGCAGGTGCCGGTGAAACTGCAGCCGGCTGTTGAGATTGAGCAGGCTGAGCTTGTTCTCCGTCAGACGCAACAGCATTGTCTATGCATTTTGCATCAACGCTTATTGTCACATCATCAAGGAAAGCTGTGTCTTCCAGCTGCTCCTGAGTGTTTGTAGAAGCAACGTAGTAAACTACATCTTTGTAAAATTCATCGGAATAAAGAGCGTCAAAATCCGGAACAGTTTTCAAAACAGTTCCGCACGCCTTCAACGCGGCGAAAACCTGTATTCCGCCGACAGATTTCATCGGATTGTTTTCATCAAATACAACGCTGATGCTCCAAAGCTTCTGGCCGCCGGAACAGCCTTGCTTAAGCTCAAGAAGCTCATATTCAGACAGATTGACCTTATTGGAAGGAGCCGATCCAGCTACAGGCTCAGCCGCCTGTTGAACTGCAGGAGCTTGCTGCGGAGCGGCAGGTTTTGAAGAAGAAGTCTGCGCGCCGCCTTTTCCTGGAATCAGCGAGCGGATTTTATTTGTGATATCTTCTACGCTTTCACTGTAAACAGAGCCGTTTGTACGCGCTTCAAGCATTGCCTTGATAACATCAAGAGCCTTTAAAAGAGTATCAACAATATCTTCATTCACTTTTACACGGTCGGAGCGGACCTCATCAAGAAGATCCTCCATCGTGTGCGCGAATGTCGAAATTTCTGTAAACTCAACCGCGGCCGAATTTCCTTTCAAGGTATGAGCGGCACGGAAAATCTCATCAATAGCATCATGGTTGCCAGGATCATTCTCGATTGCAAGAATATTGCTTTCGAGGTTGTCAACCATCGTTTCTGCTTCAGAGAAATAGTCTTTTAATAATTCTTCATTGTCAGCATCAAGATAATCACTCATAACTATATTTTAACGCTTTAAAGCTCAAAGTCAAGGAAAAATGATTTTATCTGTCCGCTGTTTTAAGATTAATTTATGTTTCTTATATTTTAAATCATCTCAGCAAGCTTGCAGACGCCCTCGACAAGAGCCTTATGCTCCTCAGGAGCGATGCGCGCGTACAAAGATTCCGGAGTATCTCCAGGCAAAACTGGAACTTTCCGCTGGACAAGAATTTTCCCTGTGTCGCATCCTGAGTCCACAAGATGAACAGTGCAGCCGGACTCTTTTTCACCAGCGGCAAGAACAGCCTCATGAACATTGTGCCCCCACATTCCGACTCCGCCGAATTTAGGAAGCAGAGCCGGATGCAGATTCACAATCCGGTTGGAATATTCTTCTATTATTTTGCCGCTCAGAACTGTGAGCCAGCCTGCAAGAACAATGGCATCCGCGCCTGAAGCCTTGGAGGCCGCAAGAGCAGCGTTTGAAACAGCCAGGCGTTTCTCTTCCTTTGAGGCAGCCTTTGCCTTTTCAGCGCCAAGAACAGCATACGGTGAGACGATTTTTGTCTCAATTCCGCCCTTTTCTGCGCGCTCAAGGGCATAAGCCTTCTTTGTGTCAGCAATCACAATTTTTATATGATACGGACAGTCTTCATGAGCCTTCTCATAGTCAATAAGAGCCTGAAGATTTGTGCCGCCGCCTGAAACCAGAACGGCAATATTCATTTTTTTCATAGTTCTACTCAAGAATTGTAGCTTCGTGCGAACCTTTCAGCTCAGAGCCGAGATCGTGGTCGGAAGCCTTTACATATCCGATTTTATATGCCTTCATGTCAGGGATTCCGAGCTTTTTCTGAACATCGGTTGTAAACTTGCTTGCATTCTTATTGAAATGCTCAAGAATCGCGTCAGCCTCATCTTTTTTGACGGCGAGGACAAGTCCTATTCCCATGTTGAATGTTCCCCACATTCCGTCAGGATCAGCTCCGCGGCGGACGAGCTCCGCAAAAATCGCAGGCTTTTCCCAGCTGTCCTTTTTAATCACGCTAACAAGGTTTGCGCCTTTCTTATACATTCTAGGAACATTCTCATAAAATCCGCCGCCTGTGATGTGAACCATGCCATGAACCGCGTCTCCAAATTTCTCAAGCGCGTCAATAACAGGGCGCACATAGATTCTTGTAGGTGTAAGCAAGGTTTCGCCGATTGGTTTTCCGTTAAAGTCGTCGTTGAAATTCTTAACCAGCTTGCGCACGAGCGAATATCCGTTTGAATGGCAGCCGGTTGAAGAAAGTCCGATCAAAACATCTCCGGCTTCAATCTTGTCGCCGGTAATCATCTTGTCTTTCTCGCCAAAGCCGACTCCGAAACCTGCCAAGTCATATTTTCCATCATCATAAAATCCCGGCATCTCAGCAGTTTCGCCGCCTAAGAGAGCGCAGCCAGCGTCAACGCAGCCGTCGGCAACGCCTTTTACAAGCTCTCCTGCGATATGGGCATCAAGCTTTCCGCAGGCAACATAGTCAAGGAAGAAAGAAGTCTTTACGCCAGAGCAAAGGATGTCGTTCACGCTCATGGCCACGCAGTCGATCCCGACTGTATCGTATTTTTTCATCTGGAAAGCGATGTCAAGCTTAGTTCCGACTCCGTCTGTTCCTGAAACTGCGACAGGATGCTTTAATCCTGCCGGAATTTCAAACATTCCGTTGAAACTTCCGAGGTCTGTAAGAAGACCAGGAATTCTTGTACGTTTTGCGTGCACTTTGTATTCATTTACCGCGTTGTAGCCTTCAACAACATCAACGCCAGAATCTTTGTAGTCAATTGCCATATTTTTCTCCAATCTAAAAAATAATTGCTAGTTGTTTTCAGGGCAGGCCATCGGATATTCTCCGGTGAAGCAGCCCTTGCAGAATCCGTAGCTGTCTGGATTCACTGATTTTACAGCTTCCATAAGTCCGTCAGGGCTAAGGAAGGCGAGCGAGTCCGCGCCAATCATCTTGCGGATTTCCTCTGTGATGTGCTGGGCTGAAATCAGCTCTGTGCGGGACGGAGTGTTGATTCCAAAGTAGCACGGAAATTTGACCGGCGGAGAAGAAATTCTAAAATGAACTTCTTTTGCTCCGGCGCGACGCAGAATCTGAACAAGGCGCTTAGATGTGGTTCCGCGGACAATCGAGTCGTCAATAACAATCACGCGCTTATCCCTGACATCGCAGGAAATCGCGTTAAGCTTTACAAACACCATGTTCTCGCGTTCTTTTTGAGTCGGCGCGATAAATGTTCTTCCGATATATTTGTTCTTGATGATTCCAGTAGCGTACGGAATGCCGGTCGCCTTTGAGTAGCCGACCGCAGCTCCAAGTCCTGAGTCAGGAACGCCGATAACAACATCAGCAGGAACTCCGCTTTCCTTTGCAAGCTGCGCGCCCAAAGCGTAGCGGGCCTCCTGCACGGAGATTCCGTCAATCACGCTGTCAGGGCGGGCAAAATACACATATTCAAACACGCAGGTGCGCTTTGAAGTCTTTTCGCCGAATTCGAACGAAAGGACTCCGTCATCGTTGATAATCACAATCTCGCCGGGTTTTACATCACGGACAAAAGTTCCGTTGACAGCGTCAATTGCGCAGCTTTCGCTTGCAAGAATCCAGCCCTTCTCTGTTTTTCCGAGACAGAGAGGACGGATTCCGTTTGGATCGCGGGCGCCAATAAGGGACTTTTCTGTCATGACGATGAGCGCGTAGCTTCCCTTTATCATCTGGATTGTGTCAGTCAGAGCCTTCTCAAGCCCTTTTTTGTATGAACGCGCAATCAGCTTTACAATGACTTCCGTGTCGCTTGTTGACTGGAAAGTGCAGCCGGCATCCTCAAGCATTTCTCGGAGCTGCTCATAGTTTATGAGCTGGCCGTTGTGCGCGACAGCGATTGTTCCAAGCTTTGAAGACTGGACAAGCGGCTGAGCGTTTTCAATTGTGCAAGAGCCAGCGGTCGCATAACGAACATGGCCGAGCGCGATTCTTCCCTGAAGCTCGCCCAAATTCTGAGGATTAAAGACTTCAGCGACAGTTCCCATTTCCTTGTGAACTTTGACTTCTGTTCCGTTAGAAACAGCGATTCCCGCGCTGTCTTGCCCGCGGTGCTGCAAACAGTACAAAGCGTAATAAGCTTTCTGCGCCGCGTTAAAATCAGAAATTGAATAAGGATTTGATTTAGAATCATCATTTTGAGATGATTTTTCTTCACTTTTCTGGTTTTCCGCTGATTTTAAAGTCTGGAAAATTCCGACAACGCCGCATTCGTCGCGGAGTTTGTCTTCCTCTTCTTCGAAAAATTCTTTATTTTTGATTTCGTCTAATGTCATCTTTGCCTATTTATTTTGGAAGAAAAAAAGGATTGAAAGGAAAAAAGAAACCTTTTTGAAAAGGTTGCGTTTTTCCTTTTTAAATTTAAAATTGTTATTACAGTTCAACATCAATTCCGGTTTTAGCCGCGTCGTCCGCAAGCTTTTTTCGGAAAGCAAGAAGTTTTTCTTTTAACTCTGGATATTTGATTGCAAGAATCTGAACGGCGAGATAAGCCGCATTCTTGGAAGAATTGATTCCGACAGTTGCGACTGGAATCTGCGGTGGCATCTGTACAATAGAAAGAAGCGCGTCCATTCCGCCGAGTCCGTTTGATTTTCCAGGATTCACACACTCAAGAGGAACTCCGACAACTGGCAGCACAGTTTCGCCGGCAATAACTCCAGGCAAAGCCGCAGCAAGTCCGGCTCCCGCGATAATCACCTCGCATCCGTCTTTTTCAACCTGCTCGACAGTTTTCTTGAGCAAAGCTCCGGCACGATGCGCAGAAATGATATAAGCCTTATAGTCAACTCCGAATTCTTTAAGGACGTCAGCCGCCTTTTTCATTGTTTCGGTGTCAGACTTTGAACCGAAAAAAATCGCAACTTTCATAAAGATTACCTCGATTCTACATATCTTATCATAAGAAAAAGAAAATTACTATAACAATTAAAAATTATGAATATAAAATTAAAAAATAAAATTTGCATGGAATCATTTTCAGCCATAAAATAGAAATATGCCGATTACATCTGATATTTTGCAAACCCCGATGAAATATAATTTTATTTTCCGGGAAAATTCGATAATTTTAAAAAATGGAAAACTTCCAGATAACGCTACAATGAGGAAATGCCTTGAGATGAATGTAGCTTCCGATTGGCTCGAAGAAAAGCAGCTTGACTACGCCGCGATTCTTCTAGAAAAAGATACTCCGAATCCGGCTGGGTACGAAGATATAAAAATCCGCGAGTATTTTTCAATGAGTGACGAGAAATTTTCAATGCTTGCGGCGCGCGCGAAAGGAATCTTAAATTTCAAGTCAAACAAGCGTTTCTGCGCGAAATGCGGCGGGATTTTAAAAGACGACGCAAATTTCACAGCAAGGACTTGCACAAAATGCGGACGGCAGTATTTTCCACAGCTTGAGCCGGCCGTTATCGTGCTTGTTTCAAAGGGAGATGAGATTCTTCTTGCAAAGCACAGAAACCGCAACAACGATGTCTATTCAACATTGGCCGGATTCATTGAGATGGGAGAATCGGCCGAGCATGCTGTCGCGCGTGAAATAAAAGAAGAAAGCGGAATTACAGTAAAAAATATAAAGTACGTCGGGAGCCAGGCGTGGCCATTTCCAGACCAGCTCATGCTTGCATTTACAGCCGACTACGAGAGTGGAGAAATCAACATTCAAGAGGAAGAGCTTTTAGACGCGAAGTTCTTTAAGCGCGAAAATCTTCCGAAAGTTCCAGAAGCGGGAACTGTGGCGCACAATTTGATTTTTGGAGAATTCTAAAAAAATTGCATTGACACAAAAATCAAAAAAAATAATTTATTTATGCTCCTGCAGAAATTTTATGTAGTCATCTTTTTTAAGCGGCCTTGAATAATAAAATCCCTGGACGGCATCGCAATGGATTGACTTAAGGAAATTCTTTTGAGCCTCAGTTTCCACGCCTTCAAAAACAGTATGTTTCTTAAGAGTCTTTCCTATATCGACGAGAGATTTTATAAAGTTTCCACGGTCCTCGTCGATTTCCGCATTCTCATGATTACTTCCAAGCAAAAAAGAACGGTCAAATTTCAAGACATCGACGGGAATGTTTGAAAGCATATTCAAGGAAGATTCTCCGGAACCAAAATCATCCATCGCGACACGCAAGCCTTCCTTATGAAGCAAGACTGTAACATCGCGCAAAGTGTTTTTGTAAAGCGTAGATCGTTCCAAAAGCTCAACTTCAACATATTTTGGAGGAATATTATATTGCCGCATCATCGCAGTAAAGTCGGCGACAAATTTCTCAGGCTTGGAATGATTTCTAGACATATTTACAGAAATCGGAACAACAGGAAGATTTTTGTCGAGACAATCTCTTATAAACGCAAAAACCTGCCTGTAAACGCTGTAGTCAAGTTTTATGATAAAATCGTTAAGTTCAAAAAGCGGAATAAATTTCTCTGGCGACATAAAGCCAAGTTTTTTATTCTGCCAGCGGACGAGAGCCTCGGCTCCAATCACTTTTTCTGTCTCCAAATCAATTTTCGGCTGATACATCACAAAGAATTCATTATTTTCAAGAGCCTTTTCCATATGAGATTCAATATAATGATCTTCTTCTGATTTTGCCGAGAGCCGGGAATCAAAAATCGCATAATGATGAAGGGCATTGTCTTGGATTGACTTGCGCGCAAAGGAAGCCTGGCCGATCAGCTCCTGCACAGTCGGAAGTTTTTTGTTTTGCTCCTTCAAAGATTTTGGAAGGCAGAATGTAATTCCGAATTTTGTGACAAACGGAATTTCATAGTTTTTTGAAGCCTGAACAACCTCATCAACGCAAGAAATAAAAACACGCATTGTTTCATTGACTGTTGAAATTTTGTGCATTGAATAAAAATAATCTGCGTAGCCGCGGCAAATAATTCCTTTGTTCGCAAATGTCTGCCGGTTTAAGATTTTCGAAAGGAAAATAAGCATATTATTTGCGCGCTCTTCACCGTAATTTTGATTATAAAATTTAAATCCGCGGATATTAGCTTCGATTAGAATAAATTTACTTTCCGGATATTTTTCAAGAATATGCGAAGCTTCTTTTTCAAATCTCTGGCGCGTCATTAAATGCGTGAGCGGATCAAAATAGCTGTCAATCAGCTGTTTTTTGTACAAGAAATCCGTTATTTTCATTTCAAGCAAAATCAGAGCAATTGCGACTGCGACAGAAAAAAACACGACAAGGATTTGAACTTTGTTCTGGGCTTTCATAAGCTGCTTAAAATCTGTAGCCGGCACACAATAACAGACGGTCCAGTCTGTGTTCTGAATTTCCTTAGAAAAAATATAAAGCGGATTGCCGTTCTTGCTAGTTTTCTCAATAATTTCCGACGATGAAGGATTTTTTTTACCATCTGAAAAATCAAACCGGATTGTATCCGCGCTAAAAACTTTCCCAATCCAGTCGCCCTTAGGATGAGCAACAATTTTTCCGTCCTTGTTCTGGATTAAAATATTTCCATTTTTATTTATTTCAATGTCATCAAGAATATCATTGATTGTTGTGATAGAAACGGCGGCGCACAACGCTCCTGCAACATTTCCGCTCGAATCTTCAAGAGGAATTCCGCAGATGTAAACAGGCTCATAGTCAAATTTTGACCGCAGCAAGTCGCTGAAATAACTTTTCTTGCCGTTTTTTACAAGTTCAGTAAAATAGTTTCTGTTTTGAACGCTTGCGGATTTTCCGTCTTTCGCCCATATAAATCCATTTGCATCGACATAATACAGCGCCTTGAAATCCTTAAAAAGCCTTCTAGATTCAAAATTTAAAAAATTCAGGATTTCTGCATTGCTTTTTTCAGGAAGATTATCAGGAAATTCAATTGATTCCAGCGCATAAACTTCTGCTTTTAATGAAGAAAAAAGCGCTTCAGTATAGCCGTCAGTAACTTTAACGCATGAATCAGCATACTGATTAATGGAAAGGTTATTTGATTTATAAAAGACAAAGCGCATGCTGACCATGCTGCTTATCAGCATTAAAAGCGCAATTAAAATATAAGAGAGAATTTTAAAAAAATACGGACTGATAACTTTTTGTTTTTGCATATTTTTTTTTCGCAGTGCTGAAAAAAATTTGAGGAGCACAAGGCAAAACGCTTGCGGGCTCCGGCATTTTCAGCAACTAAAGGATATTTTATTATAAATCTTTATTTTCAAGAACGCCACAAAATTGTAAAATAAATTTGATATGAAAACTTTTCCATTAAACCATGACCAGCTCAAAAAGCTTACAGAGTCTTATCCGACACCTTTTTATCTTTATGATGAGAAAGGAATCCGCGAGAATATGAGAAAATTCACAAAGGCTTTCTCAATCTTTCCAAAGTTCCGCGAGCATTTTGCGGTAAAGGCCTGTCCGAATCCTTATATATTGAAGATTCTTGCTGAGGAAGGCTGCGGCGGCGACTGTTCGAGCCTGCCTGAGCTTATGCTCTGCGAGATTGCGGGAATCAAGAAAGACAAGGTGATTTTCACTTCGAACGAGACTCCGGCAGGCGAGTTCAAGTACGCTTACGCGAACGGAAACATCATAAACCTTGACGATTTTACGCACATCGATTTTCTTGAGAAAGCTCTTGGAAAACTGCCTGAGACTTTGTGCTTTAGATACAATCCTGGCGAAGCAAAGCATGGATGCAACTCGATTATCGGAAAGCCAGAAGAGGCAAAATACGGACTTACGCGCGAGCAGATGATTGAAGCGTACAAAGTCGCAAAGGCAAAAGGCGTAAAACATTTCGGACTTCATACGATGGTCGCGTCAAATGAATTGAACCCGGACTTTTTCGTTGACACTGCGAAGCTTGTCTTTGACCTTGCTGTTGAAGTGAAGGAAAAATGCGGCGTGAACATTGAGTTTGTTGATTTGGGCGGCGGACTTGGAATTCCGTACAAGCCTGACCAGAAAGCTGTTGACTATGATGTTGTCGCAAAAGGAATACGCAGCGAGTATGACAAGACTATTGTTCCTGCCGGTCTTGACCCGCTCGGAATCTACTGGGAATGCGGCCGCCCGATTACAGGGCCTTACGGCTGGCTTGTCGCGACAGCAATCCACGAGAAGCATATCTACCGCGAGTACATCGGGCTTGACTCCTGCATGGCCGACCTTATGCGGCCTGGAATGTACGGAGCCTACCATGAAGTTACAGTCTCAGGAAAAGAGAACGCTCCTAAAGACCACATTTATGATGTTGTAGGCTCGCTCTGCGAGAACTGCGACAAGTTCGCGGTGCAGCGTCCGCTTCCTAAGATTGACATCGGCGACCTTGTGATTATCCACGACGCAGGTGCGCACGGAAGAGCTATGGGATTCAACTACAACGGAAAGCTTAGATGCGGCGAGCTTTTGCTTCGCGAGGACGGCACTGTAAAAAAAATCCGCCGGAGAGAAACGGTCAGCGATTACTTCGCGACGCTCGATCTCGGCGGAGTGGAGAATTTCCAGTAGTTAGGAATTAGTGGCTAGCAGCTTACAACTAGCAATAGGGCAATGCCCACTGACAACAGAAAGATAAAAAAAGTCCGCAGGGCATTATGTCTGCGGACTTTTTTTGTTCTAGACTGTGCGCGGCCTATTTTTTTAGCAATGCTGCGAACGGATTATATGTTTCACCGTCGTCGCGGCTCTGCTTGTTCAAGTACTCGCTCGCCTCGTCGTCCTGCTCGTTGCTTGTGGCAGGGGCAAGGCTGATTCTCTTGTCAGCTGCGTCGATTTTCTGGATTACAACGTCAAAATCATCTCCAACCTTGAATTTCTTGCTAAGGTTCGTCTTGTCGTTCACGTTCTGCAAAGTAGAGATGTGCACAAGTCCGTCAATTCCTGGCTTTAAATTTACAAAAAGTCCGAACGGCGCGATTCTTGCGATTTTTCCAGTGAGCTTCTCGCCGATTGTCAAAGAAGAAACATCGTCCCACGGATCTTTCTCAAGTGCTTTGAGGCTTAAAGATATTCTTGATCGCTCAAGTCTCTGCTCATTCCATTCAGTTCTGATTACTTTTGCCTCGATTTCCTGTCCTGCGCTTAATACTTTAGAGATGTCGTCTATGCGCTGGTGGCTGATTTCGGAGATAGGAAGAAGCGCCTGGAACCCGCCGATGTCAACAAACGCGCCGTAGCTCTGTAAAGATTTCACAGTTCCCTTTACAATATCTCCCTCGTGGATCTTGTTTGATAGAGACTTGATTTTGTCATCTTCTTTCTGCTCTTCATATTTTCTGTTGGAAACAATGATGTCTTTTCCGTCGTTCTTAAACTCTGTGATTACAAAAGTCAAAGTGCGGCCGACGTATTCGGCTGGCTCAAGCCGGTTTTTGAAACCCATCTGGCTGTAAGGGCAGAACGCGCGCGACTGTCCGACTTTAACCTCGAATCCACCCTTGATTTCTTTTTCGACATGGCCCTCGACAGGAAGTCCTGACTTGAATGCGCTTTCCAAAAGCTCAGCCGCGTTTTCCCCTGAAAGCTTTGTTGTAAAGTAAAGAGAGTCACCCTTGTTTCCGACAAAGAAAACTTTAATCTTGTCGCCTTCTTTTACAGAGCAGTTTCCCTTGTCGTCTGTAAATTCAGCCTTGTCAACAAATCCTTCTGACTTAAGCCCCAAGTCAATAAAAACCGTGTCAGCGGAAACCTGGACAACTGTAGTCCCAACTTCCTGGCCAGGCTCATATAAATTTTTCATATAAATATTTCTCCTAAAACGTATCTAAAAAGGATTAATCAAAAAATCCTTTTGACTTTAAAAGCTCGGCATTCAAGATTCCGCCTAGAGCAGCTCCGCGCTTTGTGTTGTGGCTGAGCGCGACAAACTTCACGTCAAACACGCTGCATTTTCTAAGGCGACCGATAACGCAGGCCATGCCTTTTTCAGTGTCGCGGTCGCGGCGCGGCTGAGGGCGGTTCTCTTCCTCGCGGTAGACAATCGGATGCTCCGGCGCAGAAGGCAATTTCAGCTCCTGCGGGAGCGAAGTAAAGTTTTCCCACACTTTCAGGATTTCTTCAATCGAAGGCTTCTTGTCTTCCGGCAAGTCAAACTCAAGGTTCACAGTCGCAGTGTGGCCGTCAATTACAGGAACGCGGGTGCAAGTTGCCGAAACGACAGGCTCCTTTGCATTCTCGATTTTTCCATCTTTAACGCTTCCAAGAATCTTTAGGCACTCTTTTTCAGTCTTCTCCTCTTCTCCGCCGATGTAAGGCACAATGTTGTCAATCATGTCAAAAGAGGAGACTCCAGGATAGCCAGCCCCGGAAACTGCCTGCAATGTTGTTACAATCATTCTTTTGATTGGATAGCCGGCGCGGATAAGAGCGTAGATTGGAATCATGTAAGTCTGAAGAGAACAATTCGGCTTTACAGCGATAAAGCCTTTGTCCCAGCCGTGGTGCTTTTTCTGCTCGGCAATCACGTCAAGATGTGAATAGTTGATTTCAGGAATCAGCATAGGGACATCTTCTGTCCATCGGTTCGCAGACGCATTTGAAACAACAGGGATTCCTTCCGCGGCATACGCGGCTTCCAGAGCCTTTATCTCGTCCTTTCCCATTTCAAGCGCGGAAAAGACAAAGCGGCAGTGGCCGAGCGCAAGCTTTGGATCGTTAGCGTCCTGGACTGTTAGATTTTTGACATCAGCAGGAATATCCGCTCCAATAAGCCAGCGGTTCGCCACAGCGTCCTTGTAGAGCTTTCCGGCTGAGCGAGGGCTTGCGGCAACGTAAGTAACGCGGAACCACGGATGGTTTTCAAGCAGTTTGATATATCTCTGGCCGACCATTCCAGTCGCGCCCAAAACTCCGACATTTATTTTTTCCATTTTTTTTCTCCTATAAGTCGCACTCTTTCAGCGCGTTTTCAACAACTTTTTTCGCATTGTCGTTGATTTCAACAAGCGGAAGACGCATAAAGCCCTTGTCCATTTTCTTAACTTTAAGCGCATATTTGATAGAGGACGGATTTCCGTCAACGAACGCGGCCTTAAAGAACGGAAGCAGGCGGTAATGAATCTTTCTCGCCTCATCAAGATTTCCAGAAAGAGCGTCAGAAACCATTTTTGAGACTAAATCTGGCGCAAGGTTCGAAACAACAGAGACAACTCCGTCGCCGCCGACTCCAATCAAAGGAAGAGTAAGTCCGTCGTCTCCGCTCAAAACCGCGAAATCAGGCTTCTTAGACTTGATTTTTGTGATTACTTCCATCATCTGGTTTATATTTCCGCTCGCTTCCTTTACGCCGATAACGTTCGGAAGATCAGCAATGCGCTCCAAAGTGTCAGTTGTGATGTTGACGCCTGTTCTTCCCGCGATGTTGTATACAAGAATCGGCATTCCGGCTTTTGATACAGCCGCGAAATGCTGGTAGATTCCTTCCTTTGAAGGCTTGTTGTAGTAAGGAGTGACAACGAGAGCAACATCAGCTCCAAGTTTTTTCGCGCGCTCTGTGTAGCGTACAGCGTCTTTTGTACAGTTGCTTCCTGTTCCGATGATTACAGGAACTTTCTTGCCAGTTTCATCAAGGAATTTTTTGGACTCCTCAACAGCGATTTTTATCATCACCTCCTCTTCTTCCTCGAGCAAAGTCGGTGTTTCGCCTGTTGTTCCAAGCGGAGCGATTCCTGAGATTCCGCTTTTCATCTGAAAAACGACATTTTTTCTAAACTGGTCGTAGTCAACAGTTCCGTCGTCGTTCATTGGTGTAATCATAGCAGTGTAAGAGCCGCGCAACTTAATCATTTTTCACCTCTGTTTTTCTTGTGCCTGCGTAAAACAAGCTAAATCAATTTTAGTGAATTTTGTTTCTATGAACAATATCAAGCTGGATTTAGAGCTACGAATATAAAATTGGGCGTGCCGGCTTTGCCGTCGGGCTTTCCGTGGTTCCGGCTTTCGCCTGCATTGCTTCACTACGTTTCACTTCGTTCCGCAACGCTTCGCGCCACTACAATCCCTCACGCAATAAAAATGCTGATATTCCAAATTTACTCTGTGAACTCTGTGCTTAAATTCTACAATTCTTAATTTTGCATTCTTAATTGAAATTCTTCTCTTTATCAAAATCGCCTCAAGTGTTAAAATGAATTTATATGAAACCAACACTTTTAGTCCTGGCAGCAGGAATGGGAAGCCGCTACGGTGGCGTTAAGCAGATTGATTCTGTCGGCAAAAATGGAGAATGTCTCCTTGACTTTTCAGCTTTTGACGCAAAAAAAAGCGGATTCGGAAAGGTTGTATTCATCATCAGAAAAGACATTGAAAAAGATTTCAGAGAGCGGCTTTTTGACCGCGTGGCACGCAACTTTGACGCTGAATATGTGTTTCAGACGCCAGACGCGCTTTTGACCTCTGACGAGCAGGAAACTGCAAAAAAAGCAGACCGCAAGAAGCCGTGGGGCACTGTCCATGCTGTTTTGTGCGCAAAGGAAAAAATCCACGAGCCGTTCGCAGTAATCAATTCCGATGACTACTACGGAAGAAGCGCGTTCGAGACTTTGGGCAAATATCTTTCTTCAATCGGAAACGACTGCACAGAGCACGCGATGGTCGGCTACATTCTCGGAAACACGATGAGCCGCAACGGTTCTGTAAGCCGTGGAATCTGCGAAGTAAAAGACGGCTATCTTGAGTCAATCACAGAAAACACAAAAATCTATTACACTGGCGAAAACTTCTCAGGAAATGAGATTGAGTCAGACTTGAACGGCAAAATATACAAGCTAACAGGAAAAGAGACAGTCAGCATGAATCTTTTCGGCTTTACTCCAAAAGCGTTCGACGAGTTTGAAAAATACTGGGAAGGATTTAAGAAAACTTCTCTTTCTCTTCCAAAGGCGGAGGCTCTTCTTCCAGTTGCCGCAAGCGACATCATCAAAGACGGAAAAGGCAAAATCAAAGTCTTTACATCCGAGGAAAGCTGGTTTGGAATGACTTACCCGGCAGACAAGGAAGTTGTAAAAACTGAGATTGCCAAGAAAATCGACTCTGGCTACTATCCTGAAAAACTCTGGGAAAAATAAAAAACAGATTCAACACGGATATGAAACTTTTAAAACCTCTTCATTTTGACAAGATCTGGGGATATGAGGAGTGGATTGCCTCGACGCATAAAGACGGCGCGCAGAGCGAGCTTCTTTCGGCTGTTAAGGATTATCCGCTCCTTGTAAAGATAATCCAGGCTGACTCTACTCTTTCCGTGCAGATACATCCTGACGACAAGACCGCTGTTGAGCTTGAGGGCCATGGCTCAAGGGGCAAAACTGAATGCTGGTATGTTCTTGACGCAAAGCCGGGAGCAAAGCTTGTCTATGGATTCAATAAAGACTATTCAATAGAAGAAATCAAAACGGCGATTGATAAAGGAACGCTTGAAACGCTTCTGCGGCAAGTGGAAGTAAAAACAGGCGACTTTATTTTTATTCCGGCGGGAACTGTGCATGCGATTGGCGGCGGGCTCCGGCTTCTTGAAGTGCAGCAAAGCTGCAACATCACTTACAGGTTCTACGACTGGGGGCGCGGACGCGAGCTTCATATTGAAAAAGGACTGAAATCTGTAAAATCTTCTGAGCAAATAAAACAGGATTTGAACGGAAGCGCAAAAATGGACGGAGATGTTTTTGACTTGTCAAAAATTTCTCCGTTCGGAAATGATTTTGAATGTGAGTATTTTTCAATCGAAAAGAAAAATGTAAAGGGCGGATATTCCTACCTTGCCTCGCGCAACGGAAATTATGAGCTTTTATTTGTCGCAGATGCGAAAAAACTTTCTGTAAAATCTTCTGACGGAGAAAAAACAGAAAATGCGGAATCTGAAATGATTTTCGCAGTTGCCCCCGGAGAAAAAATCACGGCGGAAGGCGAAGGAACTGTTTTAAGAATTAAGGCAAAATAAATGCGTTAGCGCTGGGAGGGGCGGCGCAGCCGTTGGAGAAAGCCGAAGGCTTTTGACAATGGAGCGAAAGCGGAACCCCGGACATAGCGGCCGCCGCTTGCGGCGGAAACGCCCGCAAATCAAAAAAAGGAAATTAAAAATGAATATTTTAGAGGAAATTAAAAAATCGGTTCTTTCGGGAATTTTGATTACAATTGGCGGCGCGGTTTACATGGCTTCGCGCACAATTTCAATCGGCTCGGTGAACTTGATGTGGCTGGGCGCGTTTTTGTTTTCGGCCGGACTTTTTACAATCTGCGTTTACGGATTTAATCTTTACACGGGAAAAGTCGGCTACATCGCGCTGCATTTTAAGGACACAAAATATATCGGCCTGGTTGTTTTAATCTGCGCTTTTAATCTTCTGACGACTTTTGTTCTTGGAATTGTCGTTGCGTACGCTTTTCCGAACATCGGGGCGGAAGCTTTCAAAGTCTACGCGCCGAAACTGAATCTGCCGCTTTTTAAGATTTTTATCTCAGGAACTTTCTGCGGGCTTCTGATGTTTCTTGCGGTTGACACTTGGAAAAAAGGATTTCAGTACGGAGTTTTTATTTTTGTTCCGGTTTTCATTTTTTCAGGATTTGACCACTCGATTGCAAACTCGTTTTACAACGGAGCGAGCTTCGGGCACACGATTTTTGCGGACGAGTCTTTCTTAAATCCTGACAGCGCGAATTTTGCGGTTTTCTCGGCGAGGAACGCGCTTTTGACATTTACAACGGTTCTTGGAAATGGATTCGGCGGGATGGTGATTCCGCTTTTGACAAGAAAATGGAAAAAAGAGAATTAAAAGATGCGAAATTTTTCGTGTCCGGCGATTATTTTGAACGTGAAAATTTCTGGAGAGAACAACCGGAACGTCACGATTTTTTCGCCGGATGAAAAAATTTCAGGAATTTCTTTTGCAACGCTTTACGGCGGGCCAAAATCAAAGCTGCGCTCGCTCGTTTCTCCGATGAACGCGGGAATTATTTATCTTTATAAGGATGAGCAGAAAAACCAGACAAAAATCACGGATTTCGACGTAAAAAAATATCATCTTTCATTCCGGGAAAATCTTTTTAAAACCTGGGCCGCTGATTTGTCGGCGGAAATTTTAATCAAGACAAAATGCGCGGGAAGCCCGGAAGAAGCCTGGAAAATTGAGAACGGACTTTTGGACGGAATGGAGCTTTCGGACGAGGCGGAGTCAAGAGCGGGGCTTGTGCGTTTTTTATGGCGTTATCTTGATATTCTTGGAGTCAAGCCGGACACAAAATTCTGCGTGCAGTGCGGCGAATCTCTGCACAATGGAAAATTTTATGGAAATCTTTCTGAAAATGCTTTATCATCAAGATATGTTTTCGACATTGCTGAGAACGGCTTTGTCTGCCCTGACTGCGCAAAAACACAGAACGCAGCGGAATCGAATGTTCTGTCCGCTTTTTCTCTTGGAAAAGAATCAATAACTTATCTTGAGGCGGTTTCGTCGCTTGAGCCAAAGGAATCAAGGAAAATCAAGCTTGATTCCATCTCGCTCAATGAAATCAAGTCGCTCGTGTATTTTCTGACAGAACAAGCCTGCGGCTCAAGGCTAAAGACCTTGGCTTCTGGCATCGGGATTTTATAGATAAGTCTGCCACACGGACGCAGCGAAAACGGCGGAAGAGAATTTTCTATTTTGATTCTCCGTTTTCGCCTGAAAATTCTCGTTAGAGCCAAAATTGCACGGATGAAATTTTGGCTCGTGGATTTTGTAAATGAAAAACTGGCATAAAAAAAATATCACGCGCGCTGATGTCGGCGCGCTTTACGACAAGTACAAAGTCAATGCGCTGACGGCTTCAATTCTCGCCAGGCGCGGAATCACAGACGGAAAAGACGTTCAGTTTTTTCTTGAGGACGATCTGCGCTTTATGCACAATCCGTTTCTTTTCTCAAACATGGAGGACGCTGTTGACAGAATTTTGCAGGCGGCGGAAGAAAACGAGAAAGTTATGATTTTCGGCGACCGCGATGTTGACGGAATCACTTCCACGACAATTCTATACGATTATCTTGTTTCGATTGGAATCGACGCTACATGGCGGCTTCCCGGCGGAACTGATCCTTACGGGCTCAACAAGAACGCAGTTGACGATTTTGAGAAAGAATTCGGCTCGCTCATAATTACTGTCGACTGTGGAATTTCAAACGTTGATGAAATTGCCTACGCCGCCTCAAAAGGCATGGACGTGATTGTGATTGACCATCACACGCCGCCTGAGATTTTGCCTTCGCCTGCAATAATCATAAATCCAAAATGCGAAGATTCAGGCTATCCTTTTAAGGATATTTCAGGCTGCGCAGTCGCTTATAAAGTCATAACCGCGCTAAGATTCGCCCGCACGGATTTTTACAAGAATGAAATTGCGCTTCTGACAGCGGTTCCAGACAAGGAAAATTCAGATTTCTGCCAGATTGACGTAATCAAGACGGAAAATCTTGTTGAGAAAAAAAGGCTTTCTCTCAAAGTAAAATCCGGAACTTCTGTCTCAGAGACAAAACTCCCTGATTTTCTGCGCGGCCAGCAGATTTTTGTCTGGGACGCAAAATCAACGTCGTCGCTTCTCGGCCAAGTTTTCGGAAACGGAGCGGAATTCAACTTTTTTGATTTGCGCGCGGAAATTTCAAAAGTTTTTCCGTCGCTTTCAAACGCGACTTTAAGCCAGCTGAAATCAGCCTCAAAGCTTGCAAGATATAATTCTGAATGCGACACGGAAATAATGGGATTTTTCAACATTTTCGTGACATTCGCAAATATCCAGGAATCAAAGCAGTTTCCGCAGAACGCCAAGGCGAACGAGAACGACCTGCAGCTTGTCGCGCTCGCCGCGCTTGCTGATATAATGCCGCTCAAAAACGAAAACCGCGTCTTTATCAGGAACGGAATCGCTTCAATAAACGCAGGCCACGCGCGCGACGGTTTAAAAGAACTTCTTGCAATGCAAGGAATGCTTGGAAAGCGCGTCAACGCGACAGATTTATCATGGAACATAAATCCTGCCCTTAACGCCACAGGAAGGCTCGGGCATCCGGAAATCGGCGTTGAGCTTTTTCTTGAGAAAAATCCGGAAAAACGCACAGAAATCGCGCAGAAAATCGTCGAGATGAACAACACCCGAAAGCAGCTCGGAAACGAAGGCTGGAACTATGCGATAGAATCAGCAAAATCAAGCATAGAAAGATTCGGCGGAAAGCTTTGCGTTGTTGTTGACGAAAGAATCAACCGCGGAGTTTCCGGGACAATCGCAGGAAAGCTTGTCTCAACTTACGACGTGCCGGCAATGGCGATAACTTATGTTGACGACAATGCCGTCGGCTCAATGAGAAGCTGCCGGGGCTTTGAAGTTCTTCCGCTTCTTGAGAAGATGGCGGATCTTTTCATAAGCTACGGCGGACACGCTTATGCGGCCGGATTCAGCTTCAAAAAAGAAAAGCTAAACGAGTTTCTTTCAAATCTTGAAAAATTCGCGCCATCAATAGTTCTTCAGGGCTCTGACTCACAGCTGATTGAAATTGACGCTGAGCTGCCTTCTGAATATCTTAAGCCGAATCTTCTGTCGGTTGTTGACGCGTTTGAGCCTTACGGAGAGGAAAATCCGGAGCTTACTTTTGTAAGCCGGAAGCTAAGGATTCTTGACGCGATGATTCTCGGAAAAACAGAACGGCAGCACCTAAAGCTCACGCTGGACGCCGGGCAGACAAAATGGCCGGCTCTTCTCTGGGGCGGCGCGGAATATCTTCACAGGGACTTTGACAAAGGCGACCTTGTCGACGTAGTCTACAAAATAAACAGGAACACATTCAACGGAGTCGAAACTCCGCAGATGATTATCACGGACATCAGGAGGTCGATGTGATGTCTGTCACAGAAAACCAGCTCGTAAAACTAAGCGCGCATATTTCGTTCTTGAAAATGCCGACAAACATCGGACTTATAAAAGTTCAGAGCAAAGATAGAAAAGAAGACATTTATATTGTTGACTCAGGGAACGACGACACGTGCGGACAAAGAATCATAGATTTTATAAATGGGAATTTTCCAGGCGCAAGGCTAAAGGCCGTGCTGAACACGCACGCGCACGCCGACCATTGCGGAGGAAACGTTGTTCTTGCAGAAAAAACAGGCTGCGAAATCTGGGCTTCAAAAGAAAGCGCGGCGTTAATGGAATATCCGGAGCTTGAAACGCAGCTAATCTGGGGCGGAACTCCGATCCGCGACATCCGCTCAAAGTTTCTTCTCGCCCGCCCTTGCCGCGTGGACAGAATTTTCCACGGCGGAGACAAAATCAAGATTCCTCTTTTTGAAGGCGAAAACCAAAAATCTGACTTTGCTTCAAACTCGCTCACACTTGAAATAATCCCGCTTCCGGGACATTATCTTGGCCAGACAGGATTTCTTTTTACGGACACGGACGGAAAAAAAGCTTTCTTCGGCGGCGACTCTTTCTCAGGCAGAAGCGCAATCAAAAAATTCTGGATTCAATATCTTCTGAACGAAACAAAGACAAAAGAAACGCTGCAAAATCTTGAGAAAATAGAGGCGGATTTTTTTATTCCCGGCCACGGTGAAATGGTAAAAGACATAGAAGGAATCGCCGAGCTGAATTTAATTGCGATTCTTGAAACAGAAGATATGATTTTAGACGAGCTCAAAACGCCGAAAACGCTGGAGGAAATCTTAAAGGCGGTCGCCGACAGGAATTCAATTCCGCTGAAAATCAGCCAGCTTTGCCTTATTGGAAGCACCTTGCGCTCTTATCTTTCGGGACTTTACGAAAACGGAAGAATCACCTACGAGATTCAGGGCAACAAGATGTTCTGGAAAAAAGCCTAGCTTACAATCTGAACGCCGGCGCTTGCTCCGATTCTCGTGGCTCCGGCTTCAATCATTGCGCAGGCTTCGTCAAACGAATGGATTCCGCCGCTTGCCTTTACGCCCATTTCGCTTCCGACAGTTTTCCGCATCAGCGAAACGGCATGGACAGTCGCTCCGTTTGGAAGAAGCTTTCCGTCCTTGCCTTTTAAGATTGCAAATCCAGTTGAAGTTTTCACAAAGTCGGCTTTTGCTTTTTTCGCGCATTCACAAGCCTTTACAATTTCATCGTCTGTAAGATAGCAAGTTTCAAGAATCACTTTTAGAATGATTTTTTCATTGATTCCATCTAAATCCGCGCGATCGTCGATTGCGTTACGGACAGCGTAGATTTCTTCAAAAACGTCGTCCCAAAGTCCGTCTTTTACCATGGAAAGATTTTCAACCATGTCAACTTCACGAGCGCCAGAAGAAACAACGTCCGCAGCCTGTTTTGCAATGTCGGCGGAAGAAACTGCGCCCAGCGGAAATCCGACTACAGTGCAGACTTTTACGCCGCTTCCTTTTAAAAGCGAAGAAGCAAGAGGAACAAAATATGGATTTACGCAGACTGAGGCGAATCCGTATTTTTTCGCTTCGTCACAAAGTTTTGTGATGTCTTTTTTTGTTGCGCAAGCATTTAAGTTTGTGTGGTCAATGTATTTAGCGATTTCTGATTTTGTCATAGTCTGATTCTAACACAACGGAAATTGCAATTCAACGCGGATTAAAATTGAAGAAGTTAGCATTGTCTAATTCGTACTCCGGAAAGGCAAAAAAACTTGTCTTTTTAAAAACCTGATGTTAAATTAATCATAATCCACAATAAAAGAGGTACTTATTATGGCAATGAAAATCGATCCTAGCGTATGTGTAAACTGCGGAACTTGCGAGCCTGACTGTCCAGTCGGAGCAATCAGCGAAGCAGACGGACACCGCCAGATTGACGGCTCAAAATGCATCAGCTGCGGAACTTGCGCATCTGAATGCCCGGCGAGCGCAATCTCTGAAGAGTAATCTTCCGGAGCCGCAACACGCTTTTTTATGAAAGGCTGCTTTTTTAATAAAGCAGTCTTTTTTTTTATCATAAAATGTTTTAAACTTTGCTCATGATTAAAAAAATAGTCAAAGGCTACGGCCAGCTTATCAGGTCGATTCTGCAAATTCTGTTTCTTTTAGTTCTTTGTGTCGCCTGCGGCGCCGTTGTTGTTCTTCCGCTCTGGAAATTTGCCACAGTTTCTCCAGCGGCCTACTCTTTTACATTTATCGCGGTAATTGCGCTTCTGGCCGTTTTTTTTGCTGCGAAAAAAATAAAGTCGGCAGGAGCAAAGAAAACTCTTGTTTTCTGCGCGAAATTTCTTGTGATTGCAGGCGGACTTTTCTCAATCTTTGCGCTTGTTATTTTCAGGCTGAAAATTCTGGCGCTTCCGGTTCTTCTTCTGATGATTTTTCTTTATGGAATTTTGTCGTTCAAAACAAAAAATTAAAATTCAAAAAACAGAATTACGATTCCGGCGCAGAGACTTTTGCTCCGGAATTTTTAGTTTTCTTCCGGCGCATTTGCATTTTTAAAATCAAGATGAAAAAAGAAATTTTATCATTTGCCTGCTTGTTTTTGATTTTCTCGCCAGCGTTTTCCGATAAGAATCAGAATGAAAACCAAAATGTAAAAATTCTTTCGTCTTCAGATTTTCCAAGGCTCACGAGCATAAAATACACAGCGCCAAGAAACGACGAAAAAATAAAGCAGGCGAACGAAATTTTCTCTCAATATCAGAAGGACATTGAAAAGCAGGCGAAACTAAAGCGGATTCCGCCGTCAAAAAGAACTGCGAAAGATTTTCCGGCGGCAGATTTTTACGTTTATAAGATTCCAGAAAATCCCGAAAAATATCTTTCTGATTTTATTTCCCTGTCAGCCAGGCTTCAAATCTCGCAGGGAACGCTCGCGACGGTAAACTCAATCTCGTCGCCGGTTCTTGACAATGGCGAAAATCTGATTCTTTCTGTGAATCAGGGACTTTTTATCGCGAAAAATCCGGTTTCATCTTTTGAATTTCTTTTAAAAAATGAATATTCAAATCAAATTTCAGATGAAGAAGAAAATCCGACTCCAATTTTTATAATCGACGGAAAGGAATTTTATTTTCTTGAGGATAAAAATTTTTCTCCGACCGACATTGCGTTTTTCCACGACGATTCAATGCAGCTTCCGCTTGATAAAAAAGTGCTCACATCGCCTTTCGGCTACAGAACCAGCCCGATTTCAGGAAAATGGAGCTTCCACGCAGGAATCGACCTTGCGGCCCCGACAGGAACTGAAGTCCATGCCTGCAAAACCGGCGTTGTGAGCGAAACTGGACTCAGCTCAATTTACGGCAACTACATCGTGATTTCCCACAATGGAAAAAAGACAAGCTTGTACGCGCATCTTTCAAAAATCTTAGTGGCAAAAGGCGAAAAAGTAAGCACAGGACAGACAATCGGCCTTGTAGGGACAACAGGCGCTTCAACAGGGCCGCATCTTCATTTTGAAGTTAGAGAAAACGGAAATCCGACTGATCCGTCGGGACTTTTGAAAAAATAACAAAATTAAAAAACATCAGTCGAATTCGGCAAAAAAATGATAGACTTTATATAATTTTACAAATATAATATTTTTATTATGAAAAGGTCGTTTTTCTGCAAAGGAACATTCGCAGTTTTGCTGTTTTCCGCAATCATTTCAAGTTCGTTTGCGGAGAATTTCCGCGTCAGAAAAGTTATTCCTGTTCAAATTTCACAAAGCGGAGAAAGCCGCAAAATAATCTCTGGAATCAGCGACGCTGTTTTGATAAATCTTCCTGCTGACATGACTTTTATAAACGGAGTGGAGCTTACATTTAAGATTCCAGAAGAAATCGCCGTATGGCGGGATTCTGTCGCATACACATTTTACGATAATATTTCGCCCGCGCCGTCAGAAAATCAGCTTGATTATTACGGCGAGAAAATATTTTTGAAAACTGTTCCGCCGAAACTTTCGCTCGTTCTTGACATTCCTTTGTCAGCTGATTTTTCAATCAAAGACAGTCCTTATTCGGTCCGCGTTCCGGCCATTACGGACTATGAAAAAGGAATCTTCCTAAGATTCCAGCAGGTGATGAAAGGCGTTCCTGACTCGCTCGAAAGCGCGGAGATTGAAATAACTGCAAAGCCAATTTTGCGCGACGAAGGAATTTTATCTCTTTCAGTTTATCCGGACCAATCTGAATCAAAAAAATATACAGTTTATATTGACGAAAATCCGGCCGGCAACTACAAGAATCTAATGCTAAAAACCGGAGAGCATCATCTTTCCATATCCGGAGAATCGTACAGAAACGAGCTCAGGACTTTTAGAATCGAGCAGGGAAAAACAACTGCAATCGAAGTTACGCTCCGCGGAAACGAGCCGCTCTTTAAAATTGTAAGTCCGGAGCCGGCGGATGTTACGCTTGACGATAAGCCTTTGCAAACAAAGAAAAATTCCTTCACAGTTACGCCGGGAGAACATATCATAAAATTCAAGCTTGGCAATTACGAAATTGTAAAAAATGTTACAGCGGCAAACGGACATTCATACATAATAAGCCTCGATGTTTCAGCGTCTGTTACGGAAGAAGAATAAATTTCCTGTTAATTTTTTTTCATTAAAACGCAATATTGATTAAAGATTTTGGAGAATTAGGGCGATAATAAAAAAGTCGGGCACGCAATTATCCCCTCCCACCCATTGGTGTTCGACTTGCCTGATGGGCAACTGGCCGGCTTTTAGCCGGCCTTTTTATTTTATCTTAAAAACGGAATTCTTTACCAAATGCGCCAAAACCGCTATTCTATAGAAATGCATAAAATTAGAAAGTCAACCGTGGCTCTTCTCTGCGCTCTGTTCATATTTTCAGTTCTTTTCGGCGCAGGGCTTGGACTTGCCCTTTCTCAGACAAAATATATCATTGACAATGAAAATTTCACGGAATTCAGCACAGCTCTGCCTACAAAAATTCTTGACATAAACGGCGAGCTTATAACGGAATTTGCCAGCGAAGAAAAGCGTGAGATCATAAGCATCAATAAGCTTCCGCAAAATATGATAGACGCGCTTGTTTCACGGGAAGATAAGATTTTCTACAAGCACCACGGATTCAGCATAAAAGCGCTTTTCCGCGCCGTAATCGGACAAGTGTTCCACATATCTCTCGGCGGCGGCTCAACTTTGACTCAACAAATCGCGGGAACGATTTACTGCGACCGGCGCGACATGTCAATCAAACGCAAGCTCAAAGAGCTTTGGTGGGCAATCCAGATGGAAAGAAGATATTCAAAAGATGAAATTCTTGAGCTTTATCTGAACAGAATTTATTTTGGCGGCGGAAGATACGGCGTAAACGCGGCGAGCAAATATTATTTTGGCCATGATGCGACTCAAATCACGCCGGCAGAATCAGCGATTCTGGTTGTCCAACTTTCAAATCCTGCTTACTACAATCCTTTTGAATATCCAAACCGCGCAATGGACAGGCAGAAATACGTTCTCGCGACAATGGTTGACTCTGGCTACATCACAAAAGAAGAAGCGGACGAATCTTTCGATGACTTCTGGGCAAATTTTGACTACACAAGAACAAGCTCCCAGGTTGCAATGAACAAGGACGACAAGGCTCCGTGGTTCAGCGAGTACGTGCGGCGAGAGCTTTCAAACATGGTCTATGGAACTGACGATATTTACTCAAGCGGGTTCACTGTTAACACAACGCTGAATTTGCGTAACCAGCTCATAGCGCAGGACACAATGCGGCGTTATATAAATTACGCTAACAGAACTTACCAGCGTTCATCAGGAGAGCGGAAAAACCAGGCGTTCAAGATTTACACGCCGATTACAGAGCTCATTGCGCTTACATTCAATCTTCCTCAGCTTAAGGATTCCGAAACGAGGAACAAGACTTTGTCTCTCAACACCTACAATACAACAATAAATCCGGTTGTAGATGTAATGTCGCTTATCTGCGGGCTGGACACTCTTAAGCTTGGAGTTGTGAACAAGGCAAACCAGGTTGTAAAAAACAATGCCGGAAAAACGACAATCGAAGGCACAATGATTGCAATCGAGAACGACACAGGATATATAACATCTCTCGTCGGCGGAAGCGAATACACTTCTGAAAACCAGTTTATACGCGCAGTCCAGGCAAAACTGCAGCCAGGCTCTTCGTTCAAGCCTCTTTACTACAGCGCGGCAATTGACACGCGGGAATATACTCCGGCAACAATCATTTCCGACACGCCTGTTGTTTTCCATACGGCAGACGGAAAACCTTACATTCCGCAGAATTTCCGCGGAGAATGGAAAGGCGACGTCGAGCTCTGGTATGCCCTGGCCCACTCAATGAACGTTCCGTCGCTCAAAGTTCTTGACGGAATTGGATTTGACGCGGCAATCAACCGTGCTGTCGCTCTTCTCGGAATTCCTGAGGACGAAGTTCCAAACAGAGGATTTGTTCCAGGATACCCTCTCGGACTTGGAGTTTGCTCTGTCCGTCCGATTGAGCTTGCCCGCGCTTATGCAATTTTCGCAAACGGCGGAAAAGAAGTGACTCCAATCGCAATAAGGACAGTCGAAGACAGAAACGGAAAAATCTTCCTGGAGCCAGAAAAAGACGCAAGAATCGCGATAAAAAACAAGGGCAGCGACGCGCAGATTATTTCACCGCAAACCGCTTATGTAATGACAAAACTTCTTGAAAACACGGTAAAAACAGGAACTCTCGCGGGGCCGACTGCAAGCGGAACAAAATTCCGTTACACAGATGCGAATGGAAAAAGATATACAATTCCGGCCGCAGGAAAAACAGGAACAACGCAAAACTGGGCGGACGCATGGACAGCCTGCTTTACGCCTTATTACACTTCAATTTTCTGGTTCGGATTTGACAAGCCGGGACAGTCGCTCGGACTTGCGCTCACAGGCTCCACACTTGCAGGATATGCGATGGCGGACTATATGAGCAAAGCCCTGGAAGGATTGCCTTATAAAAACTGGACAAAACCGGCAAGCGGAACGGTAGAAGCAACAGTCTGCTCCGTAAGCGGCGGAATACCAACGCCGGACTGCGGAAACAATACAATCACGCTGACTTTCCTCGAGGGAACACAGCCTACAGAACTTTGCACGGTTCATTCAAATTCTTCAACCGCTAAAATTTTAGGAAGATACAGGCTTGAGCAAGACTTATATAAAGCAGGATTTGCAAGCGATCTTATCATAAAAGACGATGAGCCGTTGACTTTCAATCTGAGCGGCGAAACTGTCTCACAAGACGATATGAACAACTCTTACAACTTCTTGCAGGAAGATGAGCTTGGAAATGCTCCGGATTACAACTATCTCATGGAATAAAAATGCCGGCAAAATCTTAACTTATTAAAACAGCGGCCTGAATTCTCTCCAGGCCGCCCACTATAAATAAAATTATTCAGAATTAATTTTTTATCAAATGTTTTAAAACAACAAAAGCCTCCTTTTATGGAGGCTTTTGTTGTTCTTGAATTCGTCAGACTACTTTGAGTAGTACTCAACTACCATCTGGTCATTGATCTGAACTGGAATCTCGGCACGCAAAGGAAGGCGAGCAAGCTTTCCAGAGAAATTCTCTTCATCGCGCTCAAGATAATCAAATTTTGCTTTGCTATCTGAAAGGAAAGATTTCTTGAACTGCTCGTTTTTGCGAGATTTCTCTGTAAGAGAAATTACATCGCCAACTTTAACAGCGTATGAAGGAATATTAATTTTTTTGCCATTAACTTCAATGTGCTTATGGCTTACCATCTGGCGGGCCATACGAATTGAATTTGCAAATCCAAGGCGGTAAACAAGATTGTCAAGGCGTGTTTCAAGCGCAACCAAAAGAGCAACACCAGTCATTTCCTTTGAGCGTGATGCCTGCTCAAAATAACGGCGAAGCTGTTTTTCAAGGATATTGTAATATGCCTTTACTTTCTGTTTCTCAAGAAGGTGAAGACCGTAATCAGATGTCTTCTTTGTCTTCTTAAAAGCCGGTGCCCCTGCTCTGTCCATAGCCTTTGGGTGTCCACAAACGTTAACACCAAGTCTTCTACATTCCTTAAAACGAGGATTTCTTCTTGTAGCCATTTTTCAATGCTCCTGAGTAATTTTTGCTGCAAGGCGATCCCACAAGCCGCGCGGAAAGGTTGCTTGAGCTTCAAAGTTATGTACTGTTTAGAGGGTGCTAAACAGAGACTATGATAATATCATTTATTATAAAAATAATCAAGAAATCTAGACATGTATTCTTGTTCCTTCAAAATTTATCTTATATAGGAAGAGACCTGTCGGAGGTGCTGTTGGTCCGGCTTTGCTCCGTTCTTTTGAGTCAAGGACTTCCTTAAAATATTCAGGAGATTTTCCATTTTTTTCAAAAAAAATAAAAGTTCCAGCAAGACTTCTTACCATTTTCCATAAAAAAGCGTTTGCAGTTATTTCAAAAACAAGAATATCACTATCTTTTTCATCATAATAAAAATGAGCTTTTTCAATATAACGGCACGTTGAAACACTTTGATCGCCGCTAGCCGCAAAAGAAGCGCAGTCAATTTCATTTTTCAAAAAAGAAGCCATTTCATTTAAAACTTCAAGATTAGGTCTATGATAAATCGGCCAGACGAACCGCATTTGACTTGCCAAAGGATTTTTTGTATGAAAAAAATAACGATAAGTACGGCTTGTTGCGCTGAATCTCGCATTAAAATCGTCTGGAACAATTCTTGACTCCATGATTCTAATATCACCAGGAAGAAAAGAATTTAATGCCGGAACATATTTTTCCACTGGAATTGAATCAATTGGCGAAAAAAAATTTGCCGCCTGCGCAAAGGCATGCACTCCCGAATCAGTACGGCCGCTTCCAAACAAATTAATGCTTCGCTTATGGATTTTTTCAAGAGCCTTTTCAACCTCACCTTGAACTGTGCGTACCGATTTTTTTATATCAGTTGAATCTTGCCGCTGCCATCCGTGAAAATCGGTGCCATCGTATGATATAGTGAGCAAAATATTACGCATATAAAAAATCACTCATTTTCAGACAAATCAATTGTATTTGCATCTTTAAGTTCCGCAGTGAGCGCATCATAAAGATTGCGAGCATTTTCAAGAAGCGGCCCTGGTTTTTCTTTTGAAGATTTTCCGAGTCCGAAAATTCTTGCTATTGCACGTTTATTTGAGTCAAGTTTTTTATAACGGAGCGACATGTCGTCTTTCTGGCCATATTTATATTCAAGCAAGGCTGTAAGATAAATAACACCGTCATAACCATAATTTTTATCAACATCCGGGCCAAAATTCGAAACGCTTGAAATTGTTTCTCCGCCGTTAGTTTCATTTATTAAAGTCTGTTCATAGAAAAAACTTGCCTTTCGATAGAAAACCTGAGCCGGATAATCATAATTATATCCAGGAAGAGCCTTGTTCAAATCATTGCAAAGCCACGCAAGGCGCAAAGAAATCATAGCACGTTTAAAAGTCGGAGCATAACCGACATCAACTTTTTCATATGACAAAAGGGCAAGATAATACATTGCGGCGCCGTCTAGGAGAGTTCTTTCACGCGACAAATCATAATGAGGAAATATAGTTTCAACAAGCTTCATCCGTTCATTTTTATCAGCGTAAAGCGCATCGATTGACTGGCTGTCTTTTATATTCTCAAAATCTCTCCAAAAAAAAGCGACATGGCATCTTGGGCAAGCTCCAACAGCATAAATCAACGGATAAACGGCTCCGAATTTCTCAGATGGAATATAAATCCGATGAAGCTCATCTGTAAGTTCGCCGGCATTCATTCTTCCGCCGCCGGTCAGCATTTCCTCTTTTTCAAAATCGCGGTGGCAACACGGACAAGTGCATTTTGTCTTTGACCAATAGGAAATTTTTTGCTTTTTATCCGAATTAGCTTCAACTTTAGATTTTTTTTTGAACATCAATTCACCTCAATTACTGCAAAAGCCAGCGCATACTCTTTTTCATGGCTGAGCGACACTTTTATATTCCAATTTAAACCGCAACGATTGTCAATAATCTTTTTTGTATTTTCACCAAAGAAAAATTCAGGCTTTCCTTCATTATTTTTTATAATTCCAAAATCTTCAAGAGAAAGTCCGGAAAATCCTGTTCCCAAAGCTTTGGCGAACGCTTCCTTTGCTGAAAATCTAGCCGCGTAATGCTCACAAAGGAACTGGAGATTTTTATCTTTATCTTGGCTGGCAATTTCACAATCATTAAAAAACCTTGCAATCATGTCCGGATTTTTTACCCATTTTTCAAATCTTGCAACTTTCGAAATGTCAGCTCCGACTCCATAAATCATTGTTTTACCTCGCCGTCAATTGAAACGTCAATTTTCTCCATAATATCATCGTTCTGCCGAATTGATTCATCTTCTGTTTTTTCAACAACGGCAGCGGAAATAGTTTTTAGATAATTTCCATCAAGATGAATTCCATTCGGAAGACGGTAAAGCAATTTTACATCAAAAGTTCCAGGCTCCGTTACCTGTGAAAAATCCGCCTGGCAGACAGAAGAAAAATCAGTAAGATTTTCCAAATCAAGCAAATTTCCCTCAACCGGAACAGAAATAGAATTTGACATTTTTGAAATTTCCAGATTCGGAAGAAGATTAACAGTATTTATCTTAACATTTTCAAGAGTTCTTTTCTCTGTAACCTGCACTATTTTTACCGTGTATGAAACTTTATCAGAATCAAGAGTTATATTTTTTTTAAGATTTTCAATCGCCGCAGTTCCGGAAAAACTTGTTTTTGCATTTGAAAGAACAATATTTGATGTTTGAAGAATTTTGCAGTTTTCAACAAGAGAACGCGCTCCAAGAATTTTAACTTGCTCAGGCTCAAGCGAAACAGAATCAACTTTATAGCCATGAGGAACGTCTCCTTTTAAAAGAGGCTCGATTTTTGCAAAGCCTGCGATTTCCTCCTCAACCTTCAATGAGATTTTCTCAGGAGAAACTTTTATTTCAAGAGGATTTATTGAGGCAACATTCGGACCGAGCCTTAAAAGAACAGGAAAATCATATTTTCCATCTTTTGCGACATAACTAAAATCAAGATAAGCCTCAAAATCATTTTTTGAAAGCGCCTCAATTGACCCAGACTTTCCCCGCAGCGAAATTGAAACATCAGTGTTAAAAGCTTCAGCCGGCCTAAATCCGCTTTCGCTGCCAACAACGATATTTGTCCTAATTGTTCTAGAAACCATTCCTGCCTGCTGGTTAAAGATGTAGATAAAAATTGCTATAACAAAGCAAACAGCCTTTACAGGCCAGTTTTCTATCGCTTTTTCAAATAGTTGCTTTATTTTCATCTATTGTATCCTCAATTGTTTGCTGCTCTTTTGTTATGTCAAGAAGCTTTTCTAGAATTGTTGTTATTTGAGCAGGCTTCAAGTCATAATGAAGTTTTGAATCATAAGCAAGACTTATCGCTCCAGTTTCCTCAGAAACGACAAGAACGACCGCATCAGTTGTTTCTGCAAGACCAAGCGCTGCGCGATGGCGAGTTCCGAATGTTTTTTTAATGTCATAATTCTCACTCAAAGGAAGGAAACAGCCAGCCGCAATTATTTTTCCGTTCTGAACAATGCAAGCCGCATCATGCAACGGAGTTTCAAATTTAAAAATCGTAATAAGCAAAGCAGAAGAAATATCCGCATTAAGAAGCGTTCCAGTTTCAATAATATCATCGAGCTTCGTATGCCGGGTAAAAACAACAAGCATGCCTTTTTTTAGTTCCGACAAAGTTTCAGCCGCAATTATCACAGAATCAACATAAGAATGTTTAGAGCGGTTTCCAAACGTAAACCATTCATTTTGCCCTATTTTTAGGAAAAGCTTGCGCAGTTCCGGCTGGAAAACAATTGCAAACGCAATAGCAAATCCTGGCGCAATTTTGGAAAGAAGCCATAAAAGAGTTTCAAGCTTTAAAATGAATGCGAAAGCGTAAAACAAAGCGACAATCAAAGCAGCTCTTATAATCTGCATTCCGTTTGTTCTGACAATAAGCTGATAAGCTTTGTACAAAAGGAATGTAAGAACTCCTATATCAATTACAGGGCGAATATAATCAAAAAAAGCAAGGAAACTTTCCAGCGCATTCACTTTTCAACAATCTCCAAACGAAATAGCCAACCGCGAAACATCAGGCATTTTTGAAAAACTTGCAAATTTCTCAAAAGTTCAACAAATCTTAAGGATAAAACCTTACAGACTTGTGATTTTCTAAAACCGAGGGCGCGGAGAACTGATTTTTCGCCCCTCATCAAGCGGCAATTTCTATTCTAAAATCAAAATGCTCCAAATTCAACTGCCGAAAGAACTTTTAATGAATCAACAGCCTCTTTTACATCGTGGACACGAATCATAGAAGCCCCGTGGAGAACGCTCAGAACATCAGCCGTCAAAGTTCCGCTCAGCCGCTTTTGGACATCTTTTCCTGTAACCGCGCCAATGCAGCTTTTTCTGCTCAAAGCCATCAAAACTGGATATTTTCCGCCAGCAAGATTTCCGCAACGGCGAATAAGTTCAAAATTTCCTTTTACATCTTTGCCAAATCCAATTCCGGGATCAAGCCAAATTTTATCCTCATTTATTCCAGCAGAAAGAGCGAATTTCACTCTTTCTTCAAGATATGAATTCACTTCATCAAAAATATCTCTTCCATAATCAGTATTTTTTTGCATATCCAAAGGAATTCCGCGCTTATGCATCAAAATAACCGGAACAGAGTTTTCAGCGCAAAAAGACGCAAGATTTTCATCATCCTCAAGCGCAGAAATATCGTTCAGCATGTCGGCTCCAGCTTCAAAAGCGGCCTTCATAACTGTCATTTTTCTTGTATCAACAGAAATCGGAATATCCGAATATTTTCTAACTTCTTCAATAACTGGAACCACGCGCTTAATTTCTTCATCTTCAGAAACATATTCACTTCCAGGCCTTGTCGATTCTCCGCCTATGTCTAATAAATCAGCGCCTTCATCAATCAAACTCAACGCCCTCTCTTTTCCGCCGCGGCTTCCATCAAAAAAGGAATCTGGAGTTGCATTTACAATTCCCATTACAAAAGCAGGAAGCTTTGTTTCAACAACCCGATTTCTCAAAATCAGCTTTTTCATTTTTTTCATTTTCCTCTATTTTTCTATATTCTTTCAAAATTTTAATTTGACATTGCTTTTTCAGCAATCTTTACGCCGTTCATTCCGCATAATTCACAGATTTCGCTTCTTGTACCTTGAGGAATAAACATATCTGGAAATGATTTTACAATGACATTGCAATATTTATTTTCAAACAGCAGATTTTCTATATATTCTCCGATTCCGCCATTTCTTACACAATCTTCGACAACCACAACTTTGCTATAATTTTTTGCAATTCTTACAAAATAGTTATCGTCAAAAGGTTTTATAAATCGAAGTGAATAAATATCAGCATCGATTCCTTTCATCAAGACATTCCGCGCAGCTATCAAAGTTTCATCAAAAATTCCGCCAGTACAGACAAAAAGTATTTTTTCATTCCGAGAACTGTCTTCAAGCTGGACATTCAAAACAGGAGCAAATTCTTCGCTTTTTAATAAAACTCCGCGACCTTCCACGATTTTTTGAGAAAATGATTTTTGCTCAGACGGACAGGAAAGTTTTGGATATCTGATTGCTACCGGTTTTTTAGAATTTACAGCCCAGACAAGACAGAGATTTAAGTCAACAGCGGTCGCAGGAGAAAGAATTGAAATATTCGGAACCGGCCTCAAAAGAGGAATATCAAAAAGCCCTTGGTGGGTTTCTCCGTCATTAGGAACAATTCCAGCACGATCAAGACAAATAATCACATGATTATTTTGAAGCGCGACATCATGAATTATCTGGTCAATTGAACGCTGGCTAAAAGTAGAATAAATAGCAACGACAGGAATCATTCCGCCGGCGGCAAGCCCGGATGCAAAAGTAACAGCGTGTTCTTCAGCTATTCCGACATCAAAAAAACGGTCAGGATAATGACGAGAAAAAGAATCCAGCCCGGTTCCTTTTGACATTGCGGCGGTAATTGCAACAATCTTTTGATTTTTAGCAGCAAGAGCCATTATTGTATTACTAAAAGCCTCTGTGAAACTTAGCGCATCAAATTTCTCCATCTTTCCATCAGAAATTTGGAAAGGACCAACGCCATGGAAACTTGCAGGATCATTTTCTGCAGGCGAATAACCTTTTCCCTTTATTGTGCGAATATGAACAACAACAGGCTTTGGGAGTTTTTTTACACGGGTTAAAGTTTCCTCCAGCTTTTTTATATTATGCCCGTCAAGAGGTCCGACATATTCAAATCCTAAGTCAGTGAATATATTTGGAACAAGCAGCAATCCTTTTATTCCGCGCTTGAATTTATAGATAAATTTTCCAATATGACGTTTTGAATTAGGAATTTTATCAATAATATGATCAACAGCGTAACGAAATTTTTGATATACGCTCGTCATCGTCATAGTCGAAAGATAACGGGAAATAGCGCTGTCATTAGGCGAAATTGACATCTGATTATCATTTAAAACTATAATCAAATTTTTAGAAAGCTGCCCCGCATGGCTCAAAGCCTCATAAGCCATTCCGCCAGTTAAAGCTCCGTCTCCAATGACAACTACAACTTTCCGGTCCGGTTCATCTATAGATTTATTAAGTTTTTTTTGCAAGTCCCAGGCAGTCAAAAGCCCCAGCCCTTGTGAAATTGACGTTGAAGAATGACCGTTGTCAAAATAATCGTGTTTGCTTTCAGTCTTCCGCTGGAAACCGGAAATTCCACCAAATTTTCTAAGGGTTTCAAAATTCTTATATCTTCCAGTTAAAAGCTTATGAGCATAAGCCTGATGGCTAACATCAAAAACAATTGCATCACGAGGCGAATTGAAAACGCGGTGCAAAGCAATTGTAAGTTCTACAACTCCCAGGTTAGACGCTAAATGGCCGCCATTTTTCGCCACAGTATTTATAATTTTTTTTCTAATTTCAGAAGCCAAAACAGGGAGATCTTTTTCTGAGATTTTTTTTAAGTCTTCCGGAGAATTGATTTTAGAAAGAATCGTATAGCATCCTATAAAAAAAGATTTAAGAACATAAATAAATGTACTTGTAAAAAAAAAGACCGCACATCAAGCGGTCTTCTTGACAAAAAGCAATTTTATAAGCAAAACTTGCTTGAAAACTACTTCTTGTGTCTGTTTCTTCTAAGCATCTTCTTTCGCTTATGAGTAGCGATCTTCTGACGCTTTCTTTTCTTTCCACAAGGCACGATGGCACTCCTTAAATCACAAATCTGTGAAGATTATTATACCTAAAGCTACTCTTTCGTCAAGAGCGGCAAGGCTTACCATTTATTGTTTTTTTTCAGATTTTCTAAAAGAATGCTACTAACGATTGTCTTCGATTCTTCTATACTGAATCTGACCTGTAAAAAGCTGCTTTGCAGCTAAAGAAACGACTTTTCCATCATTTTCATCAATGAGCGGATCTTTTATCATAGCAAGCTGGTAAGCACGCCGACTTGCTGCAACAGTCGCTTCATAAATATTTCCTGTAAATTTTACAGTTTCTTCCAAAGGGAAAATCATATCTTCAATCCTCTTACAGTTGATTCTAATATTTTACGACGATTAAAAATATGTGTCAATAGATTTTTATTTTACCTGGCTGTAAAGTCCGGCCATTTCGTTGCGCCACTCGCCGCGCTCCTGGTCACGTCCTTCCCATTCGATTGTTTTTCTGATTGAAAAATGCTTCGCGTCGCGCGGATTCTCGTAATAAATCACAGCGAATTTTCCCTGCCCGATGTAAGCGACTTTTTCATTAGGGCCCGGTTTTTCCGTCTCTGTAATTTTTTTCAGGACGCAGTCAAAATGAACCGGATTTCCGTCGTTCTTGTTTGAGATCGCGCTGGCAATGTCCGTGATTGGCTGGCCGCAAAGCTCGCATACAGGAACTCTGTTTTTGAATTCTTTAATTGCGTTTTCCTGCTCGCGGATTTCTTTTTGCGTTATTTGGTTTACAGGCGCCCTTTTCGGCTCTGAGCGGTTTCCGCGCCTGTCAGAATTCCGTCCGTCAAATCCGCGGCGGTCAGCGTATTCATTTCTGTCGTTTCTTGAATTCCGCTCATTTCTAAAACCTGATTTTCCGCGGCTTTCAGAATAATCATTTCGCTGGTCGCGCTCGCTCCTATTATTTTTTCCATTGCGCTCTGAGCGTTCTCTGTTATTCCAGCCGCGTTCTCTGCTTCCACGCCGGCTATCGTTTCGACTCATATTTGCCTCTTCGGATCCGCTGGTCATCATCTTCAACAAGCCTGAGACTCAAAACCTGAGCAATTCTCTGAACCGCAAAATCAACATATTCAGAATCATGAATCTTTTTACGCAGCTCCAGAACTCTTGGAGATAATTCATCAGCGGAAGAAATTGTTTTTGAAGAAGAAGTCATACAAACTCCGAAAAAGCATTTGAAATATAATAGACAGAATCAAGACCCGGCATGTCAATTACGGCAACATCAAATCTTATTTTGCTGTTATTATATTTTCGATTGTTTAGCAAAAAAATTTTAGCTGTTTCTAAAATTCTTTTCTGCTTTCTTTCGTTGAGCTCATGTGAAAGCGTTTCAAGATTGCCGCTTGGCAAAGTCTTTACTTCCACAAAGACAAGGACTTCATCTTTCCTGGCTATTATATCAATTTCGCCGTTTCTTGTCCGAAAATTTCTAGCGACAATCTCATATTTATTTGATTTCAGAAACTCGGCGGCTTTTTCTTCGCCGCCGTTTCCGACAGCCTTTGTATTATACAGTTTCTATTTCCTCTAAGACTCCATATGTATATTCAAAATCATCAGAATCAGAAATTTCAGGCTTTGTATCAGCGAGAAGATGTCCATACGTTAGAAGGCTCTTTATGTTCCATCTTTTTATAGCTTCAAGATGATAAGGCTTTACGGCTCTGTTTTCTGCGAGGAACATATTTTCTCCGTCATCAAAAAAAACCGGCGCGGAAAATCTCATTCCAAGCATCAAGTCATCTGCGTTGATTTTCGTAAATTTTCTCATATAAAACCTCCCGCTCAACTTAATTTCGAAATAAAAACAAAAATTGCAGCTACCGCAGCATAAGTTTCCTCTGGTATATACTGGCCGATATTTTGAAGCGAAAGAACATCAGCCATATTCTCATTCTGAACAACCGGAACATCGTTTTCCTCTGCGACTTTTAACATCTGCTCCGCGACATATCCTTTTGCCGATGCCGAAATAAACGGAGCGTCAGCCCATTCAGGATATTTTAGCGCAACAGCCTTAAGCTCTTTTTCGTTCATACAAACGCGCTCACAGCTGAAAGCGGCTCTTCTTCAAGACCAAAGCTGTCAAGCTTTTCAAAATCAACAAGCTCAACGGCTTCCAAGTCCGGCGCAAGGCCGCATTTCTTTATAGAATCCAAAAGAAGCCTTTCAAATTCCATTTTCTTTGAATTTAAAGCAAAGTTTAATCCAAATTTCAAAGATTTTATCTTCTTCTGATTTAAGTATACTACGAATTTAAATTTTTGCACGTTTTTTTCACAATTTATGACAATTTTTTGCAAATTTCTAAAATCTCCATTTATCAAAAGTCTAATATCTCCAAAAGCATTGAAGGCTGGCCATTCAAAAGGAAGAAGAACCCAATGAAAAGAAGATGAATAGCCGTTTTTCTTAGGATTTTTCATTGAGTTGAATTCGGTTAAAATTCCGTTTTTATTTAGCGCGGCGGACTTTTCAACGGAATCAAAATAATTTTTTACAAAGGATTTCGCTGAATTTTTATCAAAATCAAGCTTTTTTCCATTGATTTTTTCTTTTTCCGGGCTTCCGGACGATTTATTTTCTTTACGTTTTTTCTGATTTTCACCACCG
Organism: uncultured Treponema sp.; assembly: GCA_964538245.1. Lineage (GTDB taxonomy): Bacteria > Spirochaetota > Spirochaetia > Treponematales > Treponemataceae > Treponema_D. The sequence goes on from CAZIFO010000006.1 coordinate 120,757, forward strand.
CCGAACGACATAACAGAACCGACAGTTTTCTCATCGCCGGGAAGACCTTTTTCATCAAGAAGAACGGAGATTTCCGCAGCCTCTTTGCGCTTGTTTTTATCAAATTTCCTGGCGTTTTCCACGGCTTTTTTCACAGAATCCGCATTGATTTTCATTCCCATTTTCTGCATGAACTGAACCAAGCTGAACGCCTGCGGACTAGGCTCAAGCCCGATGGAATTCAGGAACTCGCAGGCCTTCGCATCGAGCCTTCCGTTCTGCAAACCCGGCAGAATCTTAGAAATCACCTCGTTTTTTTCGTTTCTGTTTACGGAAAGAAAAACGGCAGAGTTTTTCACAGAAACTTTCGCTGTGATAATTTGATTTTGCTGAAGAGGAATCTTTGAATTTACATTGATTTTTGTTCCGGCAAGGCTGACTGAATACGTTCCGTCCGGATTTTTTGCAATAACTCTGAGTGAAACTGTGCTTCCGTCTGCTATTGAGGCCCTTCCGCCAGTTTTTTCCTGCGCCGGAAGATTCAGCTTGTCTATGATTTCAACATTGCTGTGCATTTTTTATATTCTGATAACAAAAAAGGGAACTGCAATTAAGAATTTCTCAAAATCGCAATTCCCTTTTTTAAATTTCACAAGCTAAAAGCTTATTTCTTTTTCTTGTCTTTTGCGTCCTTAGCAGCTTCGGCAGCTTCGTTCGCAGCTTTTGCAGCGGCGACAATCTCAGCTTCCTTGGCCTCGTTTGCAGCAGAAAGACCGCGTGACCATGTAAGATAGTCAACAGCCTGCTGTCCGATAAGCTCCTTAACTTTGGCAGCCTTGCCGACCTTGTTGCGGATGTAGTAAAGCTTAGCGCGGCGTACTTTTGCAGGGCGCACAATCTCTACTTTGATTACGCGCGGGCTGTAAACCGGGAAAACACGCTCAACGCCAACGCCGTAAGAAGTCTTGCGGACTGTGAATGTCTTGCGGATTCCCTCGTTCTTAATGCAAAGAACGATTCCTTCAAAAATCTGGATACGTTTTGTTTTTCCCTCGATAATCTCGAAGTGAACTTTTACAGTATCGCCAACTGAGAAGTTAAGAGCGCCCTCTTTCTTCTGTTTCTCTTCAATAGTCTTAATAAGATCCATTGGTTTTTCTCCTCTTTTTGCTGCGGGAGTGTTTCAATGAAACCTGCTCCGTCAGTTCCTCAATCATTTTTTCGGCTTCTGCAGTCAGCTGACCTTTCAACCTTGCCGACACAATCAAATCTGGCCGGTTGGCAAGAGTTTTCTGAATCCGCTTTTTCAGACGCCACTTCCGAATAAGCTCATGGTTGCCGGAAAGCAAAATGTCCGGAACAGCCAAGTCCTTGTATACAGCCGGGTGCGTATACTGAGGATATTCCAAAAGTCCGCCAGAATAGCTTTCCTCATCCAGACTTTCAGGAGTTATCACATCCTTGACAAGCCGATAAACTGAATCGACTATCACGGTAGCGGCAAGCTCCCCGCTCGACATTACGTAGTCCCCAATGGAGATTTCGTCGTCAACGTACAAGTCAATAATCCGCTGGTCAATACCTTCGTATC
>CAZIFO010000007.1:0-112782 GCA_964538245.1 uncultured Treponema sp.
TATTTCACCTTCTTTATCGGTGTTTTTTCCACTGCACTTTTATGATAACCGTTCAGTGTTTGCGCTGAGAACATCAATGAACGCCTCGTTCGCCGCAAGAGTATTCGCGAGAACCTCGTTTTCTGCTCCAAGCAGCTGCCCCAGCTTCTCGTTGTTCAAATATTCAAGGTAGTAGTCATTGTCTGTCAGCCTCTCAAGCAGGCGCGCCTGCTTCTCGTTGTTCTGCTTGAGCTTGGCGTTCGCCACCGCAAGGGTGTCGCTGAACGCGGCGGAAAGCTGCTCGTCATTATAAGTCGGCTCCCAGTATCCTTTGTTGTTATACTTATAGACTCCGGCTGTCTTGAATGTGACAGACACGCCGTTGTATACAGCTGTCGCGTCCTCAAGGCCTGTCCATGTGAACCAGTCCCCGCGATGCAAAGGCCACTTGGTGTCGGGCGCAAGGAATCCGTCTATGGAGTCTTTCGCACCCAGATAAACAGCGTCTTTTGTCGCTGTCCATGAGAAGCCTAGAACATATTCAGCGGAGTTCTTCTCGTCGAACGAAAATCCGCCGTATACAGAACGGTCTCCGCTTGTGTCGCCGAAAATAACATCCGGGTCAGCGTAGCCATACATCCATGCGTCCTTTATTTCAGTGTAAAGAACATTAATCTTGAGGCTTCCGCTGTCAAGATGTATTCCGTCATCCACGTGTATATGGATTCCTGCGACAGCTCCGACTCCCTTATAGCCATACGGCTCAACAGTCATTCCGCCGGGCGCGCCGGTTATGGATGTTATTTTGTACGGAAGCTCCAGATTGTCCATAACGACACGCAGCGGAATGTATAGATCAGTCTCCTCCGCGATATGGTTATCATCAACATATATATTGGCGGCCGATCTCTCTAAAAACACAAACAGACTGGCGGCATCTGCGCCCGGCTCTCCCTTTGCGCCTTGGAATTTGCTCCATTCGATCCCATCCTTTTTGTTCGCTTCCTCGAATGTCGCCGCATCCTCCTGCTCGCCGTCTGTGTAAATTCCGATATATTTGCGCCCTATGTTGGTTGAATAATTCTCGCCTGTTGTAGGGTCGTCGCAATATACGAAATGAGGATAGGAATGCGAATAGCTCTTGACTACACGTAGAACATCGTCTTCTGTTATCCCCGGAAGGGAATCCGGAAGAGAGCCTTCCCATGCGTTGGACTTGGAAAGCGGCGAGTTGTATTCAGGAATTGATCCGAAATTGAATATCTTCTCGTTGTAGTCGTATAAAGTAAGAGTGTAGCTGTCTTCCCCCGGCTCGACACCAGATATAATAAAAGGCTCTGTTACAGTCTTCTCTCCAAGGCCGTAGCTCAATATGTCGCCAGGCTTCGGGATAAGGGACGACCTAGGGGAAACCGGCTCTAACAGCCGTATATAGTCTGCGCGTCCGCCTGTCAGATTCCTTATCGGTCTGAAAAGGACGCCAGCCTTGCCGTTCTCTTCGCACTGTATGGAGGCATAATAGATCCCTTTTTTCTCCGCATTTATATCCAGCTTGTCGTAAAGATAAAGCCCTCTGACAGAGCCTGTAGAGTCATAGTCCAGCGACTTGATGACAGCGCTCCCAAGACCTATTTTTAGGCTGGAGTGCTGGACAAGAACTTTTGAGTAAGGGACAAGATAAAGCCCCTCCTTGCCGACCTGCGCCGTGGCTTTGCGTGGGCGAGCGCGCGCGACATTCATCACATAATGCGCATATTGCCACGCTCCCTCGGCAGATGTAATCCCCGCCGCGTTCAAGTCGGTTATTTCGCTGTCCGCCGCCCTGCTGTCAGCGTCCGAGCCGTCGTACATCTCAATTATTGTGTTCTCAGAGAATCCGTTGGAAGCGTCTATGTATGTCAGCTTCACGCCGTCAGGCTGCCGCGAGAAATCTTTCTCATAGCTGAAAGATATAAGATTCTGGCTGTTGAACAAAGCGACTGCGTTTTCCTGCGGACAGTCATATGCCACAGACAGCCGGCCGTATATATTTTCATACAGAACAGCGCGTCCTATCGGGAGCAGGTCGGACACAACATTTTCTTTCGTTGTGCCGTTTGTAAGGACTTTGTTCACAAACAGACCGTTTTGCTCGCAGTATTCATACCATGAGCCGAACGCATCAAGGTCAATCTCCGAATCATTAAGACGTGAAGGCAAATGCGTCTCGCTTGTCAGAATTTCAAGAACCCAGGCTGCCACATTCTCCGTGTACTCTCTTTTTTCCGACCATTTCTTGCGGTCGCTGTCCCATACACGCGCGACACCTCTTGTTACTACGCTGATTTTGTTCAGCTTGTCCTCGTTCGCGCTGGTAGCCTTGACCCGGACTCCGATAAGAGTTGACAGCGCGGCTTCCCTGTCCTCTATTATTTTCTCAGGGACAAGCCTTTTTTCTTCCGCTGATTTCTTCTCGTTAAAGCAAGTGCTCTGTACATACTGGACATATACCTTATCCACCCATTGCCCTTGGCCTAAAGTATTGCTTGAGTCGGCTGTTGAGACTCTCACTGCGATAGGATTGCTTCTGCGCCGGTATGCGCCGTCGTCGTCTTGATCAAAACAATCTGAAAAAGAGAAATCTACATGCGCGTTATATCTCAGCTGGCTTTTCTTGCAGGCTCTGAAAGAGTTGGACAGAACGGAATTCCGCGTAGTTCCTGTCGACTCTATTATCGAGGCCTTTATATAGCCTGTTCTAGACATTCCTTTTTTCTTGGTATAAAGACCGGAGAAAGTGGCGTTCGCATTGTTACGCAAATCAGAGCCTTTCACAAGCTTCCACTGGTCTTTATGGAGCATAACTCCTGCTGTCCAGTAGTCCATGCGTCCGTCATGGCTGCTGTCTGTCCATTCATATATTCCGCTGGCAACTTCTCTTTTATTTTCGGTCACTGAAACCTGCTCGAACGAGAAATCGTGCCATGTCGCGTCTGACGCATTCCCCCCGCGTGCAATTATGTCGAAGTAGTCTGTAGAATAAGCTGGCACAATGCTGCGGCCGCGGAATACATAAGTTCCATCGTTTGCAACTCCGTATAATCCGTTGAACATTATGCATATATCAGCTCCCATTGCATCAAGCTCAAGGGAATATATAAGATCTTCATAGCCGTCCTCATCCGCGCATTTCAGCTCCTGGTTCACCTCCTCCTCGACAACTTTGCGGTTGAAGTCCGCAGTATCGAATTTCTGACCGTCCTGGGCTATCTCTATGAGAGAATCCCCGCCGGCGAACGGAGAGTCAGAATTAAACGGGAATATTCCTTCCTGGGGCGACGGCTGTAAAAGCCCGGCAACGTTCACATCGCCGCAAGACAAGCTTTCAATTATCTGTTTGCCGAAGCCACCCTCAAGCACAACATTGTAATACTGGTCAACTCCATCTGTGCCTGATATGCGGTGGAACCCCTTAGACAAATTGCGTCCTGCGTTCAAAATATACGGCGTAAAAAGATGACGGCCGATAATATACGGCTGGGACTTCCCTGTCGCCGCGGTGTTCAGTGCGCCTTTAATATACGGAATGTTTACGACGTTCGGCGCCGTGTTGCTGTTAAGATTGTCCAGCTCTTCCTGCATTCTCTGCGCTTGCTTTTTCGCTTTATATGCAAGGACTCCTCCGGTCACTGCAGACGCAACTGCAATAACACCGGCGACAATTCCGATAACAACACCTGCGCCGCTTGGAATAGAGCGTATCATAACAATATCTTCCGGCCTCAACGGAGTCCGGCTGTCAGCTTTCTTGCCGTTGATAAAAACAGCCATATTCCGCCAGTCTGCTTCTGGGAAGCAGTCAAAAAGCGTTTTTCCGTCCGGAATAGTAATAATCTCTTTTGCGTCAGATAAATCCTTGTACTTTGTTACCAATGCCATTCTTTTTACACCACTCTGAAAAACTTTCTTTCACGGAACGCTATTACCGGAGTTACACGGACTCCGCTTGTAGTCGCATGTATAACTTTAATTTTATCCAGCATATATGCTATATGAAGCTCTCCGTTCCATACACTCTGGAGAATATCGCCAGCCTCTGCGTCTTCCTCTTGGATTTGAACAACATTAAGCTTAGCAGCGTCTTCCGCAAGCATATCTTCATTCTGAGGGCAGAACCGCAGATCTTTCAGTTTTTTTCCGTTTCTCCGGCACATCTCAATGCATAGTCCGTAGCAGTCCAATCCGTCTGATTTATTGCGCCCTCCGGCTTTGTACGGAACATTAAGCAGGTCATCATATTTCATCAGGCGTTTCCTTTGTTGTTGTTCCTTGTCCACATAAGAGCAGGAAATTTCATCTGCAGGCGGTCGTCTTTCTCGAACGAAAATTCAACCAGCCCTCTGCTTATGTTCGCCTTGCCGTAATGGTGTCTGTATGTCCGTATTTCCGTCACTGTGCCGTCCTCCATCAGCGCGCCTATGACATCAAGCCGTATTGATGTATAGTTGTCAGTAAGATTGATTACATAGTTGTCCTCAGCCTCAATCTTAAGCGTGCCGCCGCCGGACAAACCGAGAACCGGAGCTTTTGGCGCATACTGGAAAGCTGCCGCCTTGTATGTCTGGCCGTTATACCGGAAGTCCTTGCGGTCGTTAATGAAATACATATCTATATTGTGGATAGGAGAGTCGTCATACAAATGAATCAGATAAGGAAGCGAATAAGCCCCGTTCCTTTGCATAAGTTTTTCCAGAATATCCGCCATTATACTTCCTCCATTTCCAAGGTCAGCTTCTTAGGATACTGTCCCTCTGTCGTCGGGGTTGACGTAAGCTTATATTCAGTGTCATGGTCAAGCGCGATAAAATCCGGCAAGACAAAAGAAAGGGAGCCGGACAAAATATCATTCTCATACCATCCCCAGAACGCAGTCTCCTCTGCCTTGGACTCAAGGGACAATGACACTCTGAATGTTTTTCTCGGAGTTGAATTCAAAAGATAAGTGCGTTTTTTCCCGCTTTCAAATTCAATTTCCTTAGTATTTTTTTCAACTCCGGTCGATAATCCGTAGAATTTACGGTTTACACCCGACGGCCAAGACTGAGCCATATCCGCCCCTCCATGCTAGCTAGTGTAAGATATGCCGTTCATGGAGTTCTGCGCCGATAACAGCTCGCTGTTATAGCTTCCATTGGACAGGCTTTTCTTAACAATGCTGTCTACTATTACAGTCAGTCTGTTCCCGTCAAGCTGCGCGCTGGCCTGTGTGTCATTGCCCCTGTAATTTTTAATCTCGACATTCAGGCCTCCTTTATCGTTTCCTCTTGAGTTTATAAACTCAAACATATTTCTTTGCTGCCTTCCGTTGAGATACATCTCTCCTGTCCTAGCATGGATATATGTGTTGTCGCCGCCTGCTGTCGCTCCCTGGAATCCGCCTACAACTCCGCCAGTCGCAAATGACGGCGGAACAGGCTTCGCGGCGATTTGCGCCGCAAGCTGTACAGCAGCAGCCGCTCCTGTCACCGCCGCGCTGATATAATTAAGAGGAGGCTCTGCGCTTGACAATGCCTGTGCAATCGCAAGAGCCTGGGCTGACTGAGTAGAAAGAAGATTCAGCGCCCATTCCGCCATTTGTATTTTATATTTTTTCTTCGCAGAGGATTTCTCAAGCTGTTCTTTCTGCGCGTTGTACTGTTCCTCTGATATAAGCCCTTGCTTATACAGCGCGTCGATCTTAGACAAGTCCGCTGAAAGCTCATTGTCTATTGTCTCCCCGGCAAGGCTGAACGCGTCAGCCATTGAAGACGCGACGATCTGCGCCTCGCTGTTGATCCAGTCCATTCTTTTTTTCAGATCCATTGATTCCCATGAATCTTTGTCTTTTGGTGTATTCTTGTTCAGTTTTTTTATCGCCTCGTCAACAAGATTGACCGCCTCCGGAATGTCCGCCCACGTTTCCTTAAGCTTCTCCAGAAGCTCAATCTGCGCGTTGACAGTTGAATCTGTGCTGGAAAGGATTCCGTTGATTTCATTTTCAAGCTTCGCTATAGCTTCCTTGTCAAGAAGAATCTGCCGGGCAAGATTTTTCACAGCGTCAGACTGCGCGTTGATTTCCTGGAGCCGCGCCTTTGACCACGGGTTCTTGTCGCTTATCGCGCTTCCAGCCTCGTCCCTAGCGTCGATATACGCGCTCACCATTGCGTTCAGCCGTGCCATGGCCATTGACTGCTCGTCAATCTTCTGTCCTGTCAGCTGCGCGCTTTCCCTCTGTTTCTCCTGTCCTTTGTCAAACGCGTCCATTGTCTGCTGGTATTTCGTCATCGCGGCGGAAGCCTTGTCATTAAGGCTTTTTAGCGCGTCGGACTTCGACTGCTCGTCAGCGGCTTCCTTTTCAGCCTTGGCGAGCTTCTTTACAGATTCTGTCGCGCTGTTCCAGATATTCTCCTCGTCCGCGATCCGCTGGGCGATAGTGTCCTTTGAGTCGCCGCTGTTCCGCCTTGTCTTCCAGTCCTCCGCAGCATTGTCGTAGTCCTGCTTCAGCTTGTCGTGGGTCGCCTTGTATTTCTCCTCGAACAATGCGAATTCAGCGTTAGCGTCGTCCATTGTCTTCTTGTACTGGGCAAGCGTGTTAGCGTCCGCCGTGTCGACAGTCTGCAGGCTGTAGAAAGCATTAGCGGCCTGCATGGCGGTGTCGCGGAGTTCCTGCCACTTCTTGTCATACCCGCCGTCAAACTGCTTGTCAAATTTAAGGAGCGCGCGCTCCTGCGCCGCCGTGTATTCGTCCTGGCTCTTGTTAAGGGCTTCCTGTGTTTTTTTCAGGTTCTCAAGGCGCGCCGCCGACTCGTCCGCGACTTTCTGCGCCGCCTGCGATTCCGTCAAGGTTCCGCTGTCAAGAGCCGCTATTCCAGAAATCTTGCTCTTGAACTCCGCGGCTTCCTTGTTCGCGCTTGTAAGCCCTGAGACAACTTTTGAAAGGAACGAGTTCAAAAGCTGGCCCGCAGAGTTCTTAGCCTCCGCGAAGTTCTTTCCTATAGCCTCTTTCAGGTCGCCCAGCGTGTTCTGGAACTGCTTCCAGCCGCCCGTAGCCTTCGCGACATTCTGCGCCATTCCGGAGTACTGAGCTTTCATAACCTTGACGGCTTCTCCGTTCTTCAGCTGCTCTGTCGTCAGGGCCTTTATCTTCGGGTTCGCCTCGCCCAGCTCGCCTGAAAGCCCGGAATAAGTCTTGTTGAGGTTCTTCACGGCGGAGTCAAGCGACATCGTGCCGGAAGCCGCGATGTCTACAGACGCGCTCATTATGTCCTGGATTTCAGCCTGCGTGCGCCCTGCGGCGGCAAGCTGCGCCATCATCGGGATAAGCTCCTCGTCGCCGAAAGTCGATATGCTCTGAAGCTCTCCCGCGTATTCCTTCAGGCTCTGCACGCTCGCCGCGTTAAGATAAGGATTGTTCTTCGCCGCGCTCTCAAGCTGGATTTCCGCCTGGGCCTGCTTGTTGTAAAGGTCGATTGTCTCATTTATCGCTTCCTGCGCCTTGCCCATAGCTCCGGTCAGCATTGAGAAAGCCGCCTGTACGCCTGAAACCGCGGAACCTAGCCTGGAAAACTTTGAAAGGCTTGAGTTTGTGTCCTTCACAAACTTATTGAACTTCTCTGTAAGCTTGTCAATGCCCTGGGCCGCTTGCTTGGTGTTCGCCTCAATCTTTATGTCTACATTATTTTTCGCCATGTCTAAAAAATATCCTTTGCATTACAGTCAGAGTTGAAGTATTATTCTTGATAGGAGGAGAAAGATGATTTTATATATCGTTGGCGCAGTTTTGACTGTTCTTCTGTATAAGTTCCTGTTCCATATCCTTGACAAGCATTACGGCGACGGCTGGGGCACATCTTCTCCGGGGGATCCGTTCTAGCTTTTCACTCATAAAAAAGCCACCATTGCGGTGGCTTTTCTCATTTCTAAGTGTTCATCTTAGGCTTTTTCAGTTTCCCGAAGAAGTCCTTCTCCCTCTCCGCCGCTTCCTTGTCCTCGTCCGTCTCAATCCGCCAAAGTCTCTTGAGCCGCGCCATGCTGCTGTCATAAGTGTCGTTCTTTGACGGCTTTCTGTAGAGCCGGTAGCCGATGATGTCGTTGAGCTTCGTGGAGTGAAGCCCCGCAATCATCGCAAGAACCTTGTGCCAGTGGATTTCCTTGTCGAAAAGGTCGACTCCGTACTGCTCAAGGAACGCGGCGTAGATAAGCTCCGCGTCAATCTCGTAGTCAAGGGCGGTTTCTCCGCTCTCATCGCCCTTGTCCGCCCTCGGAAGAATTCTTTCAGGCGCGAAGAATTTAAATAGCTCCTCAAACCCCTTGTTTCTGTCCGCCGGAGTCTCGCTCTCATAGAGAAAGTCATAGACAGAAAGCCTGCGCTCGCCTTTTTTCAGAAGCTCGGCGAAACGGAACCAGTAGGGATGCCCGGTCTTGATCTTGTAGAACTTCCCGCCGGTGCTGATTCCGTCGGGAAGAATCATCTTTGAAAGTCTCATCAGCTGTTAGTTTCAGAAGATGTTTCTGTGTTAGAGTTTGCCTGTGTTTCTGTTCCGGAAGATGTGTCTGTGCCAGAGCCTGCCTGTGTTTCTGTTTCAGAAGAGGCAGTCGCTTCCGCCGTTTCCGTGAACACAGGCGTGCCGTCTGTAATAACTACCGAGCCTTTCGCGACAGTTCCGTTGAAGTTGATTGTGAAAGTCACAGTCGAGTCGACAGGGTTGAGGTTTTCGCACACGCAGGCGCAAGAGCATTTCCATGCCGCATAGCTGTTATCTGTCGGCGTCTCGTTCATGAACACAACAAGAATCTCCGACACGGCCGCGCTTCCGACGTCCATGTTGTAGAACTTGCTCCAGAAGAAGTCGTAGTCCGGGTTGCCCTTGTAGAGCGTGATAGGCTCAGAGAGCGACGGCTTGTATTTCGTCAGGACTGTGGTAGGGTTCACGTCAACAATGAAGTCGCGGTCTTCTGTCTCCGCGTTCATTGTGATTGTATTATCAGTTGATTTCTCAATCTGGACCCATTCCGGCTTCTCGCTCGTGCCCTTGTTCACAAGGAGCGCGACGTGGTACTTCTTAAGCTGCTCGCCTTTCGCGAGCGTATTGATTTTCATAAGGCTTTATTCCTCCGTTAGTTCATCTGTCCTTACAGTCAGACGGAAAGCGGCCGCCGTCATCTGTCCGCCGACCGCCCCCGCGTCATAGTCAATCTCAAGGCTTCCGAATCCCGAGCCGACAAACCGCCCTCCGAACGTCGGGCTTTCAAGCATCGCTCTTTTCAGCGCGCTGGCATACCGGCTCGCCCTCGACACAAGGACATCGTAGGACGCGTGCGAGCAGATGAACACAATGTTCAGGGAAGTGTCGAACGTGTGCTCCGTTATCGCGCCGTCGTCAACCTCCGTCTGCTCGTCAACTGTGATTGAGACAACTACATCGCTTATGCACCGCGACACGTCCACAGCTCCGTGAAGAATGTTCTTGTTGCCAAGAGGCGGCATCTTCACATCCTCGTCCTCGTACTCCGGCAGAATCCCGTTGACTTTATCAATAAGGAAATCCTCAACTCCGCCGGTGATTTTCTCAATTCCGTATCTTTTCATATGGTTTTACAGTCAGATGTATAGCGTGGAACTGTGACAGCAGATATGACAGCAAGTCAGTCTGCTTTTTTTTATTTTAAATCTTATTTCTAAAATCAATTTTTACATCATAAAAAAGCCGCCTGCAAAAATGCAGGCGGCTTTTGGATTCCATAATTTTTTTAATTAATAGCTGCTGAACCGGTGTTCATATTCGCAAGGAAAGCTTCGTTGTTGCGGCTCTTCTTCATCTGGTTCAAGATAAGCTCGATGATTTCATCATCTTCCATCGGATTTATAACTTTTCTCAAAACCCAGAGCTTCTGCAGCGTCGCCTCGTCAAGAAGAAGCTCCTCTTTTCTTGTTCCGGATTTTTTTATGTTGATTGCAGGGAAAAGACGCTTTTCTGCAAGCTTTCTGTCCAAGTCAATCTCAGAGTTTCCTGTTCCCTTGAATTCCTCAAAGATAACCTCGTCCATGCGGCTTCCAGTATCAATCAAAGCTGTAGAAATTATTGTGAGCGAACCGCCCTCCTCAATGTTTCTAGCCGCTCCAAAGAATCTTTTCGGCTTAAAAAGCGCGTTCGAGTCAACACCACCGGAAAGAACTTTTCCCGAAGTCTGAACAGTCTGGTTGTAGGCGCGGGCAAGGCGCGTAATTGAATCAAGAAGAATCACAACGTCGCGCTTGTGCTCGACAAGACGCTTCGCTTTCTCAAGGACCATCTCGGCTACCTGAACGTGGCGCGTAGGCTGCTCGTCGAAAGTTGAAGAAATAACTTCGCCTTTTATCGCGCGCTCCATGTCGGTGACTTCCTCCGGGCGCTCATCAATCAAAAGGACAATCAGATAAACTTCAGGATTGTTTGTTGTGATCGCATTAGCCATTTTCTGCATTATTGTCGTTTTTCCAGCTTTCGGAGGCGCAACAATAAGAAGACGCTGGCCTTTTCCAATCGGAGCAAAAAGATCAATAATTCTTGTGCTGTATTCAGTTGAGATTGTCTCAAGCCTTAGCCTTTCCTTCGGATAAAGCGGAGTAAGATTTTCAAAAGGAACTCGAGTCTGGGCGACACGCGGCTCGTCAAAGTTGACTGTCATAATTCTAAGCAGAGCGAAAAATCTTTCTCCTTCACGAGGAGAACGTGTCTGGCCGTAAATTGTGTCGCCTGTTTTAAGATTGAAAAGCCTGATCTGGCTTGGTGAAATGTAAATATCGTCCGGACCTGGAAGATAGCTGTTCTGCGGGCTTCTCAAGAAACCGTAGCCGTCAGGCAGAATCTCAAGCGAGCCTGAGGCAAAAATCAATCCGCCGCTTTCTGTGTGGGCCTTTAGAATCACAAAAATCAAGTCCTGCTTTTTCATCGCAGGAAGCTCTTCTTCCGGATAGCCGTACTCAACCGCTTTTACACGGAGCTCCGGCATACTCATTTTTGTAAGGTCATTGATTAAAAGTTTTGGCTTTGCTTCAAATTCTTCAGGATTTTCGATAATCTGCTGCTGCGCCGTCACTTCGTCGCGGGCCGCGTTTCTTGCCGCAATCCGTTCGCGGTAGCTCATTCTTCGGTAATTGTTGTTTCTGTTGTTGTCCCATCTTCTTGCCGGCTGCCTTCGGTAATATCCGCGGTTCTCATACTGCTGGCCTTCATTCTGATATTCTTCCTGCTGACTTTGATTTTCAGGACTCTGCCCTTCCTGAACTTTTGGCTCAGAAGATTCTTCGGCGGCTCCGCTCATCTCAGATGATTCAGGAGTTTGAACGGCCTGCGCCTCAGAAGTATTCTCCGTAACAGGAGCTGGATTTTCAGGAGCTTGTTCCGCAGCCTTAACTGTCCGCCTACGTCTTACAACTTTGACAGGTTTTTCGATTTTTTCTTCAGCCGGCGGGGTTGATTCATCTGAATTGTTCTGTTCGTTTGGAGCCTGGAAATTTTCATCATGATTCTGCCCAGCGTCCAAAGGCGCAGATTCATAAGATTGTGGCTGCAAGTCAAGTTCTGGCTGAGCGTTTCCGTTTTCCGCGCTCTCGTCCGCTTTTGCCACAGAACGGCGTCTAGAAATCAATGCCATTTAATTTTCTCCATGAGAATAAAAAGATTTAAAATAAAAAGAAATGAATTCTTCATTGATAACAATTTATTTAAGTTAAAAATTTATTTCTGTGATTTTTATAATTAAAAAGAAAGAAAAATCAGATTGAATGGCTTATTATATCTCTAAGCGAATTTAATTGTCAAGCCAGACAATTCACTTAATTTATCTAGGCTCATCAGATTTCAAAACCAAAGCTTTTTTGTATTCTTCAGATGCGACTGAAAAAATATTTACGTCAGGAACATTCTCAATCATTGAAATCTGGCCTTCAAAATCAACATCGTCGGCAATTCTGATTCTTCCAGTTGTAACATCGCCGCGGACTACACTTCCGCAGCACATTTCCACACGCTCAGGAGCCTCAATTTCTCCAGTTACGTTCCCAGAGATTGTAATTGAATTTGCCGTCATCCTGCTAACATTGCAAACAGCTGTTTTTTCGATTTCCAAATCGCCAGTCGCTTTTATTTCTCCGCTGAATTTTCCGGTTATAACAAGGCTGTCAGAAAATTCAAGGATTCCGTCGAATTCTGTTTCCTGGCCAAAAACTGTAAGATTTTTTTTTGATTCCGACATATTTTCAATTTACCAAATCTAGATGATTATTTCAACTCGAATTAAAAAAAATGATATTTATTTTTTCGCATCAAGCGGCTCAAGTTCCAAAAGCGCATTCTTAAGCTCTCTTCCGGCGCGGAAAACAGCAACGTAATGCGGCTGGCTGGAAACACTTTCTCCCGTACGCGGATTTCTTGCTTTTTTGCGGCCTTTACGAAGACGCGGCTCGAAAGTTCCAAAACCACGCAGCTCGACAATTTTTCCTTCTCCAAGAGATTTCTTTATGAAATCCATAAAAAGTCCTGAAATTTTCTGAATGTCTTGTTTTTCAAAGCCATATTCAGTGTAAATAGATTCCACTAAATCAATTTTAGTTACTTTTTCCATAAAGCTTGCCTGATAATAAAAAAAAGCTATCCGGTTCCGGATAGCTTCTCAAGTTTCAAAGAAAGACTTTTCTGTCTGAACTACTCAGCTTTTGCTTCAGCAGCAGCAAATGTCTTGTTGAACAAAGTCTGCATACGTGACTTCTTGCGGGCTGCGGCGTTGCGTGAAACAACTCCCTTGCTTCTTGCTGAGTCGAGTTTTGATGTAAGAACCTTGAGCTTCTCTTCAGCAAGCTTTGAATCTTTTGCGTGAACCGCTTCTACAAACTGTCTCGCGTAAGTGCGGCACTCGCTTTTAATCGCATGATTGTGAATTCTGCGGCGCTCGCTCTGTTCAAATCTTTTTTCTGCAGATGACTTTTTCTTTCCTGCCATAGGAAAATCCCCCAAAAATTATGTTTGTTTTTCTGAAAAAATAAAAAACCTTGCAGCACTAAAAGCTGCAAGGTAGATATATCATCTCCCACGGGAATTGAACCCATGTTGTCGGGATGAAAACCCGATGTCCTAACCACTAGACGAGGGAGACATCTCTGCAACTCCATTAGAGCTGACTTTGAAATCATAACAAATTAAAAAAGTTGTGTCAATCAAAAAAAGTAAAATCAAAGCCATTATCGGCAAAACTCATCGCAAAATAAATTAAAATCATTCGATTCCATATTCATCAATTTTGCGGTGGAGCGTTTTCCGCCCGATTTTCAAGATGTCGGCTGCCCTTGTCTTGTTTCCGTCGCAGTAGGCAAGAGTTTCTTCAATTATGATTTTTTCACATTCGTCCATTGAAGAGCCGACTGGAATCATAATATCGGATGCGGACTTGAAGCTTGAGATTTTTTCAGGCAAATCCTTGAGCGTGATTTCGTTGTCGGAGCACAGAACGACCGCGCTTTCAACAGCGTGCTGCAGCTCGCGGATATTTCCTGGCCACATATAGCGGACCATTGCCTTGCGCGCTTTCTCGTCAACTTTGATGTTTTGCTTTCCGTTCTCTTTCGCATAGCGCTCAACAAAACTGTCTATAAAAAGAGAAATGTCGTCCTTGCGCTCGCGGAGAGGCGGAACTTCAATCTGGATTCCGTTCAGGCGGAAAAACAAATCCTCGCGGAAACGGCCGGCCTTAACTTCCTCCTCGAGATTCTTGTTCGTGGCGGCAATAACGCGCACATCAACTTCGACAGGAACTTCGCCGCCGACGCGCTCAAATTTGTGCTCCTGAAGGACGCGCAGAAGCTTTACCTGCACAGATGGATTTATCTCGCCGATTTCGTCCAGAAATATTGTTCCTCCGTCCGCAAGCTCGAATTTTCCTTTGTGCTCAGAAATTGCGTCTGTAAACGCGCCTTTTTCATGGCCGAAAAGCTCGCTTTCAAGCAAAGTTTCGCTTAGCGAGGAGCAGACAACCGGAACAAAAGGCTTTTCCGCGCGGTCAGACTCGCGGTGAATTTCATTCGCGACCACTTCCTTTCCAGTGCCGGTCTCGCCGGTAATCAAGACGCTGATTTTTGACGCGGCGACTTTTTTTATAAGAGTCCGGACTTTTTCAATCGCAGGGCTTTTTCCGATAAAATCTTTTGAAGGATTATAGTCTGATTTTTGGTTTCCAGTTTTTTTATCATCTTTTTCGGAAAGATTTTTATCCTCCGGTTTTTCTCCGGCTTTTTCATCATTTTCTGTTCTTTTCTGGGCAGCTTTTAACTCAGGGCTTTCCTCGCGGTTTTTAAGGGCTTTTTTTACAATTGTCTCAAGCTGCTCAAGGTTCAAGGGCTTGGTAAGAAAATCATACGCGCCGTTCTGCATGGCTTTTACAGCCGCGTCAATCGAGCCGTGGCCGGTCAGGACAATCACAGGAATTCCAGGCATTTTTGTCGTAATCTGGCGCAAAACTTCATCGCCTGAAACTCCGCCCGGCATCCGCAAATCCGTAATTACAAGGTCAATCTGCTCGTTCTTGACAATTTCAAGGCCTTCTTTTCCGTTGGCCGCAAGGCGCACGTCGTAGCCGTCCATCTCAAAGTCGGCGGCAAGGCCCTCGCGGATATTCTTCTCGTCGTCAATGATTAAAATCACGCTCATTTTTCAACTCCGATTCTTTTCTGGTTTTCATTCTTAAAAGTCAAAAGCCGTCTGTCTTTTTGCGGAACCGGCAGCGTGATTGTAAAAAGACAGCCTTCGCCTTTTTTTGAGTCAACCTGGATATCGCCTGAAAATTCCTTGATGATTTTATAGCTCATCGCCATTCCAAGCCCGGTTCCGTTCGCTTTTGTCGTGTAGTAAGGCTCAAAGATCCGAGAAAGAGTTTTTTCATCCATTCCGCAGCCGTTGTCAGAAAAGCTGATTATGTATTTGTCATCTTTAATTCTTGTTTTTAATGAAATGATTCCGGAATATTTCTGCGTCAAGTCGACATTTTCTTCCTGCTTTGACTCAATCGCCTGGACAGAATTCGTCGCAAGGTTCACAATCACTTCGCGGAAAAGCTTCTGGTCGATTAAAAGGCGCACATCTTTTTTGTTCAGGCTGATTTCGGTCTTGATTTTCTTTGATTCAAGCTCAGGCTTAAAAAAATCAAAAGTCGCCTTTAAAAGCTTGTCCGGATTCACAAGCTCAAGGTTCGCGGAAATCGGGCGGACAGCCATTAAAAAATCAACGACAATTTTGTTCAGATTGTCAATCTCCTGGTTTATAACGTCGAGATAGTTCTCAAGGAATTTCGGGTCTGGAAGCTTTCCATCAAAGTCACGCTTTTTCTTGACGGCTTTCTGGATAAGCTGGATATGAATGCTGATTGCGCCGAGAGGATTCTTGATTTCGTGGGCGACGCTCGCGGCGATGTTCGTAAGCCCCGCAAGAGTTTCCATGCGGTGAAGGAGAATCTCCTGATTTTTTTTCTCCGTCACATCCTCAATTCTTATGATTGAGCCGAGCAAAGTCTGGTTTCCATCAGAACTTTTTCCCTGGACAAGCGGAGTCACATAAATGTCGATGAACCGCGCCTGACCGCCTGAAGTTTTTACTGTGTACTCGCTTGAGACATTCGTCCTGGAATTTTCGTGGCAGTCTTTCAGGAATTTAGAGATTTCATCATCATCAATGTAATTATAGACAGGCTCCTCATCAGAATTTTTTTCAAAAGATGATTTTAACGGAAGATAACGCTCAGCCGCCTTGTTTATGTTTATCAGAAGATAATTTTCATCTACGATTAAAAGTCCGCTCTGGAGCGACTGAAAAATAGAGCTGAAAAGTTCATTTTTTCCGCAGAAATCCTGAATAAGACGGTGAAGCTGCGCCAAGGAAAGCTTGTCGAGTTTTTCTGAGACTCTTTTTGAAAAATCCTGCATTTTTACCTCCAAAAACGCCTTGCGCCCGCCAGATCGCGTGTCAGAATTTCAATCGCGGCGGCAGGCGACTGGTTGTAAACCGTCACGTTGTTGTAGCAGCTGCGCGTAAATTTCACGACTTCTTCACAAAGGCGGACATTTTCTGCGTTCTGCGGATTTTTTCTCGCGGCCTCCATAATTCCTGTCAAGAATGATTTTAATAGAAGCGCCGGAGAAAAATTATTGCACTGCTTTGCAATTGCGGAAGCCAAAACTATGTGCCCTTCCATGAGCGAGATAAAGTATTCACCGGCGGCTTTTTTTATCTCTTCAGGATTTACAGGCAGAAAAGTCTCCAAATACTCAGCGATTGAAAGCTTCTTGTCGTTCGGCGCATGGAAAACGCGGTCAATCACCTCGTCCTGCTGCTTCTGCGTCCGCTCGGAGAAAGTATATGTGCGCACTCGCGAAAGAATTGTCTGCATTACAGCCTGGCGGCGCGAAGTTGTCAAAATAAAGACAGCATCCTCAGGCGGCTCCTCAAGAATTTTCAAAAGAGCGTTGCGAGAGCCTTCAAGCATCCGCTCAACATTTTCTATGATAAAGACTTTCTTTCCTTCCGCCGACTTTAGCCTGGCCCACGCCGCCGCGTTTCTAATATGGCTTATAGGAACCGACTCGTACATAAATGACGACTCAAGCTTTTCGCACAGGGCGACAATATCATTCACCGTTTTTTCAAGCTTCTCGTTCTCCAAAAGCTCTTTTTCCGGCGAGATTTTTTCCATATCGTCATCTATCGGCTGCATTATCTGCGCGATTTTAGGAACTTTGTCATCATCTTCCCAGAGAATCTGGCTGAAGCGGTTTGTAAGCTTTCTGACCGCGCGCAGGAAAAGGTAGCGAGTAGCCGCAAGCGAGCGCGAGTTGTTGTAGGCCGCGTTCAAGAAAGCTTTTTTCGCGGCGTAAATTTCAAGAATGCAGTCGCGCGGCCCTGCAATAAGGACGTTCGCGTTCGTAAGCTCCTTGCTTTTTCTGCACGCCTGGCACTCGCAGAGCCAATGGCCCTTGGGATGTTTTCCGTCGCCTGTGCATGAAAGAACGCGGGCAAGCTCCAGGGCGCAGGTAAGTTTTCCTGACGCGGCGGGGCCGCTTAAAAGGATTGAGCCGGGCAGCTTTCCGTTTTTTATATCATTTTCGAGAAGATTCGAAGCGTTCTGGTAAAGAAGATTGTCAAACATCAGCCTTTTTTCCTAAACTAACATCCCGTGGATATATTCAATGGGCTTTTGAAGATAAGGAAGCAGAACAGAAGAAACAGTGCTTTTCTCCGTAATGGAGCTTGAGTCGAACCAAATCTGGGCCTTCAGCAAAATCAAAATGCACGCGACAAGCGCAATTCCTTCTGCCGCGCCAAAAAGAAATCCAAGAACGTGGTCAAGGCTCTTTAAAATCTCCCCGGAAAAAATATTCTTAAGCAGAATCTGGATGATTTTTACGAACAGAAAAACCGCGACAAAAATCAGGATAAACGCGATGACTAAATCAACAGTCTTGTTGCTTATGATTTTATGGAGATAAGGCGAAAGCCGTCCGCAGAAAAAGAAGGCCGCGACAGCTCCGGCCACAACAGCAAGCTTTCCGAAAAGCTCGCGGATAAGCCCCGAAACGCAGGCCGTAACCGCGAAGAAAAGCACAATCACAATAAAAACAACATCGATAAAATTAAACGTCATAGATAATCTCCGCAATTTTGCGCGCAGGATTCTTTCCTTCAGAAAGTTTTCTTGAGGCAGAGGCGAATGCAGAGCGCGTTTTTTCATCAAGAAACTTCTCAAGCGATTTTTTCAGGTTTTCAGAGCCGGCGTCTTTTCCGAGAAGAACTTCCGCCGCGCCGGACTTGGCAAAATACTCAGCGTTGTCAACCTGGTCGCCGCGAGTCCCTTCGCCGCAGAGAGGAATTAGCACCATAGGCTTTCCAAGAACGGAACATTCCCAGATTGAGTTCGCTCCGGCGCGGCTTAAGACAACATCGGCGGCGGCAATCACGTCAGGCATCTCGCTGTAGATAAAAGGATAAAGAAAATATCCGCTTACGTTTTCAGGCATTTTGTCAGCGTCTCGCGCGCCGCACTGGTGCACGACATTAAAGCGAGACACAAGCCAGTCAAGGTTTTCCGAGACAAGAGAATTAATCTGATGCGCGCCGAGACTTCCGCCGAGCACAAGCAGGACAGGCTTTGAAGAGTCATAGTCCGCGCGCTTTTCAAAAAGGAACTTGCGTCCGTTTTCCGCATTCGCGGAGTAAAAGAGGGGCCGCACAGGATTTCCTGTCACAATGATTTTTTTCTGTTTTTCAGCTGAAAAATATTTTTTTGTCTCATCGTATGAAACAAGGATTTTCGAGGCGAAGCGCGAGTTTATCCTTGTGGCAAGCCCCGGCGTAAAGTCGCACTCGTGCGTAAAAGTCTTTATATGAAGAAAATGAGCGGCGGCGCAAGGAGGAACGCTTACAAATCCGCCCTTTGAAAAAAGAACGTCGGGCTTTATCTTTAATAAAAAGAAAAATGATTTTACAAATCCGGCGAGGATTTTAAATATGTCAAGAAAGTTCTGGAAGGAAAAATACCGGCGCAGCTTTCCGCTAGGAACGCCGTAAAATAAATCTACAGAGCCGCTTTTTTCAACAAGCTCCCTGTCCATTCCGGAGGAGTTTCCAATCCAGCATATCCTGATTTTCTCATTTTTTGACGAGGCAATCTTTCTAAGCTCGTCACAAACGGCTAGCCCCGGGTAGATATGTCCCCCGGTTCCGCCGCCCGCAAAAACAAAAGTGCGCACATTCAAGTCTTTCATACTGAATCATTATGACACACTTTTGCTTTATATTCTAGTTTTTAGTTTTACAGCTTTATTCTCATGCTTAAAGCGCCGCTCCAAAGATGGCTGTCGGTTCCAAGATGGCGCAGATCAGCGCACACGCTTCCTGTAAGCTGCACAACCATGAAGTTAAAGCCAAGTCCGCCGTAAAGCTGCGGCTGGAAGTTTCCGAATGTGTCAGTTGAGTTGTTTCCGCTTCCGTAATATGCGACGCCTGCGAATTTTGCAGCGTCAACTGCAATTAAATTTTTGATTTTCCAGTCATAGTCGTTGTCATATTTTGAAAGAACAGCTCTGACCCCGACAAAAGGTGTAAAGCCTATTTTTACGACAGGAATATTAAAAGCCTTTGAAATTTGAATTGATGTATAAATTGTCTGGACCTTGTAGTCAACATTCGCCTCGGCATCATCATTGCCTATTCCAAATGAACCTGAGTTGTAGGAATATCCAGCTCCAACAGAAAGTCCCGGAGCCAAAAGCCCTTCTTCAATTATTGCATAGCGAATATCAGCGGCAACCGTAAAAAAATCAACTGTAATGTCAGAACCGAAAGCAGAAGCTTCAAGACTGTTTAGCTTCATAAATGAAAATCCGACATCGAAAGGAAGGAAAACTCCTCCAACTCTAAGGTCAGCGTTCATAACAGGAAAATAATAATTATCCTTGACATCGCTAATCCCAAGATTTTCTGCCGCGGCGGCCAACCCATCTGTGTTTATGTGCGTAAGCCCTGCATTAAATCCCACGGCGAAATGAGGTTTTAGCGAAGGAAAAATTTTTCCGATGAAAGAGTCAGCGTAAACATTTTGCTGAACAGCGGCCTGAGGAACAGCTATGCCTAGCTCATCAGAAAAATCATCTAGACCTTTATTTATAGAATAAGAAAATCTATCTGGATTTTTAGAAATTGAATTGATAATATCGCTTGTACTTGCAAAAACAGACGCCGTTCCGAATGCAAAAAAAACTGCAAGGAAAAGTTTCTTCATAATTTTCATAATTATCCTCCAAAATATGCTGTGATTATTAAGATTTCCAAAATCAGGCATTCAAAAAATTAAAATTTTCAAACAACGTTATTATTTTTCTCCGGCTAACGCATCAAGAACTTTCTTTCCGACTTTCCAGTTGTCGCCCGCGCCCATTGTCACAAACACATAACCGTCAGGATAATCCTTGCCGCTAGGCTCATCAAGCATTTTTAACGCGACAGACGCAGCCTCGTCAAATTCTCCGGCGTAGACAACGTCCTTGTGGTATTTCTTCGCGTGCTCGGCGAGCATTTCGCCGGTCACTTTCGCGGCGCTAGCGTCTTCCCGCGCGCTTCCATAAATCTTATTGATGATGACTTTGTCCGCCGCGCCGAAACTTTGCGCAAAATCTTCAAGCAAAGCGGCCGTGCGCGTATAAGTGTGGCTCATAAAGTCAACGATAATCTTGTGTCCCTTGTAGAATTCGCGGTAGCCTGCAAGAGTCGTCCTTACTGCGGTCGGATGATGGCCGTAGTCGTCAATAAAAATAACGTCCTGTCCAAGTTTTGTCTTAGCCTCGCCCACAATCTCGCTGCGTCTTTTTCCGCCTGCAAAGTCAAGCAAACCGGATTTGATTTTGTCAGCGTAATCAAGCGGATTTTTTCCGTCCGTGCGCAAAAGCTCGCAAATCAAGGCGACAGCCGCCGCGGAGTTTCTGACATTGTGGTCGCCCGGAACCTTTATCGCGCAGTCACCAATCAAGCCAATCTTAAAATAATGGACTCCGTTCTGCACTTTTCCAAACTCAAGATGATAGTCGCCTGAAGCCTTCTCGCCGTAAGGAAGAAGCTGGATGTCAGGACGTTTTCCTGCCGCAATTTTCGAAGTCTCGACCGCGCCCTTGTCGTCTGCGCAGTAAATAAGCTGGCCGTTTTTAGGAAGCTTTAAGATATAGTCAACGAAAGCGTCTCTTATGTCCTCATAAGTAGGATAAAAATCCTGGTGGTCGCTTTCAACCGCCGTCAGAATGATTTTCTGCGGATCGAACGACATAAAGTTCCGCCTGTACTCGCACGTCTCGGCGATAAAATACTTGTGCCCAAGAGGAGATGCGTATACGCAGCTGTCGCCGAAACTCTTTATGATTGAGCCTGCAAGAGCCTGGCCCGGAAGAGAGACAGCCTTCAAAATTGTTCCGGCAATTCCGGTTGTTGTAGTCTTTCCGTGCACACCGCAGATTCCGCACGAGTATGACGCGCGGCTCACAGCGCCCAAGGCCTCGGAGTAAAGAAGAACAGGAAGTCCTCGCCGCACAGCCTCAACAAGGTCAGGATTTGTTTTTGTTGAGTACGCGCTTGAATAAACAACGTATTTTATATCGTCTGTGATATTGTCCTTTGAAAAAGGAAGAGCCTTTATTCCAAGCCTGTCAAGAATCTCGTCCGTGTAGAAACGCTCTGAAACGTCGCTTCCGGTTATAAAAGCTCCGCGCTTATGCAGGATTTCGACAAGGGCCGCCATTCCGGTTCCCTTGATTCCGACAAAATGAAAATGAATTCCCTTTAAGCTTTCAGGAAATGTAAAATCTTCAGTCATAACGACGATTTTAGCAGAAACAGAGGAAAATAGGAACACAAGGAGGAAAGCAAAATAAAAGGAAACTAACAGAGATTTCAGAACAATTTTTGTATGTTTTTTAAGCCGGGGCGTTGCGGGGCAAAAGGCAAGAAAAAGCGCCCCGCAGAATGGGGTATGGCGAAAACGAAGTTTGAGCCTAGGGGAAAGGCTTTTCCCCTCCTTGAGAATCATTTGCAAATTCAGATATTGTGATTTATAATGAGAATATGTTTAAGAAGCAGAAAGGTTTAAGTATAAGATTTCTTACTTTTGCTTTTGCGATAATTACACTGCTTGTTTTCGCGGTGCTTTTTAGAGCCGACAATAAATTTGCGCTTTTAAACAGTTCTATCAACAAATTTTTAGTCTGCCAGGACAGCTCCAGAGTGATAAAAGATTCCGTGAACTACCTTGCGGAGCAGTCGCGACTTTTTGTGCTTACGCGCAACACGGCTTACGCAGAATCTTTTTTAAACGAGAAAGATGTTAAGAAAAGCCGCGAGAAAGCGCTGGAGCAGCTTGGAGAAATTTGCAGCGAGGACGAGCTTGCTTACCAAAGGCTTAGAGTCGCTCAAAACCAGGCGGACAATCTTATAAACATTGAAGTTTATGCAATCAGGCTTATTTATGAAAGCTTAAAAGATGAATCTGTTAAAATTCCTGAAAGCATAGAATCTGTAAAACTGAGGGAAATTGACGAGAATCTTTCAAAAGAAAAGCTCCAGAAATATGCATTTGACATGCTTTTGGGCGACGGATATTTGCTTTATAAGCAGCGGGTTGACGATAACTGCAATCTTGCAGTTGAAAGCATGGAAAATGAAATAAAAGACGAGCTAAAAATCAACTCTGCCACGCTGGAAGAAAATTTGAAATTTGAGCATATTCTTCAAATTCTTTTGTTCGCGTTTTCCACGGTTATTTTTATTTTTCTAAATGTTCTGGTTCTGCACGTTCTGAAAGAATTTACAAAGGCGATACAAAAAAACGAAAGGCTGCCGTTTAAAGGCGCGGCCGAGCTTAAATTTTTTGCGGAAACTTACAACTCAATTTATGAAATCAAGAAGAAGAACGAAAAGAATCTTATTTTTGACGCGGAATATGACGCGCTCACGGGGATTTTGAACAGGCGGGCATATGACCAAATCTGCAAAAAATGCGCCGAGGAGAAAGGAAAAATCGCGCTGATTTTAATTGACCTGGATAACTTTAAGAACATCAATGACACTTACGGACATTCAGGCGGCGACACTGCGTTAAAGGAAGTCGCAAGGCTTTTAAGAGAAAATTTCAAAAGCGATGACTATGTTTGCAGAATAGGCGGAGACGAATTCGCTGTGATTATGAAAGAACTCAAGGCAAAAGCCGGCGAGGCGATTTTAAGAAAAATCCGCAGCATAAACGAGCTTCTTGCAGGAATTAAAGAATTAAGCAACGTTTCTGTAAGCGCAGGCGCGGCCCTCTCCGACGAAGGATACTCGAAAGATCTTTATGAGAAAGCCGACAAAGCCCTTTACTACGTAAAAGACCACGGAAGGTCCGGCTGCAAGATTTACAGCGCGGACTGCGAGAAAATTCATGAATAAATTACTCTGCCTTCTTTGCGCGGAGCAGCCTTTGGAAGCTCGCCTTCCGCATAACCAAGGGCGCAGTGCCCGATTCCTTCCCACTCGCCTTCGATTCCGAGCTTCTTGAAGATTTCTTTTCCTTCGCCGCTCTCGAACTCTTCTTTAGCGCGGTTAATCCAAATGCTTCCAAGCCCTAAAGAAGCGGCCGCGTTCATAAGATTTCCAAGGACAAGGCTTCCGTCATATACATGGTTGCGCTCGTTCTTGTCTGCAATAACAATAAGAATCACAGGCGCGCCGTAAAAAGGATCAAAGCCTTTGTCCCAGCCGCCGATTTTTCTGTTCATCTCGACAATCTCGTTCCTAAGATTTTTGTCCGTAACGACAATGATTTTTGTATCCTGCTTTCCCATTCCGCTAGGAGCGTAAAGCCCGGCCTCGACGACCTGGTCAACAAGAGATTTCTCCGGAACCTTTGAAGAAAACTTACGCACAGAGCGGCGTTCCTTTAAAACTTTCAATGTTTCGTTCATATAATTCTCCTCGTATTATCTTTGTTTTCGCCATGGACGGCGTGAAAATAAAGCGCAAATGCTTTTAATAATAATTTAAAATATAATACAAGCCCGCAAAAATCAATAAAAAACCGCCACGTCCATGTGGAACGCAGCGGTTATTAAATTTATCGCTCAACTGAGCTTGATAGTTATTTGACTGCAGCCTGGGTCTCGGCGCTTCTCTTCGCCTGCTCCTTCTGCATCTTCTCCATTTTCTTCTCTTTCATCGTCTTCTTAGGCTTGTTCATCTTGTTCTTGCTCTGTGCCATTTTCATCACCTCTTTTACTAAATAACCGCAATTGTATAGTCTGCCGCACGGATGCGGCATTTAAATTGAGAGAGAAAATTCTGTTTGCCTTTAGGTGAACAGAATTTTCTCGTAAGAATAGAAATTACACGGAGGTAATTTCTATTCTGTTAATTAGAAGTTATCGCGATTTTCTTTGACTCCGCAAGAGCCTTTCTCGGCATTGTCACTGTCAGAACTCCGTTCTTCACATTCGCTGTGAGCTTAGACGCATCAACATCGTCCGGAAGCGTGAAGCTTCTTGAGAACTTTGAGTATGAGCGCTCGTGGATAAGCCACTTTGAGCCGTCCTTCTCGTTCTTGCCTTTGCCCTCGTTCTCGTCTTTCTTTGACTCGTGCTCAGATGAGATTGTAAGAACGTTGCCGTTAAGCTCGACGTTCACATCCTTCTCTGATTTTCCAGGCAAGTCCATCTCAAGGGAGTAATTGTCTTTGTTCTCCTTAACATCTACTTTCGGTGTGTGGAACGCTTTCTTGAAGTTGAATGACGGAAGATAAGCGTCATCATCAAATCCATTAAACAAATCATTAAAAAGTGCCAGTTCGTTCATAATCAAACCTCCATATATGTCATCTTGAACTTTATCAAGGAAGCTTTTTTGAAGTTTCCTTTGAGGCTCTGCCGTTCGGGATTCAACCTTTTGGCTTTTGCCTTACACTTAATATTTAGCAGAAATCGTGCCAACTTTTTATCTGAACGTTTCAGGACGGCTATAAAGCTAGCGTGCTGCTAAGTTGCTGGTTAGCAGCGTGTTAAGTTCCTAGTTAGAAGTCCGCTAAGAAAGAAGTTAGCACACCGTTAAGCTCTTAGTTAACGGCGCGTTAAGTTAGAAGTTAACGCGCCGTTAAAAAAAATCGCTCCTGTGAAGACAAAACTAACCGCGAAGATGTGCACATTTTCCCCGGATAAAAAGAAGGTTCAAAACAAACCGGGACATTTTGACACGGTATTAATATTTTTCAGCATAAAAAATGCCCACTTTTCTGTTTGCGCAGAAAAGTGGGCACATATCATTCCACCGGGGATTTTTTTAACGATAATCTAGATCACACTTTAAAAGAATCAATCTGGCCTGCTATCTGCTGGATTGAAGTCTTTACGTTGTCAGAGACTGTATTCAAGTTGCTTCCTGTTCTGCGGATTTTATCAACGCTTGTCTCCATTGAAGCTACGCTTTCTTTCATGACGGAAGTCGCGTCCTTCAAAAGTTTCACCTGGTCAAGAATCTGCTTGTTGCCCGCGGACATCTCCGCGCTTGCGTTCTTGACCTCGGCGGTGCTGTCGCTCATGTTGTGCAGAGCCTCGACAATCTGCTTCGAGCCTTCGGTCTGCTCTTCCATCGCGCTTTTTATCTGGCGAACAATCTGGTCAGTCTGCTTGATTGAGTCAGAAACCGAAGTGAAAGTCCTGCTAGTTTCCTCGGAAGTCGCCACAACAGTTTCAATTGAGTCCTTGATTTTTCCAAGCTGGTCGCCGATTGTCCTTGACTGCACGGCGGAAGTCTCAGAAAGCTTTCTGATTTCATCCGCGACAACGGAGAATCCCTTTCCGGCCTCGCCTGCGTGCGCCGCCTCAATAGCCGCGTTCATAGCAAGAAGATTTGTCTGCTCGGCAATCGCGGCAATCGCCTGGTTCGCCTCCTGGAGCATCTGCGACTGGTTCTTGATTTCGTTGATTCTGTCGTTCATGTCGCTCTGCTTGGCGTTTCCCTCGTTCGCCTTGACCTCAAGCTCGTCGAACGATGAAGCCATTTTCTCGACAGACTGGTTGACACTCGAAATATTTCCAATCATCTCCTCGACAGCCGAAGAAGCCTCGGCGACGCCCTGCGCCTGAGTGTCAATCATATGCTCCAGAGAAGAAATGTTCGACGCAATCTCGTTCACAGCTCCGGCCGTCTCATCAACAGAAGCAGCCTGGTTTCCAATCTGGCCGTTCACGCTCTCAATATTTGAAAGGATTTCAGAAATCGAGGCGGAGTTTTCATTGATTCCCTGATGAAGAGAAATTCCCGCCGCGGCAAGAGACTCACGCGACTCTTTCACCTGCTTCAAGATTGACTGAAGCTTTTCTACAAACACATTGAACGAATTTGAAACAGAGCCAATCTCATCGTTTTTCTTTGCGGCGACACGCTTTGTCAAATCAGCGTTTCCTGATGAAATTTCAATAAGATTGTGGTTCAAGTTTCTTAGCGGACGGAGCATCATTGAAACGCTTACCGCCGCTGTGATTATCAAAATCACCGCGATGATAATAACAGTGAAGTCCATTGTAAGAGCAAGCGCATTGGAAATTCCGTAAACCTGCGAAGTCGGAATAAGGACCGAAAGGCTCCATGGAGTTCCGCTGACCGGAGTGAACACAACAAGATATTTTCCAGCCGCGCTTTCAATCCATTCAGTTCCGCTTTCGCCTGAAATGATTTTTGAAGAAATATCCTGCATTCCAAGAGAACTTTCCGTAGAGATATTTTTCGTCATAACAAAGCTGTCGTCAGGCTCATAAGCCATTACAGTCCCGTTGCCGCTCGTAAGCATCGCAAATCCACTTTCGCCGACTTTTATTGCGTCAACAGCTTTTGCAAGAGTCTCGTGGCTGATTGCAGCCGCAAAAAAACCAATCCGCTGTTTTCTAACGCTAACAGATTTGCAGACGTAGTATCTTGCATCAGAAACTGTATTTCCCGTAGCATCGCTCACATACTGGCTCAGGTTTTCATTTTTCATTTTCTGGAAATATTCAGTTCCAGAAACATTAAGAACTTCTCCGTCATCGGTGTAGCCTTTTCCAGATTCAAAATCGCAGTAAATGACAGACTCAAAGTCGCTGCTTCTGATTTTTCTGTGCGAAGTAAGCCATGAAACAAGGCCGTCAACTCCGTCGTAGCTAGAAACCGCGTCGGAAAGAGTGTACATTCTAAGCTGCTGCATGAATTTGCTGTTTCTCTGGACTAGAGTCTTAGCTTCGGCCTCGGCAATTTCCGTGGTCGAAGTTATATAAGTATCTTTCATTCCGTCCCTTACAGCCTTTACCGAAACAACGGTTAGAACAGTAAAAAACAGCGCAATCTCAATTCCAAGCCTTAAAACAAAAGAAAAAGTCAGGCTTTTCTTTTTCATCAAGAACCTCCAGAAAAATGTAAAAAATCCGTAAAATTTATTATAACAGAGTATTTGATTTCAAATCATAAGTAAATTTATAGTAAAGAACTTGGACTGGAAAATTTTTAATATGATTTTTTCCTGCTGGCTTGGGGAAAAACGGAGAAAATTCTTAATTATATGAAAAAAATTACAAGGCAAGGAAGGCAAGAAGAAAACCTTGAAATTTTCTTCCTGCCCTTTCGCCGCAGGCTGCAGCTTACTGATTTTGCATTGTGAACTATGAATTGCTTCCGCTCAGCTGCAAGTACATCATGTCGGCGAGTCCGAAGCCCGCGTTCTTGGTCATCATTGTCGCGTACTCGTCGTAAAGCATGTCCTCGTACATTTTCTGCGCGTAGTTGTCTTCGTTTGTCTTTACGACAGTTTTTCTCATCGCGGAAAGCATGTTCTTGACAAAGTATGACTCAAGCTCAAGAGACTTTTCATAGAGCTTTGATGTCCTGTCGATTGTCTTAGGCTGCACGTTCGGATTCGCCTGGTTTGCGGCGGCTCCGCGCGGAGCGGAATGTTTGTCGGCCTCGGAAGTGAATGTTCCTGAGAATCCTGAAGTGTAGTCGCCGTTGAGCCGGCCGTCGTATGAAACTTCGTCAGATGAAACGTTCATTCCGATGTTCTGCGCTTTTGCTTTTTCCTCATTGATTTCGAACAAAAGCTCGGCGAACTTTCCTTTTTCAGAGGAAATCTTCGCGCCCGAAAGAGCAGCATCTCCGTTTGTAATAGAACTAATTCCGCCGACTGTCATATTTTATTTCCTATCTTTTAAGATTTACCGCTGTTGAAAGCATTGAGTCTGAGGTCTGGATTGCCTTTGAGTTAAACTCGTATGCTCTCTGCGCAACAATCATCTGCACCATCTCGTTTACAACAGAGACGTTAGACATTTCGACAAACTTGTGCTTTGTGACTCCGAAGCCTTCAAATCCAGGGCGTCCGGCAATCGCGTCTCCGGAGGCGTTTGTGACTTTGTAGAGATTGTCGCCTAAAGCCTCAAGCCCCGCGTTGTTCGGAAAACGGTAAAGCTCAAGCTGCGCGACATCGACAGGATCGTCCTGCCCGAAAATCTTTACAGAAACGCGGCCTGTGTCGTCAATCGTAAGAGTGTGGATGTCAAATCCTTCAGGCATAATAACTTCCGGCATTACGCGGAGGCCGTTGGAGTTCACAAGCTGTCCGTTCATGTCAATCTTGAACGAGCCGTCGCGCGTGTAGGCATAGCTTCCGTCGTACTGCTGCACGCGGAAGAATCCGTCTCCGACTACAGCGACATCTGTGTCAACGCCTGTGTTCTGCAATGAGCCCTGCGAGAAGATTCTCTGCGTCGCCGCCACTTTCGTGCCTGAACCCTGCTGAATTCCGACCGGAGTCACAGTGTCTTCTGTGGCAGGAGTTCCCGCGAGCTTGACGTTCTGGTACATCAAATCCTCGAACTCGACGCGCTGCTGCTTGAATCCTGTTGTGTTCACGTTTGAAAGATTATTTGAAATCGCGTCCAGGTTTGACTGCTGTCCGTTCATTCCTGTCGCCGCTGTCCAAAGGCTACGTACCATAAAATCACCTCACGTTTTTATTATCGTCTTTTTATTCCGCTGTTTTTAGAAGATTTATCTTGAAAGCGCGACTTTGTTCCAGAGTGTTGACATCATAGAGTCCTCGCTCTGGATTGTCTTCTGGCTCGCCTCGTAAGCGCGGTTAACTTCTATCATCTTGACCATCTCGTTGACCACGTTAACGTTGCTTGTCTCCATGTAGCCCTGCATCATGCGCGGGCGCTCGTTTCCCTCGGCGATGTAAGCGTCGCCTGAGATATTGTTTGACGACCAGAGAGAGTTTCCCATCTTTTTTAGATAGCGCTCGTTGTCAAAGCGCACGACCTTGATTCTGTCAATAACCTCGTTGTCTTTTGTCGTTATAACTCCGTCCTCGTTCACGATGAACTTGTCATCATCAACGTGGATCTCGCCCTTCTCGCCCAAAAGCGGATAGCCGTCCTTTGTAAGCAAGATACCTTCTTTTCCGAGGATAAAGTTTCCGTTTCTTGTGTAGCGTTCGCCGTTCGGAGTCTCGACCGCGAAAAATCCCTCGCCGCTTAAAGCAAAGTCTGTGTTTGTGTCTGTCTGGCGGAACGAGCCCTGCTCAAATTCCGTGAAGTTCTCGTTTGTCTCGACTCCAAGCCCCAGCTTTCCGATTATTGGAGCCGCGTCCGCAGAGCCGAAAGGAGTCTTGTAAACGCCGTCCGCCTCAGTTCTTCTTAGAAGAAGCTCAGGGAACGACTTTGAGACAGTCGTGTCGCGCTTAAAGCCCGCGGTGTCCACGTTCGCAAGGTTGTTTGAAATTGTGTCAAGCCTGTTCTGCTGAGCGTTCATTCCGCTTGAACCGATGTACCATCCACGAATCATATATCCTCCAGTCAGTGCGGCGGCTGAGACTTCAAAGCCACCGGAAACTTTTTAAACTACATTTTTATTATCGGATTTTTCAAAAAGGATTTTAGTTATTAAACGCAGATGAACACGGATTTTTTATGCTCCGTCATTGCGAGCGAAGATTTTCGTCATTGTGAGCGAAGCGAAGCAATCTCATAAACCGCTGAACTTCAACGGAGATTGCTTCGTCGCTGCCGATTCTCGCAACGACGGAAATTTCCAGCGACGCGGACAAACGCGAGATTCAACAACAAATTATTTGCAATCTTCAATATTAAGGTTTAAAATAAGATTAAAGAAACAAATTTTACAGGAGCAACTTATGGCTAAAAAAAATGAACCGCGTGTAATTTCAATCATTCTTGGCGGAGGAAAAGGAACAAGACTCTATCCTCTGACAAAAGAACGCTCCAAACCGGCAGTTCCGTTCGGCGGAAAATACAGGATTGTTGATATTCCGCTGTCAAACTGCATTAACTCAGGATACAACCAGATTTATCTTCTGACGCAGTTCAACTCTGCCTCACTTCACCATCACATTACAAATTCATATAACTTTGACCACTTTTCTCACGGATTTGTCGAGATTCTCGCCGCGGAGCAGACACTTGAGCACTCTGGCTGGTTTGAAGGAACGGCCGACGCTGTAAGAAAGAACATGGTTCATTTTAAGTCGCAGAACCCGACGCACTACATCATTCTTTCAGGCGACCAGCTTTACAGGATGGATTTGCGCGCGTTTATGAAAAGCCACATAGAAAGCGGAGCTGACATCACAATCGCGACAACCGCGGTCAACCGCCATGACGCTTCCGGATTTGGAATCATGCAGATTGACAAGGACAACAGAATCACAGCTTTCCAGGAAAAGCCTGCTCCGGACAAGGACATCTCTGACTGGAAGATTCCAGAAAGCTCAAGAGGCAATCTGCCGCCTGAAAAAGAATATCTTGCGTCAATGGGAATCTACATCTTCAACGCAAAGACAATGGAAGAGTCGCTAGACAACGATTTTACAGACTTTGGAAAAGAAATTATCCCGATGTCCATAAAGTCAAAGAAAGTGAACTCGTACATTTTCGACGGCTACTGGGAAGATATCGGAACTATCAGAAGCTTCTACGAGGCGACGCTCGACCTTACTGACTATGATCCGGCGTTCGACTTCTATAACGCTGACGAGCCGATTTACACGCATATGCGCTTTTTGCCGCCTTCAAAAATCAACGGAGCTGTTATTGAAAACAGCATAACGTCAGAAGGCTGCATTATCACAAAGGCGAAGCTCACACGAAGCGTTATCGGAGTACGCTCAATAATCGAGAGCGGAACAGAGCTTGACGGCGTAATCACAATGGGAGCGGACTTCTACCAGAACAAAGAGACAAAAGAAGAAAACGTGAAGGAAGGAAAGCCGAACGTCGGAATCGGAAAGAACTGCAAGATTGCAAAGACGATTATCGACAAGAACGCTTCAATCGGCGACAACTGCCGCATAAACGTTGACGGAAACAAATATCCGGACGGCGACCACGGACTTTTCTACAGCGCAGACGGAATCATCGTAATAAGGAAAGGCGTTGTGATTCCAGCCGGAACTGTTATCTAAAAAACGGAGAAAACCATGGAGTCAATGTACGACAAGCTCGGAGAACTTTTGAGCGACGCGCTTGACTCCGGCTTTATTCCGCCTAAAGAAGAGAAACAAAAGAAAACTGAGAAGCCGGAACAAAAAGCAGCTTTGCAGAAAGATAAAATTAAAGAAAATAAAACAAAGCTGCGTCCGCTTCCTGAAAATGTAAAAGTCGCTTTCAATAAAGCGCAGATTCCAGAAAGCAGCACTTTTGATGAAGCAAGAAAAATCTACCGAGAAAAGCTGATGTATTACCATCCTGACAGAAGAAACGAAAATCCTGTCCTGCAGAAAGTCGCAAAAGAAAAGACTGAGATTCTGCTTGAGAACTGGAAAATTATCGAAGAATATTACAAGGCAAATCTAAGATAATTAATCGCGCGAGAATTAAATCAACGGCGCATAAAAACAAACGGAAAGCGAAATTTTAGAAATCCATGTCGAGGACCATCTGGACTTCCGTTGTTGAGCGGCCAAGCTCCATCGCGATTTCCTCAACAGAATGGCCGACAAGATTCAAGTCGTGAACCATTTCCCTAAAGCTTTTCTTTGGCTCAATAGGATTGTCAGCGTAAGCAACATTCGGCCCGACAACAGGAATTTTTGTCACTGGAGTTCCAGCACTTTCAACTGAAAAAACTGTTCCTGAGTCAGAAACAATCTCTCGTTCATTAGAAACCTGATCAAAAAGATCCGCCTGAGTCCGCTTTTCATTCTGAACATACATTCTTCCCTCAGACGTCAGCCCGTAGGAATCATCAGAATGTCTTCCGCCCTGCGCAGAAACTTGCTGAGAAGAATTTCTTTTGTATTTTTCTGCCACGCTCTGCTTGTAACGTCCGCCAGAACGATGCGGAGACGAAGCTTCAATTTTCTGCTGGAACGAAGAGAGGCTTTTCTGTCTTTCAAGCTCGGACTGCGCAAAAGCAACGTGCCTGTCAGCCTCTGCGACAACAGCTTTCAATTCACGTATTCTGTCCTCAATTATATCAATATTTCTGCCGGCATTCCGGTTAACATCGGCAATCATGCGGTCAAGCTCTTCTCTTGTTGACTCCAAGATTTCATCAGTTGAAAAAAATTTCTTATATCTTGAAAGGAAAAAAATCCAGAGAACTATATTGAAAATGCAGAAAAAGGAACTCACTAAAACAAGCATCATTTTTATCTCTCTATATTTATATGCTGCCCTAAATATTCTTCTCTTATCTCCGATGTTTTTTTTGAGGAAGATGCATCTTCCTCATCATTTTTAGATTTCTTTCCGCCGTTTCTTTCTGGATTTTGCTGGCTGTGCCCTTCATTTTTTACAATTCCAGACTTTGCTTCATTGTCAGCGGCCTTGTGGACAGTTTTTGCCTCTTCAGAATTCTGCTGTATTATCTTTGATTCCTGAAGCTGCTGGGCAAGCTGCACGCCCTGCTGCTGATTCGAGACAGTCTTTGCGACATTGTTCATATTGGCATAAATCGCCTGCAAATCAATTGGAGCTATACCCATCTGGTCCCTTTATATCATCAAAATTAGGCTTTTCAAACTTTCCGCGGCGCACAAATCCATTCTCATAATAGAAAGTAAGATTTTTAGCATCTGAGCGGATTTCATCTTTTTCATCGCGGATATAAATCTTTACGCCGGCATAAACTGTTCC
Source organism: uncultured Treponema sp. (assembly GCA_964538245.1). Taxonomy (GTDB): domain Bacteria; phylum Spirochaetota; class Spirochaetia; order Treponematales; family Treponemataceae; genus Treponema_D. The sequence continues at coordinate 32,705 of CAZIFO010000007.1, forward strand.
AGAAACGTAAACTTTTCCAATATTCTTCAGTTCACGCAAGCGAGTCTGAAGCTTCGTTATCTCATCATTATAAGAATAATTTTCAGAAATAATGCTGTTCTTTTGCTCCGTAAGCTTCTGGAGATTCTCCTCCTTATCTTTAGGAAGCGCCTTACGGATTTTCTTCATATTCTCAAGAGTCGAAATGTCCAGCTCAATTTCTTCAAGCTTCTTGATATTGTTATTTTGCATTTCAATCAGCTCGTCAAGGCGATGCTTTGCCTTTGGATCATATCCGACTTCAATTATTGTTTCGGTTCCGCCGCCATTCGAGCCAATATTTTTCGCAAGAACACATTCTGTCGCAAAAAGATGGCCGCCGGTAACTTGAGCCCGCTTTCCCTGGAGAATGATTTTTTTCTGCGCTGAAATATCGCTGTTCATGATTGAATCTGTGACAATCACATTTTCTTCAACCTGAACTTTTGTGTTCTGAATAAACTTAGCCCACAAAGAGCCGCCGCAAGTAATTGTTCCTTCGTCGCGGCCGATAACGCCGGAAGAAACAATTATGTCGCCGTCAGATTCAAGATGGCATTTTCCGACAGTTCCGCTCACCTCAATGTTTCCGCTGGCCTTAATGTCAAATCCGTCTTCTACGCTGCCTTTGACAACGACAGTTCCAAGAAATGTAATGTTTCCAGTTTTTATGTTTACGCCGTCAACTTCCATGACCGGCTCAACGCAGATTTTTCCATTCAAAAGAAGAACCTGGCCGTTCATTGAAGCAAGAACAGTCCGGCCGTCAATATCAACTTTTACATTTTTTCCAAGCGGAATATTAATATCACGGCCATTTTTGGCTTCAAGATATTTTCCATAAAGCGTTTTTCCGGCTTTTCCCTGCTCCGCCATAATTTTCTGAGCAAGCGGCTGGCCTTCAACAACATTCTGGATAAGGTTAAGCTCCTTAAAGTCAACCTGGCCGTTCGCGGCTTCCTTCGCGCGGATTTTTGACCGGTCGGTTTCAAAATTGTAGACCATATACGCATCGCGGCCGTCAACAGGAAGAACTGCCTCAGCCACAACAACCGGCTCATTGTAGACAGGAGAATCAACAAGAGCATTGATTTTCTCATCGGAAATTCCCGCGACAACACCTTGCGTTGTAAGCGCTTTTTTTATCTGGTCAGCAGTGATATCCGCGCCGCCAAGAGTCGGAGGATTTATTGTGCAGGTCGCTTTCATTTCATCTTTAGAAATGTCAACGACAAAAACAGCATCGCTTGAAGGAACATGATTATACTTTCCTACGACTTTATATTCATTTTCCGTTCCGTCTTTTGCAAGTTTTCTAACAAGAGATTCATCAAATGACAAAGTGTCGGGCCTGTTTATATCATTTAAAATCGTATTTATATCTACAGGATGGCCTTTTCCCTCCGGCAAGGTGACTTTTAAAACCAAATCGTTATCAAAATGATGAATATAATAAAGTCCGTCCTTTGAAACAGCTTTCTTTTCCTCGCCCATAAATCCGGCGAGAATGTCAGAAGAAGAAACTGAAGCTGATTTTTTTACTGTGTCTGGATTCTGATAAACTCTTATTGCCCACGGCTTTTTTGCAATTCCCAAAAATCCGTCGAATCCTTTTTCCAAAACTTCATATTCAAGATTGTTGACTTTTGTATTGAACTGAACGGCTGCATCGGCAAGAGCCTCGTCAAGAGAATCTGCACGGACTTCAACGCTAGAAATATCTTTGTCACGTTCGTGCATCTTAGCCATATCTTTTCTGATAGAATCCAACGTTACCATAGGCTAAAAAATACCTTTCCTGAAATTTGTAAGTTTTGCGCGCAAATGTAAATTTGCGTTTGCATGAAGCTGAGAAATGCGGCTTTCCGAAACTTCTAGAACCTGACCGATTTCCTTAAAAGTCAAATCCTCGTGATAATAAAGGACAATAACCATTTTTTCTTTTTCAGGAAGCTCATTTATCGCCTGAATAATCACTTTCCGGATTTCCTCACGCTCAACCTGGACATCAGGATTCAAGCTCTGAGGAGATTCAATGCTGTCCCCGATTGAAAGATGATCCGAATCATCTCCAGAATACCAAACATCGTTAAGGGAAAGAACCGAAGTTCCAGAAATCTTCATAACTGTGTGCTGATAATCTTCAACACTTAAATTTAATTCCTGCGCGATTTCTTCATCAGTTGCCGGCCGAGAAAGTTTTGACTCCAAAGAGCTGATTGTGTCTTCAATCTCGCGCGATTTCTGACGGACAGAACGAGGGACCCAGTCAAGCTGGCGCATTTCATCTATAATCGCTCCGCGGATCCTTGTGACAGCGTAAGTTTTAAACTTTACTTTTTTGTCCAAATCATATTTATTAATTGCGTCAAGGAGACCAAACTGCCCGAAACCGACTAAATCATCAAATTCCATGCTAGCCGGAAGCCCAATGGAAACTTTTCCGGCAACATATTTTACGAGAGGCATATATTTTCGGATAATTTTATCACGCAAAGCGGAAGACTTCGTTTTTTTGAATTCTTTCCAAAGAGCGTCTTCCTCTTCATCGTTTATAAAAACTGATTTGTCATTCTCCATTTACAACATCCTTGTTCTGAGCATTTTTATTCGTTATCTTTAGCAAGCATAGTTCTTATCGCCTGCGCCATTGTGTCAACATTTTGTCCGCCTGTATCAGCGGCCGCATCGGAGTGAGAGGCAGAAGTTCCCTCTTCTGCAAAATCGCTATCCTCAATCACAGACGAGTCAGAAGAAGATGAGTCTGAAAACTCTACATTTCCTATATCAGGCAAATCATCTATAGATTCTGAGACATCTTGATTATCAAGATTCGAAGAAGAAGCATTTTCTGCATCATTATCAGAAGAAATTTGTGCACTATCTTTACTTTTAGATGTAATGCTTCCCAAATCTTTAGCAACAAATCCATCTTGAGGATTGTCAACTTTCTCATCTTTATTTGCAGCTGGATTTTTTGAAATTTGAGCTTTTGAATCATTTTTTTGATTAACATCAGATATGTCGGATGAAGCTGCATTTAAGCTAGAATTTACTTTTTTATCATTACTTTCAGCCTTGCTTTCATCGACAGTATCATCATTAAAAATATTTGGATTTGTGACTGAAAATTTTGGAGATGAAGAATCATCCCGTAAAGTTGAATCATCTACAACGATATTTACTAAACCACCAGGCGACTGCTTTTCTGAAGAACTATCGTTGTCAGACTTTAAAGAATCTGCATTCTGATCATCTGAGAGAAAAGTTTTATAAATATATGTAAATCCGATCGACATCGCAGCAAAAACAGCCGCAAAAATTAGAGCGCGTATAACGATATGCAAAAATGCAACTCCTGATACGCAGCCAATTATAAAAGATAAGACAAACCCAACCGCAGCTGAGATGCAAATATTCTTCGGGTTTATCATCTTAATCCTCCCTCTTTTTAGATTAAGTCAAAAGTTACATTAGGTCAAGTTTTTTCTTATATATATGCGAGTTAAAACACCCGCAAATTCATTTCAGTTCTTTTTGCGCAGAAATTTTCTGAGGAAGTTTGAAACGCCCTCTGAAGTTCCCGCGTCGCTTTTTTCAATTCTTCCAATGATATGTTTTATGCACTGGGAAGGTTTGGATGTCGGATTTACAACAATAAACGGTTTCTGACGGATTACGGAAGCCTGAACAACCGGATCATCGTAAACAAAGCCGATATAGTCAACTTTTTTGTTCAAAAACTGCGCGACAATGTTTATGATTCTTTCCGAAATGCGTTTTCCCTCGTCAGCGGAATGAACTCGATTCACTAAAAGCTTTATGTTTGTCTCGCGGTCAACAAGCTCTGTCGTAATGATTTTTATGATTCCGTAAGCGTCCGTAATTGCAGTCGGCTCCGGCGTTGTGACAACGTAAACTTCATCGGCGGCGGCGACAAACTGAAGAACGTTGTTTGCGATTCCAGCTCCAGTGTCGATTATGATAATGTCGGCGTTTCCAAGCTGCGAAAACTGCTTTGCAAAATAATCAAGCTCTTCAACAGAAAGATTTGCGATTTTTGAAAATCCATTTGCGCCGGCAATAAATTTAATGCCGAATTCCGTCTCAGTTATAATTTCCTGCATTGTTTTCTGCTTGTTAATAACCTGCATCAGATTATACTGAGGAACAATGTTCATCAGAACGTTTACATTCGCCATGCCCAAGTCGCCGTCAATGAGGATAACTTTTTTTCCTTGCTGGGCATAAGCAATCGCCATATTTACAGCAAGATTAGACTTTCCAACTCCGCCCTTTCCGCTTGTAATAGCAATAATGCGAGTTTTATGCTTGCTCGACATCATTTCTCTGAGTTCCTGAGCCTGATCTTCCATAATTATTTATCCTCCGGGAATTTTTCATCAATATGTTTTCTGTCAACTTCAAAATCTGCAAGATTTGTCAAAAATCTAACAACCGAAGCTCTTTCGATTTTTTTCGGAACTTGTTGTCCATCTGTGATATATGAAACAGTTTTTCCTTTTTTTGCAAGAACACTTATAACATTACCTACAGCAGAAGTTTCATCCCATTTTGTAATTATAACTGAATTATAATTACAGCTCTCATAATTTCTAATAATTGAAAGCAAATCCTTAGCCTTTGTCGCAGCTGAAAAAGTCAAATAAATATCCGGATGAATTCCCTGAACTTCTAAAGTTTTTGTCATTTTTCCAATATTTTCATGATCATTCGGACTGTAGCCAGGAGTATCGATAAACATTACATTTAATTTATCTTTGTAGTTGTTGAAAATGGTTTTTACATCATTTGCATTTTCAGCCTTATAGACATCAATTCCCATAATATCACCAAAATGACGAAGCTGCTCTTCCGCGGCAACGCGAGTACGGTCAATAGTAATCATTTTTATTACAGGGCGCGGATCATCCTTGTCATTAGCTGACTTTATTAAAGTTCCAGCCATTTTTGCAATTGTTGTAGTCTTTCCAACACCTGTAGGACCGACAAGAATAACAACATGAGGATATTTTTCAAGGACTTTAGGCTTGATTTTTATTGAGTCGCCAATCCAATCTACAACAGTTCTCTGGACAAATTTAAAATCATCAAGCTGTTCCATTGTCAATTCTGAGCGCAAACGAGTAGTAATATTGTTTATATATTCAAAAGTAAATTCATTCTCCTGCAAAAGCTCTTCAATCTTTAAAATTGACTCAGGTTTATCGCCGGCTTTTGTTGCCTGAAGAATTTTATTAATTTTATCCTCCAGACTTTTCTGATTTTCCTCAAGTTTTCTATCCAGCTGAGAAATTTGAATAACAGATGTGAGATTTCCAGCCCCCATTGTTTTCTCAATTATTTCCTTTTGATTTTTTTGGAAAACTTCAGTTTGAGTCATGGCAGGCCTAGGATTCGTAATATATTTCACTTCCATTAATTCTTTCTGCCACCAGCCCAAAAAACCAGGCTTTAAAATCTGCTTTTGTCCTATAATTTTATAATTTGTTCCATAAGCACTGTAAAGTTTCGCCTTGCAATCATCTAAATCCTTACCGACGATTTTCTTTTCCTCTTCATCAAAATTAGAAGATGACGAAGCATAAGGATTTCCATCAGGGATTCTTGAGGCAAGTTGATTTCTAGAACTATATCCTTCGCTATACATTTATTTCTCCGATAATTTCAAGATTAACATTTCTACCTGCAGCCATAACTTCGTTGACTGAAAGAACAACCGTTCCCGGCATTTCAAAATCAACCGACGATTTTACAACCAGGCGGACAGATTCATCGCACAAGATAATCGGCAAATAATTTTTCTCGCGGACCGCCGCAATTGAAGAACTAACAGCATTGATCCATTTTCTATGGTCAACAGGATCAAAGGCAAGCTTAGGCGCGCTTCCGTCGGACGGCGTGAAAATATGCTGCAAAACCATTTCTGAAGCCGACTGAGAAAGCTGAAGAACGCTGAGCTTTTTATTTTCGTCAACATACTGAAGACAAATCTGAAGGCCAAGCGCCTCACGAACCTTCTCAATAAGCATCCAAGTGTTTCTAGGAAGATTTCCATAATTCGCAAGCGTTTCAAGAATCGTAGTCATATCGCGGATCGAAACCTGCTCGCGCAAAAGCCCCTTAAGAACTTTCTCAATGTCGCCGTAAGTATATTTATAAGTGTTAAGAACTTCATCAACAACAACAGGATTTTTCTCCTTGATTGTGTCAATAATAGCTTTTGTCTCAAGCCGCCCGAGAATGTCCGCCGCATGGGAGCGGATAATTTCTGTAAGATGAGTTGCAATTATTGTCGGAGGATCAACAACCGCATATCCAGCATTCTCAGCGTCAGCGCGTTGGTCTTCGCTGACCCAGATTGCAGGAAGTCCGAAAGTCGGATCTCTAGTCGCCTCGCCCTTAATTTCTTCCGTGACATTGCCTGTGTTCATGCACATATAATAGCCAAGCTTGATTCTGCTTCTTCCGGCTTCAATTCCGCGGATTTTAAAGCTGTATTCATCAGGATTAAGCTGCATATTGTCGATAATTCTGATTTTTGGAACAACAAGCCCAAGGTCAAGAGCCATTTCTCGCCGGATTCTTGTTACGCGCTCAAGAAGCTCTGCGCCGTTTTCCTTGTTTACAAGCGGAATAAGCGCATATCCAAGCTCAAGACAAAGCGCGTCAAGAGGCGCGACTGGACTTGCATCTGAGGACTCGCCAGTTTTTTTATTTTTTGCTTTTTGCTCTTCCTCAAGTTTCTTTGCAAAAGAAGCTTTCTGCCTGCGCAAAATTGTGTATCCATAAAAGATAAAAAGCGCGCCGACTGGAATCAAAAGATACCAAGGAAAACTTGGAATAAGGCTCATCAAGGCAAGAGTAATTCCTGTAATGACATAAACATATCCGCTCGACGTGAACTGTTTTTTTATCTGTTCGCCAAGAGCTTCGTCGCTTGAATTCCCTGTAACAATCAAGCCTGTTGCAAATGAAAGAAGCAAAGACGGAAGCTGGCTTAAAAGTCCGTCGCCAATTGTTAGACGAGAATAAGTGCTCGCAGCCTCGCCGATATTCATGTGGCCGATTACGACGCCGGTTATGATTCCTGCAATCAAATCAATCGCCGTAATGAAAATTCCAGCCTTTACGTTTCCGCTGACAAATTTGCTCGCACCGTCCATGCTTGAGTAAAAGTCAATGTCGCGCTGAATTGAAGCTTTTTTTTCATGAGCCTGCTCGTCAGTTATGTATCCGGAGTTTAGCTCTGAATCGACAGCGAAGAATTTCTGGTTCATCGCGTCCAAAGAAAAGCGCGCAGCAACTTCAGAAACGCGGGTCGCGCCCTTTGTAATCACGACAACCTGAATAATAATCAAGATGATAAAAATCACCATTCCGATTACAAGGCCGCGTGTTGAAGGATTTAAAATTGTGTCGCCGGTTACAATAGAAGAAAAAGCTTTGAGCATAGTTCCAGGAAAACCTGCGTATTTTGTCTCGGAAGCTTTTGTTAAAATCAGCCTTGTGGAGCTTACGTTAAGAGCAAGCCCGTAAAGAGTCGCAAAAAGAAGAATCCGCGGAAAAACAGTAAAATCAGAGGATTTAGGCGTATAAAGAACAACCAGCAAAATGATGACTGACAAAGCAATATTGCAAATCATCAAAAAATCCAGCAAAACTCCAGGAACAGGAATAAGCAGCATCATGATGACGAGAATAGCTGCCACGGCAACAGCATGGTTCTGAATATTACCAAAAAATTTTTTAAGACGGTTTACACTGTCAGCCATTCAAATCCCCACCCAAACAGCTTACTTTTTATGATTAAATTTTTCCAAGTGGCTGTAGACAGCCGCTATCGCACTAAAATATGTACTCGGTATTATATCACCAATTTCGGTTTCTGCATAGAGAGCGCGGGCCAAAGGACGGTTTTCTACAATAGGAACATTGTTCTCCGCCGCAATAGATTTTATCCTGAAAGCGACATTGTCCGCGCCTTTCGCCATTACTTGCGGAGCGTCAGCTTTCATGGCGTCGTACGCAAGGGCCACAGCGAAATGAGTCGGGTTCGTGATTACAACGTCTGACTTAGCAACCTGCTGCGGCATATTCCGCTGGAGTAAATCGCGCTGCGCCTGCTGAAGATGCGACTTTACATCAGGATCGCCTTCAAGCTCCTTGTATTCCTGCTTGACTTCCTGCTTTGTCATCTTCATGCTTTCAATAAACTGTTTTTTCTGAACAAGATAATCCGGAATCGCAATCAAAAGAAAAAGAAGAGCGCAAGTTATCAGGATTCTAGCCGCCGTCCATGAAATTCCAGCCACAGCCGTATAAACGTTCGCCGCATTTATTGAAGACAAAATTTTAGGCAAATCCATTCTGATTATCAAAAAAGACACAAGGCAGACCGCGAAAACTTTCACAAGCGACTTTACAACGTTAAATCCGCCTTCAAATGAAAAAAGAGTTTTCTTCAAATATTGACCGAAGCGCGGAAGAACTTTTGAAAACTGCGGCTCAATCGGCTTCCATGAAAAAATAAAGCCTCTGTTCTGGATTATGTTCGCAAGAACCGCGGCGACAGTTCCAATCAAAGCAAGAGGAAGAATCATTTTTGCAAGGTTCAAGAGAAAATGCGCGTAAAATCTTTTCTGGAGCATTTCAGGCTCATTTATGTGCGTAAAATAGAAAATCAGGATTTCTTCAAGCCAACGCCAAAAATAAGGGGCGGCAATAACCAGAACAATTGTCGTTGCAAGCATTACTATTGCGCTGCAAAGCTCCTGGCTTTTCGCGACACGCCCCTCTTTACGCGCCTTTTGAAGCTTATATTCAGAAGGTTCTTCAGTCCGTCCCTCGTCTTCCGCAGCAAACCACTGAAGGTCAATCTCGTCAAAACTCATTTTGCGCCTCCGCCAGTCAAAGCCGTTGCCGACGGAATCGAAGCGAACAAATTCTCAAGATTTGAAAATCCGACGCTTATCGCGCGGCCGAAAAAATCACAGAGCTGCGGCATTAAAATTCCGATTATAAAGAACGAAACAAGAATCATAATCGGGAAACCTTCGCTCAAAAGATTCATCTGAGGAGCCGCTTTTGACAAAATTCCTGTTGTAACTGAAATCAAGCACAGAACGCCCATTATTGGAAGAGCGATTATAAACGCGTCGGCAAACAAATCGGTCAAGCCGGAAAGAAGGAATTTCACAACCGTTTCCTGACCGGACATGAAACTCAGCGCGTTGAGCGACTTAAAACTTGCGACGAAAGCTCTTCCGAAAAGAATCTGCGCCCAGTCCGCCTGCAGAAAAATCAGCATCGCAATCAAATTGAAAAACTGCCCCATAAGAGGATTTTCAACCTGGCTCAGCGCATCATAAACCTCGGAAGCCGAAAATCCCATCTGAAAAGCGAAAAACTGTCCCGCGGTTGAGAAAGCCGCGAAAATTATGCTCACATAGAATCCCATCAGAACTCCAATCAAGCCTTCGCCAATCAAAAGCATTATGTAGGAAATTGAAAAAGCTCCGTTTTCACCGAAATACGGAAAATAAGGCGACAAGTCAACATGCGGAAGAACGATAAAAGAAATGTAGCCGGCAAGAGCAAGCTTCGCCATTTTTGAAACTGTTCTCACCGAAAAAAGAGGAAGCGTCATTATAACAGCAAAGCAGCGCACATAAATCAGAAGATAAACAGGCGCGCTTTGTAAAATTCTCTCCAGCATCCGCTAAGCCTTTATCGCGCCAAAGCAGGAATTTGAGAGAAAAGATTTGTCGTGTAGTTTGCCATCATCGCGAACATCCAGCCGCCAAGAAGTGCCAGCATCGCAAGAATCACGAGCATTTTTGGCAGAAACGTCAATGTCTGCTCTTGAATAGAAGTTGTCGCCTGAAAAATCGCGACAATAAGACCGACAATCAAAGCCGCGCCGAGAATTGGAGCGCACAAAATAAAAACCTGAAAAACTGCTCCGCGCATCAAGTTGACAATCATTCCAATGCTCATTTTTAACTCTCCTTAGTTTTAACGCACAATTGAAACAAAAAGCTGCTGCGTCAAAAGTCCCCACCCGTCTACAAGAACAAAAAGCATAAGTTTGAACGGCATGGAAATCTGAACAGGCGGCAGCATCATCATTCCCATGCTCATAAGAATTGAAGCTACAACCATATCAATAACAATAAACGGAATGTACAGGAAAACTCCAATCTTAAACGCAACAGTAAGCTCGTGCAGAATATACGCCGGAACAATTATGTAAGTCGGAATATCATCAGGACCGTTCGGAGCGGGAAGATTCGCCATCTGCAAAAATGAAGAGATATATTTCGACTGCATGCTGCCGTCGCTTGCCTGGGTAACTGTCTGCTTGAGCATAAACTCGCGCAGCGGAGCCTCAGCCTCCTTGTAAGCCTGCTCAATTCCAATCTCGCCGTCAGAAAGCGGCTTTATCGAATTTCCATAAATCGTCCTGAAAACCGGGAACATAACAAAAATCGTCATAAAAAGAGCGATTCCATTCAAAACTGCGGTCGGCGGAACTTGCTGAAGCGAAAGCGCGCGCTTTATAAAATCAAGGACGATAGAAAAACGCAGAAAGCAAGTCGTCAAAATCAAAATGCTCGGAGCAAGAGTCAAAACCGTGAGCAAAAGCAAAAGCTGGACACTAAACGCAACTTCCCGGCCCGACTGCGGCTGTGTAATATTTATGTCAACATTCGGAACCGTAAGGCCGCGCACATTTCCATTCATCTCAGTTGTTCCCTGAACCGAGCCGTTAGGAAAATTTCTATTCTGCGAGCTTTGGGAAAAAACAGGAGATGCAAAAACTGCAATTACAAAGAAAACAAAAAAAATTTTCGGCAAGAATTTCAATGATTTTTTTTCAGTTTTTATTTTCATCTTATTCTCCCCGGTTGAATCTGTCGCGCTGGTTTTTCAAAACGTCAGAAGCGCGCTTTGCGCTTTCAGAAAACGCATTTCTGTTTTTTCCACGCGCAAGAAAAATATCAAGAACATCAGAAAAAGTTTTCGGCTTGTTTGTGTTCTGATTTTTATCCGCAAGAAGATTTAGCGAATCAACAAGCTCCTTGTCCTTGATTTCAGAAATAAGATTTATATTGTTGTCCGTAACTCCAATCAGATAAGCGTTCTCGAGCAAAGTAACAATCTGAACAGATTTTCCGGCTCCAAGAGAAATCTGCGCTACGCGGCGCAAAAAAGAATCATCTAAATCTGAAAATCCGCTGCTTTTCTTGAAAATTCTAACAACAAGATAAACAAGGCCAATTACAACAAGAAGAGAAACGACCATTCTAATAAAAAGTCCGAAGCTCGACGGCGCGCTCACCTGATTTTCGCTCGAAGCAACGCTCCAGTAAGGCGTTTGATTTGAATTTGATGATGAATCATTCTGATTTTGGCTTGAAGAATTTTGCTGAATCTGCGAGTTTTGACTTTCCGAAGACAAATTCTGAGAATTATTCTGCGCAGACAAAAGCTGAGACGTGCAGACAGCAAAGAAACAAACCAAAGCAAAAGCCTTGATTTTTCTAAAAGAGAACTTTTTTGTCATTTTCCCACCCAATTTTGACAATAAAATGATTATAGCAAAAAAAAATGCATCTGTCGAATACTTTGACAGATGCATCTAAATTATTTTTATATTTTAGTGAAGGTCGCTGACTCTTTCAGCCGGCGAAAGAATTTCTGTAACGCGCACGCCGAAGTTCTCGTCGATTACTACAACTTCGCCTTTCGCAATAGGCTTGTGGTTCACAAGGATATCAACCGGTTCTCCGGCGAGCTTGTCCAGCTCAATGATTGTTCCCTCGCCCATTCCAAGGATATCCTTGACCTGCTTTTTCGTGCGGCCAAGCTCTACGGTCATCTCCATGTTTACGTCCATGATAAGACCGATATTTCCCTGTTCTGTGCCAGGCGCGGTTCCGCCTACAAGATTTGGATATTGAACCGACTGTACTGTAGGAGCGCCCATTCCCATCGGCTGCTGCTGGAAGCCCATGTTCATGCCGTTCGCCATCGGCTGCTGGTAACCATTCATATTCATTCCGCCCATCATCGGCTGCTGCTGGAAGTTGCCCATTCCCATCTGATTCATCTGAGGCTGGGCGCCAGCAGGATTCTGAGCTCCGGCCGCATTGTTCGCCTGCGCCTGAGAAGGAGCAGGAGTTCCGCCGCCAAGAGCTTTAGCAATTCCTTCCGCAACATCGCTAGAAACTGCTTCCCATAGTGTATAGGCTTGTCCATCAAGTGTAAATGGGTAAGTAAAGAGAGCAAAAGTTCCCTGCGGGATTCTGACCATTGCTTTCGGAACATGAACAGCTTCCGGAGCATTTGCGGCAAGGCCCGCGATATTCTTAAGCTCAGTGATTTCAGCGCCTGAATGAGTTGAAACAAACTCGCCGATTACGGAGAGAGCCATATCATCAAGCTCAGCGTTATCTTCCTTGTTTACAAGACTAGTAATTTTCTGCGCAAATTCAGGAGGAAGAAGAAGCAGATGATCGCCTTTTAGACCTGCGTTGAAATCCGCCATTACGGCGACAACCATTTCAGGAAGCTTTGCAAGGAGCTGATCCCTGTTTGACGCTTCAACAGTCGGATTTCCAACCGTAAATTTTGCGCCGGTCATAGAATTAAGATTTTCAACGCATTTGTCTTTCATTGTTGACGCAAATTTTTCAAGCGTCGCTGTGTCGATTTTGACATTGGAAGATGATCCAGATGAAAGACCTCCCATGTCTACGCCAGACAACAATGCATCAATTTCGTCCTGAGATATTGTTCCATCACTCATAAGATTCATCTCCTTCAACGGATAATTCTTCAAAATCGTCAGATTCACTCTGGTTTATTTTGCCGATAATCTGTACTGCCATTTTTTTGCCGACAACTCCAGGCTGGCAGTAAAATTTCTTTTCATTTCCCACGCTTAACGTCAGCGGATCGCCTACTTTTACAGTTGAAAGCCGCACAACATCTCCGGCGCGCAAAGAAAGTACATCGCGGACAGGAATATTTATAGTTCCGACTTCCGCGACAACATCCATGTCAACATCAGAAAGTTTTTCCTTCAATGTGCCGAGATACTGGGTCGTCGAGCTTCTTCTCACGGAACTGAACCAGAACTGTGAAGAAAGCTTTGATACAATCGGCTCAATCGTAAGATAAGGAATACAGAAGTTCATCATTCCTTCCTCGTCGCCGATTTTAGTTTCTAAAGTAACAAGGACAACCATTTCAGACGGAGGGACGATAGAAGCGAACTGAGGATTTGTCTCAATCTGGCCCAAACGCGGCCGCAAATCAATAACCTGAGTCCAAGCCTCGCGCATATTCGCCAGAATTCTGACAATAATTCCTTCCATTACAGACTGCTCAATGTCAGTCAAATCCCGGCTGACTTTTCCGCTTTGCCCAGTTCCACCGAACAAGCGGTCGATAATGCTGAATGTAATTGCCGGATCAATTTCAAGAACTGCGTTCCCCTTTAGCGGATCCATATTGATAACAGCAAGCGTTGTCGGTGTAGGAATTGAACGGATAAATTCCTCGTACGTAAGCTGGTCAACTGAAGCTACATGAACGTGTACAAGCGAACGCAGCTGCGCTGAGAGTGATGTTGTTGTAAGACGCGCAAAAGTCTCGTGCATGATTTGAACGGTTCGGATCTGCTCCTTTGAGAACTTGTCCGGACGCTTGAAATCATAAATCTTAATTTTGCGTGTATCGCTTACAGGCTTGAAATCATCTGCGCCAGATTCGCCAGTGCTGATGGCTTGCAAAAGCTGGTCAATTTCATCCTGTGACAGAACCTCGTTCATGCCTTTTCTTCCACCTTTTTATAATACGCTTTCTATTGCTGAATTACATCCAGCGTCATAAAACGAACATCTTTAATCTTTGAAGAACTTAAAATTGAATCATTAATTGCGTTTCTGATTTCAATCTTAAGATTCTCTTCGTTCTGAGGACGTAATTCCTCGGCTGTCTTCTGTGTAAAATATCGGCGTAAAAAGTCTTTGAGTTCAACAGTTCTTTGCGTAATTTCAGTTGAAGTCGCCTTGTCTTCCTTTTTATATCCGAGAACAACATCAACACGGACAGAAGCGGGATTCGCCTCCATTGTTTTTGTCTGGATAACACCAAGAGATGTGTACCAGTCAAGAATTTCACGTGTCGCGTTATAATCCTCAGTCATTGGAACTGTAGAATAACTTTTATTGGAATTATTTCCATTCGTAATGGCAACTGTTATCACAACGACAGTCACAATAAGAATTACAGCGCCAAGACCGATTGCAACCCACTTTAAGAGACCAGGAATAAGCAAGCCTTTTCCGCTTTTTGCAGGAGCCGCAGCATCTGCTCCGTCGTCATCAAGTCCTAAGCTATCATTTTCATCTGCCATATTAAAACTCCTTTTTCACCACGGATGGCGAATTTATAAAACACGAAGTGCTTTGCGTGATAAATGCACGGACGCACTTTTATCACGCCTCCTTTACATTAATTAATAAAAACTAGAAGTGCCCCTCGTCAAGAATAACGATGTCAACTCTTCTGTTATATGCCTGTCCTTCCTTTGTGTCATTTGAGAACATAGGCCTGGTGTCGGCATATCCAGCAATTGAAAACTGCTCTTCATTAGCTCCAAAATCAGCAAGATAATGAAGAACATTCGCCGCGCGTGCCGCTGAGAGCTCCCAGTTTGAGGCAAATTCAGTTCCAGCGTACGGAGTGCTGTCTGTATGCCCCTCTATTCTAAATCTTCGGTCTTTTAGCTCTGAATCTTGAAAAAATTTCGACAGTTTGAGCAAAATTTCGCGAGTTTCATCAATATTCAAGTCTGCGCTGCCCTCTTCAAAGAAAGCGTCGGAAGCAAGAGAAATTACAACGCCGCGCTCATCGCTTGAAATTGTGATTTTTGCAGATTTAACTTCCGGAGCAAAAAGAGTAACCGCTTTTTTCTTAGCAAGAGAAAGCGACTTTCCAAGCTCAACGGCAGGCATTGCAGTAAGCATGTTTCCAAGGTCAGCGAGGCTTCCGGAAGAAAGCGACTGTCCGCCGCTCGTCGTAGGCGACTCAAGTGCTTCAGTCGGAATGGAAAGCGAATACTGAATCTGGGAAAGCTGAGTCATATCAACTTCGGAAGGATCGTACAACATTACAAAGAAGCAGAGCATCAATGTAATCATGTCGCCGTAAGTGCCTTGCCAGGCGGTTGACGGTTTTCCAGGTTCATTCTTTTTTTTCGCCATTGTCTTCGTCCTTTTTATCTAATCTTTTTACTTTTTTACTTCTGATTTCTAATCTTTTAGAACGTCAGGCTCAATAAGTTTGCGTGTTTTCGGATCTAGATATGTAAGAAGCTTCTGCGCAAGGATACGCGGGTTGTCTCCGGCCTGAATAGAAAGAACGCCTTCTATAATCATTTCATAAGTAATCATCTCTTTGCTGTTCTGGCCGATAAGTTTCTGTGCAACCGGTCCTAAAAGCCAGTTTGCAAGCATGGAACCGTACAATGTTGTTACCAAAGCGACAGCCATGTTAGGACCGAGGGAGCTTTTATCCTCCAAGTTGTTCAACATACCAATCAAACCGATTACAGTTCCCATCATACCAAATCCTGGTCCGAATCCAGCCCACTGGTTCAAGATGTTAATCATGTTCATATGGCGGGCTTCTGCCTGGCTCATCTCGTTTTCCATTATTGACCGGATTACATTGCCGTCAGTTCCATCGACAACCATTCTCAAGCCTTCTTTCATAAAAGGTGAATCAAGATCATCAAGTCCTTCTTCCAGCGCAAGAATTCCCTCGCGGCGGGCTTTTTCTGAAAGCGTTACCATATTTTGAATCAAAGAGCGCTCGCCGTAGTCAAAAGTCTTAAAAGCGCGCATATAAACTTTCAGGAAGTTTAAAACATCTGACAAAGGAGCTACAAGGAACAAGCTGAAGAACGAACCGCCGACAGTTACGAAAATAGACGGAATATCAAGAATTCCGCCAATCGTACCGCCAGATGTAAGAACACCAAGTATAATTACCGCAGCGCCGCCAATAATACCAATCAAAGAAGCTATATCCATTGAAAATCTCCTAATCTCCAGAAGTTTCTATTTTTATATTTAAATTATCGAACTATAATTCCTGATTATTAATCCCAATCTGTTTCCGATATGAAATTATTGATTTTATAACATCATCCGGCTTATCTTTTATAACAATTTTTTTACCAGAGAAGAATGTAATTGTTAAATCTGGATTTTGCTCCATGCTTTCAATCATATGCGGATTAATCCAGTATTTTGAACCGTCAAGCCTTGTGACAGGAATCATTTTTTGCCCACCGATATAATGATTTTATCATATTTTATTATAATATCCAAATTTGTAAAATAATAAAAGCATTCTGTTTTTTTATCGGAATTTTTTTTATATATTTTCGATATTGATTTATAACTTTTCATTATAAATCATATTTTTTATTGTATTTTTTTATAAGTTAAAATAATTTTTATTCGAGGTATGAAAAAACAATGGCTGTAAAGATTTTGATAATTGAAGATATTCCTGAAATGTCCCAGCTTGTTTCAATGTACATAAAAAAAGAAGGAATGGAGCCGCTTCCGGCATTAAGCGCGGAGGAAGGTCTTGAAATCTTAAAAACAGAAACTCCGGATCTTGTGATTCTTGACTTGAATCTTCCAGGAATGAGCGGATTTGATTTCTTAAAAAAATTCAGAGCGGAATACGGAACGACAATTCCGGTTGTCATTGTTTCCGCGAGAGACGCTGACCAGGACATTATCAACGGACTTGAAAGCGGAGCCGACGAATTTGTGACAAAGCCGTTCTCGCCGAAAGTTCTTGTTGCGCGTGTAAAGGCGAATTTACGGCGGAATTCCGACATTGCGGCCGCGGCTGAGGAAACTTATGAATTCGGAGAATACAAGGTTCTTTTGAATTCCTGCGTGCTGAAAAAAGGCTCGGAGAAAATTCCGCTTTCGGCAAAAGAATATCAAGTTCTGGAATTTTTCATAAAGCACGAAGGCGAACAGCTAAATCCAGAGACAATTTATCATTCTGTCTGGAAAACTGAGTACGGAGATTTTACGGCGGTTGCTGTTTATGTCCAGAGATTAAGAAAAAAGATTGAAAAAAATCCTTCAGCCCCGGAACATCTGAAAACAGTTTTTGGCCTCGGCTATGTTTTCACAAAATAAATTTTAAGACGACAGATATGAAAATCAAAACGCAGCTCCATCTTTTTCTTGCCGGCGTAATTCTGGTTCCTGTTCTCGCAGTGGCCGGACTTAGCGCCTATCATTACGTAAACCGCCCGGACAGGCTTCTTTTGGAAGGATATAAAGAAATCAGAAACATGGAAGAGCTTAATCTCTCCCACAAGGACATATTCATAATGAAACAAGTTATGAAAATGATTCCTCCGAACGTGGAATTTATTCTGGTTTCGCATCTTTCAGAAATTCTTCTGACAAACATTCCGGATTTTGCGTCCGGCACAGAGACAACAAACGAAAATCTTTTTGACTATATGAACCGGACAAGCGGCAGATATTTTTATCAGATTGTCTCTCCGCCCCTTGAGGACAAAAACGCCCAGATTATGCTGATATGCCGCGTTCCACGGGACAGAAAGGAAAGAAGCGGATTTGAGAAAGCTGTCAACTTTATAATATTTTTTGTTGCGTTCTTTGAAACATTCTGCGTAACATTTATCATAATCGTTTCAAGGACAATAACAAAATCAATAACGCTTCTCGACAAGAACACGCAGAGAATCGCAAGCGGCGAGCTTGATGTAAAACTGGAATATGAGAAAAATTCCAAGAACGACAATGAAATCACGCGCCTTACAGAAAATCTTGACAAAATGCGCCTCGCGTTAAAAGACGACACAGAGCGCCGGTCAAAATTCATAATGGGAATAAGCCACGACTTAAGAACTCCGGTCGCTGTTATAAAAGGCTACACAGAAGCCGTGCGGGACGGAATTTATGAAAATCCGGAAGAAGTAAAAAAATCGCTCGACATAATCAACACAAAAACCGACCAGCTCGAAACAATGATTAACACGCTGATTAACTTTGTAAAGCTCAACAGAACCGACTGGATGCAAAGCCTCAAGAAGCAAAAGCTCGCGCCTGTCATAAAAGATTTCGCAGAAAGCGCAAAAACTACCGGCGAGATTTTTAAGCGCAAAGTGACAACTGAAATCAAAATCGACGAAAATCTTGAAGTTCCGTTCGACAGGCTTTTGTTCCAGAGAAGCCTGGAAAATCTTTTCTCGAACGCAATAAGATATACAAAAGAAAATGATTTGATTGAACTAAAAGCGGTTCAGAACGAAGATTCCGTCAAGCTCAGCATAAAAGACAGCGGAATTGGAATTGCAAAAGAAGATTTGGACAAAATTTTTGACTTGTTCTACCGGGCCTCATCGTCGCGCCGGGAAGAAGGAATGGGAATCGGACTCAGCGTTGTAAAAACAATTGTGAACGCGCACGGCTGGGACATTTCCGTTGAAAGCGAGCAAGGAAAGGGCACAGATTTTGTCATTACGATTCCAATTCAAAGCTAAAAATCCATGGCTGCTAACTGAAGATTCAAATTCAGAAGACTTTATTATCTTTAGCTTGCAGTTTTTCAAGATTTTTAGAATCTTCTCCATGACGATGCGACAGAACCTTTTTTTGCGCCGTTTTCTCCATCAGGAACAAGGGTCGATTTTTCACCTTCAAGAGAATTTTGCGATGTAATTACAAAATTCCAGACAATAGGCTCAGCAGATGTTGCGGCATTCAATGCGATTTCACGCGGAAGCTCTGTAAAAAACGAAGCGTTAGATTTTCCGACCTGCCGGACTTCAATAGAATTTTTCTTGCCCTTGCCGGCCAGAATTCTTATGTTCATCGTCGCGCCGTTCTTGTAAATAACAAAGCCCCGGCCTCCGCGCAGAATAATAATTTTATCTGTTCCTGGCTCTCCGGTCCAAGTTCCAGCAAGAGATTCAACATCGACATTTGAAAGAGAATTTTCCGCGATGTTCTGGCTGTCGGCATCCTGCGCTATTTTTTCCGGCCCTTTAAATTCATCAAGAAGCGATTCTATTGATTTTTTTGCGTTCACAAGAATTTTGTAATAAGACTCAAACGTTGCATTTTTTGAATATGTTGTTCCGTCTTTTTGCGCTACGGCGTCAAACTGGCAATTCCATGTCGTCTGGCCGAATAAATCCTTTTGCTCGTTTATTTCTGCATAAAAAGCGACTCCCGGAGAATTTTTGTCAAATTCCGGAATTGATGTCAGCGTTTTTGAAGCATCGGGGCGCTTATCAGAAACAACAAGATAATCAATTGACTTTAACTGCGTGAAAAAAACATCCTGCGCCATTTTAAGCATGTTTATGTCAGATGATGAAGAAACCACTCCATAATAGTCAACCTGAAGACTTTGAGCGTCAGCAAATCCGGTTGAAACTAAAAACATGAGTAAAAGTCTTTTTACGCTTTTTTTTAAATTAAGACTCTTCATCAGAAAAACTATGCCCCATAAAAAGATTTCAAGAATTTAATCCCTTCCTGAAATCTCTTGACATTTCACGGTCAAGGTCGCGTTTTTTTATCGACTCCCGTTTATCAAACTGCTTTTTTCCTTTGCACACGCCGAGAGTAATTTTCGCCCGTCCGTTTTTTAGATAAACATCAAGCGGAATGAGCGTGTAACCTTTTTCATCAACCTTTCTCTGAAGCCTTTTTATTTCTTCTTTATGCAAAAGAAGCTTTTTACGCCGGTCAGGATCATGGTTAAAGACAGAGGAAAACTTATATTCTGAAATATGGAAATTCCGCATCCAAACTTCACCATTTAGAATTTCGGCAAAAGAATCGGCAAAAGACACATTTCCGTTCTTTACAGATTTTACTTCTGTTCCTTCAAGCGCAATTCCGCATTCATATTTTTCTTCTACAAAATAATCAAAATAAGCTTTTTTATTCTGCGCAATGATTTTTACATTTTCTGCCATATTATTGTAAATTATAGACGTTAAAACTTTACCTTGCAAGTGAGGCTTGTAAACGGTATTCTTAAGGTTATGGACAATAATATTTACGCAGTTTCCTACAAGATGAGAAAAGAGCTTTACCATAAAATTTTCTCTGTCCTTTTTATTGTGATTATCGCAGTTTTGTGCATCTCGCTTTTTATGAGCTTCGTTTTATATCCAGTTTATTCAAAGTCAGACTCGATGGCGCCTGATATTCCTGCGAACAGTTTTGAATTTGTAACGCCTCTTTTGAAAAAGCCTTCGCGCGGAGATGTTGTTCTTGTTCAAAATCATGAGCTTAAAAAGATTTCTTTTTCAAAAAAAATTGTGAACAATATCTGCCTTTTTTTTACAGCGCGCCAGTGGGAGCCGTTCTCTGAATATCATTCATCAGGAACAAAGCCCGAAATCCGCCGCGTGATCGGGCTTCCAGGCGACACGATTTATATTGACCGCTACGTTGTATTTATAAAGTCAAAGGACGACACTCATTTTCTGACAGAATTTGAAGTGATAAAGAAAAAATACAATGTGGAAGTTTTGGTTCCGCCGGCCGGATGGGATGTTGAGCTTGGCGCAAAGTCATCGGTCAAGAAAATCACGCTTGCGCCAGACGAATATTTTGTTCTCGGCGACAAGAGAATTTCCAGCGCGGATTCAAGAGTCTGGGGCCCGGTAAAGCAGTCAAAAATAAAAGGAAAAGTTTTGATGCTTTATTTTCCGTTCAACAAATTTAAGATTTTTTAAAAATTGGAATCTTCTCTTTACATTCACATTCCGTTTTGCCGTCAAAAATGCGACTACTGTGATTTTTTCAGCGTAGGGGAAAGCGGCCGGCGCGGAAAATCAAATGAAGTTTCAGGCAAATATATTGAAGCTGTTGTAAACGAAGCGAAATTTTACGCGGAATTCTATGATATAAAAAACTGGTCGTCGATTTATCTCGGCGGCGGAACGCCAGGAATTCTTTCTGAAAAGCAGCTTTTTGATTTGATAACCGGCGTAAAAAATGCGGTCAAGAATCAAACGGAATGCGAGACAACTGTCGAAGTAAATCCGGAAAATATAACAGAAGAAAAAATAAAAATCCTTGAAAAAGCCGGAGCAAACCGGATTTCAATGGGAATCCAGGCGCTGGACGACAAAGCCTTAAAAAAAGTGAACCGGAAAAGCGATGTAAAAACGATTCTAAACGCGTTGAATCTTCTAGAAAAATTCTGGAACGGAAGGCTCAGTGTGGATTTTATCTCAGGACTTCCCGGGCAAACTTACAAATCTTTTGAAAATCAGTTTGCAATTCTAGATGATTTTAAGAAAATCGACCACGTTTCGCTTTACACGCTCACAGTTGAAGAAAATACGCCGCTCGCAAAAAAAATTGATTCTGGAGAAATCTTATTTTCATCAGAAAAAGCGGACAAAATGTGGATAAAAGGCCGGAACATTCTTGAAAAAAAAGGATTTTTACAGTATGAGATTTCAAATTTTTCCCGCCCAGGATTTGAAAGCGCACACAACTCTTCTTACTGGCGGCAGAAAAACTACATTGGAGCCGGAAGCGGGGCCGTCGGAACGCTCTATGATTTTAACAAGATGGAAGCTGCAAGATGGACAAACACGCTTTCTATTCCGGGCTATGTAAATTTCTGGACAGACAACGAAAAACTCAAAAATTTGGCTTTTGAAAGCACAATTTCAAAAAAAGGCAACGCAAAAAATCTTGAGCCGGATTTATTTTTTCAAAATCTGCCGAGAAAAATTGAAAAACTTGACGGAGAAACTCTTGAATTTGAATTTTTAATGACAGGATTCCGGCTTCTTTCAGGCATTTCATCAAACGAATATTCCGCGCGTTTTGGAAAAAGCCTTGAGGAAAGAATTGGAGCGCAGGACGGAATTTTTTCAAAATGGAGAAAGCTCCGTCTCGCCAAAGTCAGAAATTCAAAAGAGCCTGGAGGCGGAAAAATTTTCTCGCTGAACAAGCGCGGAATTTTGCTTTTGAACAGATTTCTGGAAGAGCTTCTCTAACTCTAAATTTTTCGCTCCTATTTCTTTATAAAACTTCGCAAATCCCTCAAATCTTAACGCTTCCCTGACGCACAACGTTGACTTTTCCAGTTTCGTCGATTGAAACAATCGTGGAAGGGATTCCGCCTTTTTTGTCGCCGTCGTCAACAATAAGCTCAACTTCCTTTCCAAATTCGTTTTTTATCTGGTTGATGTTGTCCAAAACAGGGCTTCCGCTGCGGTTTACGCTTGTAGAATAAATCGGCGCGCCGCAAATTGAAATGACATTTCTAAGCCACTCGTCGCCAGGACAGCGGAAAGCAGTCGTCTCAAAGTTTCCGTCTTCGGCAAAAGTGTGGACGATTATTGTGAGAGGACCAGGCCAGACAGAAAGAAGCTCGTCCGGAACTAAATCCCGCGTGTATTTTTTTAGGTCGGAAGGCTTTGAAATAAGCTGGATAAAATGCTTGTTCTCTTCACGGCCCTTTATTTCCATGATTTTTTTGTCTGTATGATAAGAATAATGTCTTCCGTCAACAATCCCGGAAAATCCATAAACAGTGTCAGTCGGGAGAACCACGACTTTTCCACGGCGAATATAATCCGCTGCGATTTGAGCGGACTCTTCATCAGACTTGCGGCAAATCATAAATTGGAATTCCTTTTATATCAATTTTATTTTTTTTGCTTTTTATTTCTTCAGACTCTTTATTTTTATAATCTTTTAAACTTATGTAAAGATACGCGACAAAAAACATTAAAATTCCAGAACATTTGCAGAACCATTCCGGAAGAGCGTAAGGCTCAATATATTTTATCGGCGTTCCTGTCTCAAAATGATATTCGTCGCTTGAAACAAGGCCGTTTATCTTAACAATTTTCTCGCCGTCCCGCACATAGCCCATTTTTCGCGCAAAACCGGCGATAACGTCGGGATCTTTTTCCAAGGCTGTAAATTCAAGAGAAAGGCTGTCGTTGATTTTCTGAATTTCATCTGCGCGCGCGCTTAAAATTCTTTTTTGCTCACGAAGCTGCTCGTCGGCCCAAAGCCCGTCCTTTCCGCAGGTAAATGACACAAGAACATAAACAATTGTTCCAGCAAGAGCCGCCGCAAGAAATTTAAACATTTTTAGCATGATAATAAAAATATCGGCAGAAAGAAAAAAATCTAAAAGTGAACTAAAAAAAATCCTCTCTTTTCAATTCGCTGGACGCGTGATAAAATAACTATTGTTTAAGAAAAATTCTGTCGATATAAACTAAGAATAAAAATATTTTCTTTGCTAAGGGGAATCTCATGAGTGAATCAGACAATACAAAAGAATTAGACAACTACGGAGTCTGGGTAAAAAAGCCGCCGCGGACTGTTTCATCTGATGAAACTTTATCAAATGAAATTGCGCCTTCCGGCACAGAAATCAAAAATGCAGACACTGGAGATAATAAAATGGAAGACATCGATATTGATTCATTCATGGACGGAGCTGATTTTTCCGACAGTTCATCTGGAGAATCTGCGCCAGCGCCCGAGAAAAAAACAACATCTCCTGACGGAACTGAGGAAGTTTCTCTAGACGAATTCCTTGACGGAGGAGTTTTTGAAAGCGATGACGGCGGCTCTGCGGCTTCAGAAAAATCAGAGCAGGAATCAAAATCCTTAAAGCAAGCAGAAAACCAGCCGGCTCCAGCAGTTTCAGGAAACGACTTTTCAGCGCCGAACGACATCACTGTCACAGATTCAAATCCAGAATCTTCTTCAGATGACTCGCCTCTCGACATTGACCTTTCATTTGACGACGCGCCGGCAGACTCATCATCTCAAGGTTCTTCAGAGCCTCAGTTCGAGACAATAGATTCTCCAGCTTCATCAAGCTCAGGATTAACAGCAAATTCTTCAAGCGGTTCAGATGATGGAACAGAAAATGTAGATTTGTCTGAATTTGGATTTGACATCGATGCGCCGGAATCTTCAGCAGACGAAAAGCCTGCCGTGCCAGAAACAAAAGAAGAACCAGCTCCGGCCGAAACAAATTCTGACGGCACAGAAAATGTAGATTTATCAGAATTTGGATTTGATATCAACGCGCCGGAGCCGTCAGCAGACGAAAAGCCTGCGGCCTCCGAAACAAAAACAGAGGAAGCTCCAGCCGCCAAGAGCGAGCAAGAAAACGCGGACAAGACTCAAGACCACAAAGTTGATGAAAACGGAATGGAAGAAGTCAGCCTTGACGACTTTGATTTTGACATCAACGCGGAGGAAGGCGCCTCAAACAGCGCGGAAGAACCTCAGAAAGCCGAGGAGCCAAAGCTCGAAGCTGAAATTCCTGCTGAAACAAAGAATGAAGACACGGATGATATTAAGCTTGACACATCGGCGAAAAATCCTGTTGAAGATTCAGATTTGGACTCGCTTTCGCTCGACGCTTCTTCAGACGCATCTCCTGCGCCTGAGCTTCCAGAATCTGATGGAATTGAAATGAACGTAAAAGCCGATGACGACATGGAAATTGCGCCAGAAACTTCAAACGAAGAAGATCCTGACAAAAATTTCAAAATTGATGACGATGATTTCGACTTGGATTCTATAATGGATTCTATTGAGGACGAGAACGGCGGAAAAGTTTCTCTTGCGTCAAAAGACGACGTTGTAAAAGACATTGACGACGTTACGATTGAAGAGCCAAAAACAACGCCGGAAAATATTGACGACTTGAATCTTAACTCTGCGCCTGCCGACGAAATTCCAGATTCTTTCGATGAAGAGACAGCTTCGCTTTTCGCAGACGAGCCGAAACCAGAGGAAGATTCTGATAAAACAGTTGCGGAAACAACAGAACCTGCTCCGACAGATGTTGTTGAGCAGAGCGAGCCTGTTTTTGAGGAAACTTCTGTTGATTTGTCAGAGCTTCCAGATGAAATCCCAGAAATTCCTGAGGACGAGCAGAAAACAGAAAACAAAGAAACTCAAACGGTGCAAGCTTCAAATTCAGATAATAATATAGAAGAAACATCAAATCCGTTTACGCTTCCGCCAGACGACGCTTTTGTTCCTTCAAAAGAAGAAAATTCTAAAGAGAACGAAAATTCCGCAGATGAGAAAATTGCGGCGGCGACAGCCGGAAAAGATGATGAAATTGCTTCTTCAACAAACACAATTCTCAGCCAGATTGTTTCAGAGCTTGCTTCTTTAAAGAGCGAGATTTCAGGACTTAAAAACGAGTTTGATGAATTAAAAGCAAAGGAATCTTCAGCTCAGGAAACTCCTGCAAAAGCCTCTGACGAGGAAAACACAGGATTTTTCAGCGGCAATGAAGATGACGACACAATCGCCCTTTCTGTCGACGAGCTTGACAACATCTTGAACAGCGCAGAAATGGTTAACGACGACGACAAAGAATCAGATTCATCAGATAAAATAAACGAAGAGCCTGCGGAAACAAAAAATGAATCCAGCGAGCTTGAGGAAAATATTTCCGATAATTCTGACGATTTATTGCCTGATTATACAGACGACGACGCTGAAGGCACACAGAAAGATATTTTCATTCCGAAAGCAGAAGAAATTGAAGAAGCTCAGAGCCAGATTGACTTTGGAAACACAGACGAATCAGAAAATTCTGAGCCTGAATCAGACAAAGCGGCGGAAAATTCTTCAGACTCTGCGGCAAATGACGATGACTTTTCAATCGGAGACTTCTCGTTTGATGATGACAGCGGAAACACAAAATCTGAAGCGGCAGATGAGATTCAGCCTGCCGAGGAGCTTTCAGACGAGATGGTCCAGTCAATTGAATCATCAAATTCAATAACTTCAGACAATTCAGCGGCGAACGACATTCCTGCCTCAGATGAAAAGAGCGAGGATCCAGATTCAACAGTTGATGAGCCTTTTGAATTCGGACAAACTCCAAGTGCCGATGAAGAATTCAAGGAGCCAGTTCCTCAGGATGAAGAAAATACAACAGAGCCAGCTTCCGAGCCAAAAGACGCTGAAAATGACAACATTTCAATTTCGAATGAAGAGCTGAACAATCTTCTTGCGCCAGATCCAACGATTGAAGAATCGCTCACAGATGAAAACTTGAATTATCTTGCGGCTGACAAAGGAATTGACGGAAATGAAACTGAAACAACAGACGAAACTTCATCAATTCCTGGAAATCTTAAGAAAGAAATAAAATCTGTTCTTTCTTATATGGATCAGCTTTTGGAAAATCTTCCAGAGGACAAAATCGCGGAATTTGCACAGTCAGAGCAGTTTGAAACTTACAAAAAGCTTTTCAAAGAACTTGGACTCGACAAGCAGTAAGCAAACTTATCAAGAAATTTGAAAAGGACAATTTGATGGAAAACAATGATCAGCTTTCGGAAAACACAGGGCTTCTCAACAAGGCACAGAATATTCTTGCGCAAATAACGCCGAGTTTTTCTGTGTGGGCAAAAAAAAGCGGCTTTGTCCGCGCCGCAATATTGTCTCCTCTTCAAACAGCAAACGGATTTTCTTATTACGTGACTGACAGTTATCAGATGAATGCGGAAAGCATGGCAAGATTTCATGAGTCGCTAGAGTTTTGGAAGGAAACTCTTTCAAAGACTTTTGAATGGCAATGCTTTTCTGCAGATTTCAATGAGCTTGATAAATTTCAGCCGTTTTTTTCTGAAGATTTCTTTTCAAGAATCAACAAAATTTTCTTTCTTCCGTTTGGCGATGAAAAAGCTCCATATGTTTTTGTTACAGTTGAACTTGAGGACGAGCCTGACCTTAGCCTGGAAGAAGCTTCGCTGGCGGCTGTTCATTTAAAAAACATAAAGGAATTTCAAAATCTTGAGAGCAAGGTTCTTGAAAAACTTGAAAGCAATATTGATAAAGGACTTGAAATTTCACAGAGCCGGCTTTTTATTCTTTCTTTAAAAGGCTGGATTGAAAATTCAATAAAGAACATCGATTTTTCAAATAATGAGCTAAAAAATGCTGTGATTGAAGCAATTGCGGATGCGGCAAAAGTGAACATCACGCCTTTAATCCGCTCGCCGAACTGCATTCACAGCGGAAAAAACGGCGAAATCAAAATTGTTCTCTACGCGAAAGAAGATCCTGACGAAGAGCTTGTGGCGCATCACATCTCGCGCGCGCTTGAAAATTTTCTTGGAAAATCGTCGGAAGAGAAAAAAGCGACTTTCTTATCTGCCGGACACTGCGCAAATAAAAAAGGAACAATCGCATTTTTGACAAAGGAATAAAAATTGCCTTTGGAATTTTCAGCTGCAAAATCCGGAGACAAAACCTGCTCATTTGACGGGAAATATCTACATTCAAAATACAATCCGCTTCAAGAAGGTGAAAGATTCGTTTCTAACCTTGAGGCGGATTTTTCTCCGTTCTGCGTAATAATTTTAGAGCCAGCCCTTTCCTACTGCGCGCTTCCGTTAAGGAAACGTTTTCCTGGCGCAAAAATTTGCTGCGTCCGTTTTTCAAACGATTTTTCAGAATATGATTCAAAATGGGATTATGTTTTCTACGGCGCAAAAGAAAACTTTTTAAATTTAAGCGAAGACTTGTTCAATGCGCTCGGCGAGGAAAATTTAATAAGCGGACTTTTTTTTGACTGGCAGGCGAGCAAAAATATCTTCCCTGAGCTGAATGCAAAATGCTGGAAAGAAATCCAAAAGGCAGTTCTAAAGGCCCGAGATGTTCTTGGAACGCGCTCCTATTTTTCAAAACGCTGGCTTAAAAATTCAGTTTTATTCTGCAAAAACATTCAAAAAGGTTTTACAGCCGGAAAAACGGAGAAGCCAGTTTTAATCGCGGCCTCAGGGCCTTCCCTAGCCTCTTCAGTTCCGTTTATCAAAAAATTCCGCGGCTGTTTTTTTCTAATCGCAGTTTCGTCCGCGTTTCTTCCGCTTTTGGAAAACGGAATTGAGCCGGACTTAACAATTTCGAGCGACGGAGGCTTCTGGGCAAAACGGCATTTTTTTGTTCCGGGAATAAAAAATTACGGCCACGTTTTTGCGCTCGAAGCGGAAGGCGCAAGTTTTTCTAAAATCTATGAGGAAAACGAGATTGTTCCGCTTTGCTACGAGGACGGTCTTGAGCAAAGTCTTTTAAAAGCGGTCGGCTGTCCTTTTATGATTTCGCGCCGGAATGGAACCGTCGCAGGAACCGCGCTGGAATTCGCGCTCGAATTCACAACACAGAAAGTCTTTCTTGCAGGATTTGACCAGGCTCCGGCCTCTGCTTTCCAGCATACGCAGCCGAACGCGCTTGAAATCATCTCTCAAAAAAGCGATTCAAGGCTTTCTCCAAAGGAAACAAGAATCACAAAATCAAGATTCGGCTCAGAAAAATCGCTTGAAATTTACAGAAACTGGTTTTCAGCAAATTCAGCGAGATTTGAACCAAGAGTCTCAAGAATTTCCGATAACTATAATTTTCCTTATGCTCTCGGAAAAATAAAGGATATAAACTGGACAGATTTTGAAAACCTTGCGTTAGGCAAACCGGCTTCATCAAAATCAGAAATCAAAAAAAATCCATTTAGAATCACTTTGGCAAAAAACGAAAGGCGGGAAAGGATTCTTTCAGAATTAAAGAAGATTTCATCATCTGACTTTTTTCTCGACGAAGTTTTTCCGATGGACTCGGTTTTAATAAGGCGGGGAAAAAATCCTGAAAAAAAATCCGCGCTTGAAAATAAAATAAAAGAAAAAACTAGAAATTTAATTGAAGAAATTTCTGATTTGCTAAAATAATTAACTATGGAAACTTTTTACACTGATTTAATTTCTGCGAAAGATGGAAAAATAATTCCGGCAAAAGGCAAAACCGCCTTTCATTCAAAATATGCGCCGGAAAAAGAAGCGGAAAGCTTTGCGTCGCAGTTTCAGGAAAATGGATTTTTTATCATACTTGGACTTTGCGGAGGCTATCATATACAAAAGCTCCACGAAAAATTTCCTTCATCAAAAATAATCGCCGTTGAAAGCTCAAAGGCCGACATTCTGTTTCTTTCAAAAATTGAATGTGTCAGGAACCTTGCGGCGAAAGGAAATATCTTCATAACTGACTTGGAAAACCTTGAGAAGACAATTCTTGAAAACTATCTTCCGGCAGTTGATGGAAATCTGTTTGTAAAACCGCTTCGCTCATATGAAAACGCGTTTCCTGAAACTGTCAAAAAAGCGGAAGAAATAATACAAAACGCGCTCAAGCTTGTCTCGGCGGATTTTTCTGTGCAAAAGCATTTCGGAAAAACATGGCAGAGAAACATTCTTGAAAATCTTTCGATTGTGCAGTCTTGCGAAACTTTTAATGACTTTATAAAAGATTTTGACACGTCGAAAACTGCGGCGATAATCGCGGCAGGCCCGAGCCTGAACAAAAGCGTACTTGAATTGAAGAAAAACCGCGGAAAATATTTTATCATCTCGACGGACACAGCTTACGGCGCGCTTGAGAAAAATGGAGTTTCAGCGGATGTTGTTGTCTCAGTTGACGGACAAATGGTTTCGCACTCGCATTTTATGTTCAAGCCGCAGCCGCAAACAAAATTCGTCTTTGATTTGTGCGCCTGCCCTTCTGCCGCAAGAAAAATCATAAAAGGCGGAAACAAAATCATTTTCTTCGAGTCCAGCCATCCGCTGGCAAATTTCGCAAACCATTACGACGGAAAAAATCATTTTGTCCATCTTGAAACCGGAAGCGGAACAGTTACTATTGCGGCGGCAAATTTCGCTGCGGCAGCTGGGTTCAAGCAAATCAAGCTTTTCGGAGCGGACTTTTCATACATTGACGGACTTCCATACGCAAAGGGAACTTATCTCGATACAAATTTCAGACGGAATGAAACAAGGATTCTCGACGCAGAAACGAAATTTGTAAATCTTTTATATAGAACAAAAATCATCAAAATTTCTGAAAACGCATTTACGACGGAAATTTTGCAGTCATACAAAACTACGATGGAAGAATTTTTCAAGAACCATGGCATTAAAAAAATCCGCGAAAATGAATATCTTGCCGCAAAAAAAGAAAAAGAAACTCTTTACGAAAACTTTGATTTCTTTGATTTCAAGAAAAAATTCATATCCGAGCTAAAAAAAATCAATTCAGGAAACAAAATCGACACGTCCGCGCCGATTTTTATGACGCTTCTTCCTCTTTGCGCGTCTCTCGGTGAAAAAAGCTGTTTTCTTGCATACTCAAAAACTTTGGGTTATACTGAAAGAATATGAAAAGGCCCATAACTGTTATTTCAATCATCAGCATTTTTCTTTTTGCCATCGCTTTGGCTTGGTTTGGAATTGGAATTTACGAGGATGGAAAGTCTGGAAGCGAGCAAAACGAGCGGGTCTTTGAAACTCTTGTCTTCAAAACGATGAGCGCCGCCAATTCGAGCAAAATTGGAACGCCTGAATTCTCAAAAAAATTTATTGACGCGGTTGGAAATATTGAAAATTACAGTTCTTTAAAGCTCGATGTCAACGGAAAGCTGGTTTATTCTTATCCGCCTGCTGGCTTTTCTCTGCCGTCCGCGGCCCTTACAAATTCTTTCAAGAAAACAAATTCAAGCCGCGACGGACTTTTAATAACAGTTTCAGCTTCAATGTACGCGATAAAGACAAATTCCGTCTATCATTACGCAAAATTCGCCTTTGTTCTGATTCTTTTAGGAACTTCAATTTCTCTTCTCTTGCTTTTGATTTTGAGCGGAAACAAAAATTCTGACGGCTCTAAAATCAAAAAACTTTTTACAAAGAAAAATAAAAAAGAAGAAAAGTCTGATGAAATCGACATTGATTTTGGAGATGATGATTCATCTTCTGATTCTGATTCAATTTTTAATTTGCCTGAAGACGAAGAGATAATTTTTTCAGATGATGAGAGTCCGGAAAATGACGATTCAGACGCAGGAAAAAATTCGCAGGAAGAAAAAGTTCAAGAAGAAGAAAAATCCCTGCCATTTACGACTGACATTTCGGAAGACAACTTTGAAATTTCTGATGAGCCGGATGAAAATCAAGAAGATGAAAAAGAAAACAATCTTGATGTCTCCGAAAAAACTGATTTTGAACAAGCAGCTCAGAATTCTGAAGAACTAAAAAGTGAACCTGAAGAATCTATAAAAGAACAAACAGATAATGGAGATTCGGCGTCATTTGACTTAAATGAGCCGGACAAAGATACAGAAGAGCTTCTGCCAATTGATTTCGACGAAGAAAAAACTGAACCAGATGAAGAGCATCCACTGAGCGAAAACGAAGAAGAGGAAACTCAAGTCTTTGACTTGGACGCTCCAGCCGAGCAAATTTCTCCGGCGACAGGATTAACGCTTCAGAGCGCGCTTTTGCCTGAGCTTGATAAAAAAATAGAAATCTCTCTTGAAAAAAAATCTGAGCTTACGCTTGCGCTTTTAAAAGTGAACGGACTTGACCGCGGAAATTCAATTTCAAACAAAATTGTGGAAATATTAAAAGACGAAATTGAAAATCCCGATGAAATCTATGAATACAATTCTGACGGCTACGCAATAATCCTAGAAAACGAGGATTTATCTTCATGCGCAGATATTTTTGACGATATTTATGAAAAAATAACTTCGTTTCTAAAAGAAAACAACTCAATAAATGAAGTTGTTATCGGACTTTCATCTGTAGACAAAAGAAATGTCGATGCGAAGCGCCTCGTTACAGAGGCAGACCAGGCGCTCGAACACGCTCTCGAGGATCCCGACTCTCCGATAATCGCTTTCCGCGCGAATCCAGAAAAATACAAGGAATACTTGGACAGCCAGGAGAAATAATAATTTATTTCTCCGGATCAAAGTTGTCAAGCAAGTCTGAAAGTTTCTGCGCGAATGTTGAAAGCTGGCTTGAATCTGGAAATTTCTCCTTTATAAGATAATAATACGGCTCCGCATCCTCCGCCCGTCCAATGTTGATCAGAAGGCTCGTATAGTTTTCAAGAAGAGCCTGGTCATAAGGATTTTCATCAAGCAGAGCCTTATATCTTTTAATAGCCTCGTCATAATCGCCTTTCATCGCATAGATGTAAGCAAGAGAAGACCTGAGAGTGGCATTAGATTCATCAAGAGAAAGAAGATAATTATATGAGTTAACAGCCTTGTCATAGTTTTTCCCCAGTGCATAGGCGCGGGCAAGCTTGTAATAAACAGAAAGATACAGCTCCTTGTCGCGCATCGCCTTCTCGTAGTACTCAGCGGCCTTGGCATAGTTCTTGATTCCCATGTAGCCGTCGCCGATATTGTTGTACTCAACAGCGAGATTCTTCAATATGATACGAGTCTCGCCCGGAACACGCAATGAATTCGAGGCGCAGGAAAACAGGAGAAAAAAGAGAGAGGGAAGAAAAACAGACAAAAAACTTTTTTTTATTTTCATATTCTAATAAAAAACTGCCGGGCAAGGCCCGACAATAAAAAATGAATCTTTAACTTTCCAAAATGAATTCACATCACAGGACTTAAAACAGCTGCCACCAGTCCTTAGTCAAGAACAGTCTGCTCAATCTTTGTGAGCTGGTTATGGTACAACGAGGCAATCGCAGAACCGTAATCAGCAATAAGGCGGATAATGTTCCTAGGGCTTTCCTTCTTGTCGCAGCCGTTAAGGCGGTCGCCTGCATCTCCGAGTCCTGGCATTATATACGCTTTCTCGTTAAGGACAGGATCAAGCCACATTGTATAGCAAGTGCAGTTTGGAAGAGCGCGCGCCACGCGCAGGCTGCCTTTAAGAGCAGAAATAACATTGAAGAACTTTATAGACTTTGGATGAACTCCCTGCGACTCAAGGTATTTTACGACAGTGACAAGAGAGCCGCCTGTCGCGTTCATAGGATCAGCGAAAACCCAGTCCTTTCCGTCAAGCTCGTCAATATTGAAGAACGAGCGCTTTAAGTCCAGAATATACTCCATGTTGTTCTCGCATTTTGAGTCGTCACGGTTGATTTTAAACAGCGCGAACGGAGTCACATATTTATGGCTTGAGTACGCCTCAATCTCCTTTGACATGATAATGCTCGGCAAAAGCGCGCCGCGGAGCATTACGCACATCACAGAATTCTCGATTTTCGCGTCAATGTCAGGAATCTTGTGCACAGCATAGTTCTGGCAAGGGAAAGTCACAGGAGTCTTCACAATAAAATGTCCTTTCTTGTCAGCATGCTGGTCAGTATAGGCAAGGCGGAAAAGCATCTCATAGGCGCGCTGTGAATAATAGACGAATTCCTGATGGTCAGTGTTCACGTCGCGGAGCTTTGAAATAACGCGGCTCGCCTCTGCGTGGCTGCCCTCGTCCGTCTCGAACGAGAACACTTTTATCTGATGGTTCTCGCTGCAAATCTTCTGAAGCTCATGCCCCATCTTGTCAAAGCATTCGACGATTTTAGCCTCGTTCACAGGCTCAAAATATTTCATGGTCTCCTTGTACATATCCGCAAGGAGATTGATTTTATCCTGGTCGTTCTTAGTCAAATAGCCGTCCAAATCCTCAGCCTTTAAGATAATTTTTTCACTTGATTTCTTTGTCATTTCGGCACCTCGTTTATCGCAAATTTATTTTATGAATTTCAGTAAATCGTCATAGCCAAGCGTTATGTCTGTGATTGAAATTGTGTCCGCCCCGCTCTGCACAACTTTCGCAGGAATAGGAAACAAAGCGAGCTTGAGCGCAGCCACTGCGGCCCTAACCGTTTTAGAGTCATTCATTTTCACAGTGATTTTTAGTCCGAACTCATCTTTTTTATCCTTCAAGTCCGTAAAAGTTCCGCTTATGCTCTGCACCGGAAAACTGACATTTGCGCCGATAAAAGCCCTGATAAACGCTTTCGGCACCGGAGCGAAAACCTGGATGCTGCCCGCTGCGTCACTTTTTAAAAAGCTGTAGATTTCCTCGTCCATCGAAACCGTATGGAAGTCATTGTTCGCGCAGTCATCAAAACGGCTCAGCATAGGCCCGATATTCTTTGAGGCCACTGCAATCTTAGAAGACGGCAGGCTTATAGAATACGGAGAATTTACGCTTGAATAATACTTATACTCATTGAACTGATTTTTCGTCCAGCCTTTTTTTTCAGTCAAGGCAAGGCTTATCATTCTTGAAGGAAAATCACCGTCAGCAGAAAGCTCAGCGTTTCCGTCCAGGCCGACGCTGATATAAATATCGTCGGCGCGTGATGTGATTTTCTCAGCGTCCTTTTCTGAGCAGCCAGAAATTTTTCTGACAGCAAGCTTTACAAATTCCTCATTTGGCTGGACAGGAACAACCATATAGATTGCCCCGTCGCCGCCCAAAAGCTCGGCCGGGTCAACAGGATTCTCAACTGGAGCCGACGCGCAGCCCGCAAAAAAAAGGCTTGCCGCCGTAAAAATAACAGCGGCAAGTCTTGAAATGTTACGCTTTAGCAACAGAAGCTCTCCATTTTTTGTCTTCAGATTCAATCTCAGCGCCTGAAAGGTTTTCATCCCATTCAGATTTCACTGCAAGAGTCTCACCCGAAATCAAATCCTTGAACATCTCGTAAGCGTCTTTAAGTCCGGCGTCGCCTCCGACTTTCAAGTTGATTCTGTCGCTCACCTCAAATCCGCTCTCCTTTCTTAGATTCTGGATTCCGCGGATAAGGTCGCGCACATAGCCCTCTTTCTTGAGGTCGTCTGTAATCTTTGTGTCAAGGGCGACTGTCAAAGTTCCCTCGTTGATGACTTTCAAGTCTTCCTTTTCCTTTCGCTCGACAATCAAGGAGCTTGAATCTAGCTCGACTTTCTCGCCGTCAAGGGTGATATAAGTCTGTCCGCCGTCAACAACCTTGGCAATCTCGTCTCCGGAAAGCTTCAAGATTTCAGCGGCGGCCGCCTTCATCTTAGGGCCGAGCTTCTTTCCAAGAACCTTGAAGTTCGCCTTTGCGCTGTACTCAACAAGATCGCTTTCCTTGTCATGGAACTCAACCTGCTTTACGTTAAGCTCCTCGGCGATTGTGTCCTTCATCTCCTCAAGAACCTCGCGCTCCTCATCGTTCTTTGTTACCAGCTCAACTTTCAAAAGCGGCTGGCGGTTCTTCAAGTTGAACGTATTGCGAAGCGAGTGTCCCATAGAAACCGCTTTCTGGACTGTCGCCATCTTGAACTCAAGAGCCTCGTCGCGCAAGTTCTCGTTGTAGACAGGGAAGTCGCACAGATGGACCGACTCAGGATCATTCTCAGTCTTGAGGTTCTGGTAAATTTCCTCAGTGATGAACGGAATAAAAGGAGCCGCGCACTTAGCGAAAGTCACAAGCGCATAGTAAAGAGCCGCGTACGCTTCCTTCTTGTCGCCGTCATTCTCAGACTTCCAGAATCTTCTTCTTGAGCGGCGGATATACCAGTTGTTAAGCTCGTCAATAAAATCCAAGAGAGGATCGATTGCAGCGCTCAAATCGTAGTCGTCAAGCGCGTCCGAGACTTCCTTGATCATCTTCTGGGCGACAGAGACAATCCATGCGTCAAGGGAATTAGAAGGCTTCACAGAGTCAAACTCATGGCCTGTGCAAGTGATTTTGTCAATGTTCGCATATGTGATAAAGAACGAATATCCAGACCAGAGCGGAATCAAAAAGTTCTTGATGACCTCGCGCACGCCGTTGTCCGAGTAGCGCAGGTCGTCCGCCTTTACAACCGCAGAGTGGGTCAGGAACAGACGGATCGCGTCAGCTCCGAATTTGTTGATTGCCTCGACAGGATCAGTGTAGTTGCGGAGGGACTTCGACATCTTGCGTCCGTCCTCTGCAAGAACAAGTCCGTTGACAATGCAGTTCTTGAACGCAGGCTTTCCAAACAAATGTGTCGCAAGGATTGTAAGCGTATAGAACCATCCGCGTGTCTGGTCAAGTCCCTCAGAAACGAAGTCGGCAGGGAAATGCTTCTCAAAATATTCCTTGTTCTCAAAAGGATAATGCTGCTGCGCATAGGGCATAGAGCCAGACTCAAACCAACAGTCGAAAACCTCAGGAATGCGGCGCATTGTGCCCTTGCTGCACTTAGGGCAGGCAAAAGTAATTTTATCAACAAACTGCTTGTGAAGATCCTCAGGGTAAGTTCCAGACAAATCTTTCAATTCCTGCCTTGACCCCACGCAGATTTTATTTCCGCAGTCAGGATTGTCGCATCTCCAGATTGGAATCGGGTTTCCCCAGTATCGGTTGCGGCTTACAGCCCAGTCGCGGGCGCCGGCAAGCCACTTTCCAAAACGTCCCTCTTTGATATGGGCCGGCTGCCATTTAATCTGGCTGTTAGAGTTCAAAAGCTCTTTATGATAGTCAGCGACCTTTACAAACCAGCTTCCGATTCCGCGGTAAATCAAAGGCGAGCCGCATCTCCAGCAGTGAGGATAAGAGTGAGTGTGCTGCTCTTTCTTGACCAGCTTTTTCTCAGCCTTAAGACGCGCGATAATATCCTTGTCACAGTCCTTTACAAAACGTCCCTGGTAGTCAGGAACATCAGATGTGAATTTGCACTCCGCGTCAATCGGCTCAATGTTTGGAACTCCGCTTCCCTTGAAAACTTTGTTATCGTCTTCACCGAACGCCGGAGCGATATGGACGATTCCAGTTCCGTCCTCAGTTGAAACATAGTCCGCGTTGAACATTCTGAACGCGCCGTCTTCGCATTTCTGCTCGGAAATCTTCTCACATTCCTTAGGGTCTGAAAGGTTCGCAAAATAAGGGAAAAGCGGCTCATATCTAGCGCCTACAAAATCTTTGCCTTTGCGCGTGTAGATAATCTCATAGTCATCTTCGCTCTTATAATAAGAAGAAAGCCGCGCCTGAGCCATGATGTAATAGTCGCCCGACTCCTTGTCAAGAATCTTCACATAGTCAATCTCAGGCCCCATGCAAAGGCCGAGATTTGAAGGCAGAGTCCATGGAGTTGTAGTCCATGCGACAAAATAGGTCCGGCCGTTCTCCATGTCAGGGTCGCTGACTGCCTCCGGCGCCTTTGTAATCTTGAACCTTACAGTTACAGCAGCCTCAGTCACATCCTTATATCCCTGGGCAAGCTCGTGGGTTGAAAGCACAGTTGCGCAGCGCGGACAATAAGGAAGGATATATTTTCCCTCGTAAATGAGCCCCTTGTCCCAGAGAGTTTTTGCGACCCACCAGATTGTCTCCATAAAGTCAGGATTCATCGTCTTGTAGTCGTTGTCAAAGTCAACCCAGCGTCCCATGCGCGTGATTGTCTTGCGCCATTCAGATGTATATTTTAGGACAGAAGCCTTGCACTTGTCGTTAAAATTCGCGACTCCGTAAGCCTCAATCTCATGCTTAGAGTTGATTCCGAGCTCCTTTTCAATCAGATTCTCGACAGGAAGGCCGTGGCAGTCCCAGCCGAAACGCCGCTCGACTTTTTTTCCTTTCATCGTCTGGTAGCGCGGAATAATGTCTTTGATTGTTGATGGAATAAAATGTCCAAAGTGCGGCAAACCAGTCGCAAACGGAGGTCCGTCAAAGAAGATGAATTCCTCAGCCTTGTCGCGCTGGCGGATTGACTTCTTAAAGATATCGTTCTTTTCCCAAAATTTTAAGACTTCCTCTTCCTGCTTTGGAAAGTCAGCTTTTGAATCAATAGACTTGTACACAATATTCCTCTTAGATTGATAGAATAAAATCAAAATATTATATACAAAAAGAGCAAAATATGAAATAGAATTTTTTTTTCGTCCGAGCGAAATATCTATGATAAAAATGTTAAATTAAATAGAACTGATTGTTAAGAATAATTTATAATTTTAGTAATTATTAATTGAAAATTCCGGCAAACCAAGTTAAAGTATACTTATCTAGTAGGAAAACAGTTTTTGATAAGGAAGGAAATTTTATGATTGAATCTTATATCCTTGAACAACTTGCAGCCTTTTCAAAATTCGGAACTTTGTCACGCGTGAGCGAAGAGCTTTATGTTTCCCAACCTGCAATAAGCCGTTCTATGCAAAAACTTGAAAGTGAGCTTGATGTAAAAATTTTTGACCGCTCAAAAAATAAAATTCAATTAAACGCGAATGGAAAAATTGCCGCAGAATATGCGAAAAAAATTGTAGAAATGCAAAAAGAAATGATAAAAGCTGTGCGAGATTACAATCTTCAGCACCGTTCTTTTAAATTCGGCACAATTGCGCCTGCGCCAATTTTCGAGCTAAAGCCAATAATAAGCCAGCTTTATGTAGGAGCGGAAATTTCAGCGGATTTGCTAGACAGCGAAAAAAAACTTCAGATCGGACTTGATGAAGGAACATATAAAATAATTTTTTTAACTAAGCCGCTTAATGATGAAAAATATTACAATCAGAAAATATTTAGCGAACATCTTTTTTCTTTAATGCCAAAAAACCATAGGCTTGCAAAAGAAAAGTCAATTGAATTAAAGGATCTTGCAGGCGAAAACATATTAATTCTTTCAAATCTTGGATTTTGGTACGACATTGTAAAAAACAATATTCCTGATGTGCACCTTCTGAATCAAAGCGACACTGAGTCGCTGTCAAAAATTTCAAATAATTCATCTTTGCTCTCTTTTATCACAAATCTCTCAAATGATTCCGGCAGATTTATTTCAACAAGCAAAACGGCGGTTCCAATAAGAGACAGCCAAGTAAATGTAACGTTTTACGCAATCTGCCTAAAACGTTACAAAGAAGAGCTGAAACCGCTCTTTTCGGAATTGGAAGAATTTCGTACTCAAGCGGAAAAATAAAAATATTTTAACTGTGGATTTTCCAAGTGTTAATCATCTTGACAAAGTTCGGGTCAAAATGATTTACAATCTCGCTGTGGCCGATGTCGAGCGTCGCGATTTTTTTCATATCGTCGTCGTCGAGCGCAAAATCCCAGATGTTGATGTTTTCTTCCATTCTGTTCTTATGGACAGATTTCGGAATTACGATGACTCCGCGCTGGACGTTCCATCTGAGGACAACCTGGCCCACGGTTTTCCCATGTTTTGCTGCGATTTCAGAAAGAAGCGGATTCTTGAAAATTCCGTGCTTTCCCTCGGCAAACGGGCCCCACGCTTCCGGAACAACGCCGTAGTTCTTGGCTGTTTCCAATGCGATCGGCTGCTGGAAGAACGGATGAAGCTCAATCTGGTTCACAACCGGCTTTACGTCGAAATTCTCGCACAAGTCTGCGAGCACGTGCGGATACATATTGCAAACACCAATCGCGCGTGTTTTTCCTTCCTTGTATAAGTCAATCATCGCGCGGTAAGAGCTGTAGTAGTCGCCCATCGGCTGGTGGAAAAGATACAAGTCAAGATAGTCGAGTCCGAGAAGTTTCAGCGATTTCTCAAAAGCTTTCTTCGTGTTCTCATATCCGTAATCCTGAACCCAGAGCTTTGTCGTGATGAACAAATCCTCACGCTTTACAAGTCCGTCCGAAACGGCGCGCTTAATCGCCCGGCCCACTGAATCCTCGTTCTGGTAAGCCGCCGCCGTGTCAATCAGACGGTAGCCTGAAGAAATAGCGTCGTAAACTGCCTGCTCGGCAACGTTTCCATCCGGAACCTGAAAAACTCCGAATCCTTCCTGAGGCATTTTTACACCGTTGTTCAATGTAACATAATTAACTTTGTTTTCCATAATTTTCCTCCAAATTTCAAGGTCAAGCTGACTTGACTGCTTAATTTTTATGATTCAAATATAATTCCGAGGAAAAAAAATGTACAATATAAGTTTTTTATATCAGTATAACTTTTTCCTATACTGATATTTTAGACGGATTTTGAATATTTTTTAGATAAAAAAAATTCAAAAATAATATTAGATTCTCTCAGTTCAGACAAATCACCAAATAAAAATTTATCAATTTTTCTATTGCTGATAAAAATCTCTTTAGAACAACTTGCTAAACTTACAGGCATCCGTGATGCCTGCCTTACTACTCGCTCCGCTTCCAAGCATCCGTGATGCCTGCCTTACTACTTGCTCCGCTTCCAAGCATCAAGAAACTCTATCATAAACTGCTGCACGTCGCTGAACCACTTTTTCTGGAACTCGCAGGCAAGAACGCCAATGTAGCGGAAATGCCAGCTTTCCCAGCGGTAGCCCGTCACATCCTCGTAGCCGTGCGGAAAAGAAAGGCTCCAGCCGTACTTGGCGGCGTTCGCGTAAACCCATTTTCCAGGAACAGTATCGGCGAACGCGTCGTCAACAGGCGCAAAGTCAACCGCCATGCCAAGCTGATGCTGGCTTGTTCCCGCTCTCGCGCTCTCGCGCTCCGCCTCTTCAAGACCGTCAACCTTGACCCAGTAGTTAAAAAGATTCTTCTGGTACTCATACGAGCGGTAGCTTGAGCTTACTGTCAAAGTCACGCCGTCTTTCTTCGCCGCCGCTCCGAGTCTTTTCAAAGCCTCATAGCTTTCGGGACGCAGGCTCAAGGTGTCCTTGTTGATTGCAAAATAATCGTTTTTCTCAAGATGAATAAGATTTTCAGGCTCATAGTCCGAGCCGACCGTATGAGTCTTGTCAATCAGATAAAAAGGCGACAAGTCCGAAGAAGAAAAGTCCTTCTCAGAATCAAGAACCTTGTGCAAATCGGAAAGAAATTCCTCCGGATTTCCGTTTGGAATCGCGTCCCTGCATTTCTGGCTCATCATGCCGAGAATTTTCGTAAGTTTTTCAATCTCAGGATTCTGAGTCTTAGGATTCTGAACCTCGGCAGATTTTGCAGAAGTCTGGCTCTGCGAAGTTTCTGCATAAGCCACTTTTGAAGAAGATTTTTCGTTGCAAGAAGAAAAAATCAAAAAAGAAGAAAGAATCAAAACAATCTTTTTCATATTCCAATTTAAAAATCAGCGGCAAAAGATAAAAACGCGGCGCAAAAAATCAGACCATCTCTGTGACAGAGTGGATAAAATTGAACAAATCATAAAATCCAGTGTCTTCAAGAGCCTGGCGCACAGCAGGAGACGGATTCATAAGATAAAGCTTGTGGCCGTATTCCTCGCCGTCGTTAAAGCAAGCCATAATGATTCCAACGCCGACAGAATCAATCTCCTCAACGTCCGAAAGATCAAACACGAGGTTAGAATGCTGAATATCGTGGGAAACTTTTTCCTGGAATTCCGAGCAAGTGTATGTTGAAAGCACGCCCGACAAATCATAAAGAATATAGTTCGCGCCGTTTTTTTCAAGAATCTGAAGCTGCTCCATTTTGCTCTCCTATTTTAAAAGTTTCAGCGTAAAGATTGAAACATCGTCGTCAAGCTCCTTTGAAAGGAAGCTTCCGAGAGAATCAAAGATTGCCTGCGTCATGTTCTGCGCCGTAATTGTCGTGTTCTCAGCAATCGCCTTCTGAACTCGGTCCTTTCCGAACGGCTCGCCTCGCAGCGACTTGCTGTCCAAAAGTCCGTCGGTCACAGCGACCATAATATCGCCTGGATTCATCTTGATTTTCTTGACTTTTATGTACGGACTGATGTCTTTTACAAAGCCAAGAACGTGGCCTTCGCCCTGGATTTCCATTACGTTGTTGAAAGAACGGTTATAGAGGAAAAGAGCCGGAACCGCGCAGTTGATGTAATAAACTGTATTCTCGTTAAAATCAATAAGCGCAAAGACGCCTTCAAAGAAAGTTCCTTTCGGAAGATTGAAGCGGATGAATTCGTTGACTTTCTCGACAAGAACCTTGAAATCCTTTGTTTCCTGCAAGAACGTTCTGATTACAGATTTTACGATGACCATGGACATTGAAGCCGCAATTCCTTTGCCTGACAAGTCGCCCATCACAAAAATATGGCGGTCCTCGCTCAGGCGGATCAAGTCGATAAACTCGCCGCCAATGTTGTGCGCGTGAACCATCAAAGTTCCGTAGTCAAAGCGTTTGTTTTTGATTGGATCCATGTTGCCCTGGATTGACTCAATAATCTGCCCGGACATTCTGATTTCGCGGTTTACAGTTCCGACAATCTCCTGGTTACCGATGTTCTTCATGTAGTAACCAAGAACGAAGAAATATGAGTAAAGCTTTGTGAAGACTTCGTTATCATAATCCGTGTAGATGTTTCCGCCGGATTTTGGTCCCAGGATAATCATGCCGAGAATGTGGCGGCCTTCGTTCAAAATTATAAAAGCGTCGGAGCCAGTCTGATTAAAAAGCTCGATAATATCGTCGCGCACAGCTGAATAAAGGAAAGTGACATCAACCTGGCTTCTAAAAACAATGCGCTTGTCTTGGTTCAGCAACGTGTCGAAAAGGCGGTTGTTCATTTCAATCTTGATGTGCTTTTCATTTTCTCGGTCATATACGGAATCCATTCCGTTGTTGCCGCTTTCAATCAAAATACGCATGAACGACATTCCAATGTTACGGTGGAAAATTTCCTGCATGTTTCTTACGATGTTTTCCGGGTCGTCAGAAAAGTCGAAGTTTGAAAGATCTTCCTCAAAACGCGCGGCGTACTGCTGCGTGCGGAATCCAAGCCGGCGAGTAAAGAATTTCAAAAGCTGGTAAGCGATAACGACAACGACTGTGATAATAACAACCAGATAAACATAAAAACGTACTGGATAAAGAGTGTGAGTCGGCCACAAAAGCGCGAACGCAACTCCGACTGCGACAGAAGGCGCAATGTAGCATATAAGTCCTTTAAGGACAAAACCTAGCAATGTAGAAAAATCGTAAAGGAAGTCGATTACAGCCGCTCTGAAAAGAACCCACTGCGCAAGAACAAACGGCGCAAGGAACAAAGTCGAGAACATCGGAACACGTCCGCTCGCCTTTGAAACAAGCCACATTCCGCCCCAGCCAAAAATGAACGCGATAGCATTCAAAATTGTTTTCTGGTGGTCAAGCCTGCCCTCGCGGTTTTCAGAACGCAAAAGCATTACGATAATTGAAAAAAATGGAACCAAAATAAAAACTATCGCGCTGTAAAAATCAAACCAGTTGTAAGGCAAAAGTCTTGAAAGATTTCCATAGAAAAGCGAAGTTGACTCGACTCTAAGACCAATAAAGTTTGTTACAACAAATCCTGTAAAATGGAAGAACACAGCCCAGACGCACCAGACAGTTCCCACAATCCGTATGATATTTACAATTACATTTCTTTTTACAATAGGAAAAAGAATACAATAAATACTGTAGTTGATTATATAAACGCCAAACAATACGTAAACGGCTCTTCCAAGAAAAAGCGTGAAATGCGGCGGGGCTTTTCCGAATGTGATAATGCAAACTGCAAGACAAGCGCAAGTTGCGGCAAGAAAAAGATTCAAGCCAATGATTGGAGAGTTTCCTTCATTTCCAGTCTTGCTGTCAGTATATGCGGCAAGCCAAAGAAGAAAAAGCGCAAAAGCGATATTCAATACTGCGAAAATCATTTTTTACCTACCTTTGCGACGAGCATTGTAAGATCATCATGAAGTTTTGGCTCAGCCTTGTATGACATAACGAGGTTCACCATGTCTTTTATAAAATCGTCAGGATCCTTGGAAGCGCTAGCCTTGATTGTATCTGTAAAAAGCTGAGTGTCGCCTAGCTCAACCTTGTTAGCGTCCATTACTTCTG
Organism: uncultured Treponema sp.; assembly: GCA_964538245.1. GTDB lineage: Bacteria > Spirochaetota > Spirochaetia > Treponematales > Treponemataceae > Treponema_D. The sequence goes on from CAZIFO010000007.1 coordinate 76,390, forward strand.
AAATTCCGTCTGAAGCCATCATAATCAAGTCGCCGGAGAACAGTCTCTGCTCAGCAACTTTTATGTCCTCAAGCTCAATCGGAATAATTCCTACAATAGAACAGTTTGATGAAAGAGATTTGATTCTGTATCCTTCAGGCGAGCGCGTTACAACAATCGGATCGGACATTGAAGCGTTCACGTAAGTAATTTTCATTTTCTCCGTGTCAACAATTCCAATAAAAAGAACCGTGTACTTATCCTGAAGATGCATGCTCTTGATTGCCTTGTCAACCGCGATAATCATCGCTGGCAAATCTTCCTTGTTCTGCAGGATTTTTACAGTGTTGATTACCAAGCCCATGACAAGGGCGGCGGCAAGTCCTTTTCCAGAAACGTCGCCGAGCATCAGAAGCGTTTTGTTCTCATCAATCGGAAGAACAGAATAATAGTCGCCCGAAACGTTGATGAGCGGCCTAAAATACGCGCCGAGCTTAAGTTTCTTGATTTCAGGCATTTTCTGCGGCAAGAACGACTTCTGAGCCTCTGCAAGCTGCTCCCATTCAGTTGAAAGCTCCGAAATTTCAGAAAGGCTTGAGATGATTCTTGAGCGGTTCTGGAAACGGCAGAATTCCTCGTAAAGCTTCGGGAAAATCTCCGAGTCAATCAAATACGTGTAGCGGTCAAAAATGTAGAAATGCTCAATGTCAGATGCGAAGAAAAATCCTCTCATCTTTTTTTTGTCAACGGCAAGTCCCAGATCGTCGCCCAGGAAGTTGATTGGATCGTGCCAGTCCGAAGTGTAGTTCTGGGCAAGCTTCGCAAGATTTTCAGGAGAAGTTGTGAATTTGTCAGGGCTGTTGTAAAGAACGTAGTTTGTCGCGCGGTCAACATAAAGAACCGAGCAGTCAGCTTCCATTTCAAGAATGTCGATTACAGCCTGCTTAAAGTCATCGAGCGAATAGCAGAAGCGCAGCCGCTCAATAAATTTTGTGAAATAGGCTGTCGCGCCTCTTTCCATTACGTTTTTTTCAATCCGTTCACGAGCGTTTGTAAAAATCGTGATGCTTGTAAAAAGAAGAAGCGCAAAGACAATCGCAGTTACAGCGACAGGAAACACATTTGAATAAGTTACATAGTCAGTAAGTTTAATCTGCGGCGCAAGATAAGTCGCAATAAAAAGGAATGCAACTGCCGCGATAATATTTATTGCTACCAGCGCGATTCGTCTTCTAGCCTTGAACATACAAACTCCTTAAAAATGACTTTAAAGATTCTCTTTTTATCTTCGGAAAATTTTCAAAAATTCTTAGAAAATGAATTTATCCGCATTGAAACATAACCGCTGGAAACCAGGAAAAATCTATTAATATTCATCGGAATTATCACGGCGCTCTTCTCTGCGGAAATTGTCGCCGTAACGTCCTGAACCGTAGCTTCTGCCACGCCGTTCATCTCTGCGTCCGTAATTTCTTCTGTCAGAATCGTAGCGGCCGTCACGTCTTCCGTAGCCGCGGCTTTCTTCACGAGAAAAATCTCTGTCATAGCCGCGTCCGCCGTCGCTAAAATCACGGCGCTCGTAATTGCTTTTTCTTCCATATTCGTCTGAGCTTCTGAAATTTCTTCGGCCGCGGTCATCTTCGTCGCGCCTATCGTAATTGCCGCGTTCTCTTCTAAATCCGCCTGAAAAATCTTCTGAACGGCCGTAACCATCAAAATCTCTCCGTTCTCTGCGAGGCTTTTCAACGGCCTCACTTACGCGGATTCTTCTTCCGTCAACGTCTTTTCCGTTCATTCCGCCGATTGCTCTCTGAGCCTTGATTTCATCTTCAATCTCAACAAATCCGAATCCTTTTGACTGCTGCGTAAATCTGTCACGCATAATTTCCACAGATGCGACATCAGCATAGTTTGAAAAAAGTGTTTTCAAAGTGTCCTCGGTCGTAAGATAACTAAGGTTTCCAACGTAAAGTTTCATAAATTCCTCATTTTTTTAAAGTGTGATAATTATAACGTCTTTTTGAATTTTATTAAACAGAGAACCTGAAATTGAAAATTTCATTCATAAGCAAATTGAATAATCCTGAGACATGAAATGGAATATTTCCGTTTTTGATTTTTGACTATTTTTTTTAATCTTTAGTCTCTGATTATTTCAAGAGATTTTTTCTGATACTTCGGCAGGAACTTTTTCTTGCCGGAGTTTTCAAAGCTAACTGTGATTACATATTCCCCTTCGTCGTTTTCGTCCGTGGAAGAAATCACACCGTAGCCGTAGTCGTCGTGATAGATTTTTGTTCCCTTGCAATACGCTCTCTTGACTGGATCGCTTTCGACATCGGGATGGCTTAGTCCCCGCGCTCCGTAGTCTCCTCCGTGGAACGCGCTTTTTCTGTAGCTTGAAGGAACATTGCCAATAGCTTTTAGCCTCTCTGGATTTATTTCAAGAAGGAACGGACTTGCCGCCATGTATTCAGTTCTGCCGTACATTCTACGCATTGCGCAGCAGGTAAGATAAAGCTCGTTTCTGGCTCGTGTCATTCCGACGTAGCAAAGGCGCCGCTCTTCCTCAAGCTCATCTCCGGCTTTGTCCGGACGTGGGAAAATTCCAAGCTCCATTCCTGTCATAATAACGCGGTTGAACTCAAGGCCCTTTGTGTTGTGCAGCGTGATTAAAGTAACGCGTCCGTCCTCATCACTTAAGTTTTCAGACTCGTCATCTTCGCTGTCGATTGTTCTGTCAAGCTCAATATGGTCAAGGAATTCAAGCAGGCCGTCTATCGAGCAATCGTATAAAACCGCTGAATTTGAAAGCTCCTGGATATTCGCCACGCGCTGCGTCCCTGAAATTTCGTCCTGGCTCTCGTGGTAGCTTTTTAGCCCTGATTTTTCCGCAATCATATCGACAAGCTCCGAGAGCTTAGCCGGAACTTCGCCGGGCAAAAGCGCGGCTTTTCCGTCATCGCGAGCCTCGGCTTCCACGTCATTGCGAGGCGAAGCCGAAGCAATCTCATCAACGTTTTTCAGTCCATGAGATTGCTTCGTCGCTTGCGCTCCTCGCAATGACGACAACTGCGGATTAATCTTCTCTTTGAGCGCGGCAAAAAGCTCCGCGAAAGACTCCGCGCCTTCCCTCGCCTTCTTTGAAAGCGAAGATGAAAGCTCCCTGCATGAGCCGACAAAGTCAGTCTGTTTTTCGCGCGCATAGGAAACAAGCTTTTCCTGGGTTGTCGCGCCTATTCCGCGGGCAGGCTTGTTTATGATTCTTCTGAACGCAATCTCGTCCCTTGGGTTTGCAAGAAGCGCAAGATAAGCCAGTATATCCTTGATTTCCTCCCGCTCGTAAAATTTAAGCGAGCCGACAACCTGATATGGAATCTTTCTATGTAGAAAAGTTGACTCGAACGTGAGCGACTGCGCGTTTGTTCTGTATAAAATTGCCCAGTCGCTGTAGGGCGCGCCGTTTTTATGCGCAAGCGAAATAAGGTCAGCGCAGAAAGCCGCCTCCTCGTCCTGGTTAGGAAGAAAGGCAAGAACCGGCTTCTTGCCGTTTCCGCGCTCCGCGCAGAGCGTTTTTCCAAGGCGGCCGCGGTTGTTCTTTACAACATCGTCGGCGACTTCAAGAATCTCTTCGGTAGAGCGGTAGTTTTTCTCAAGGCGGACAATCTTTGTTCCCGGGAACCTGTCCTTAAAAGTCAGAATATTCTGGATTTCAGCCCCGCGGAATTTATAGATTGACTGGTCGTCGTCGCCGACAACGCAGACATAGATTCCGTCAGGATTCTCAGTCCCGGCGGCTTTCCCGTATTTTACGCCTGAAAGCTCCTGCAAAAGCAGGAACTGCGCCACGTTTGAGTCCTGGTACTCGTCCACCATAATCACACGGAAGCGGCCGTGAATCTTCTGCCTTACGTACTCGTCATTGTGAAGAACAAGGTACGGAAGCATAATCAGGTCGCCGAAATCAACATTTCCAGTCTCACGCAAACGTTTTTGATAGGAATCATAAATTTCAGGAAAATCAGAGTCCGCGTCGATTTTGTAAAGATTCTCAGAGTCCGGCGTGTAGCAGTAATCTTTTGCAAGCGAAATCAAGTGCGCATAGTGATTCGCCTGCTGCTTCGTCAATTTCGGACACGCTTTCTGCAGAAGCGTCGCCATGTCGTCATCGTCATAGACGGTAAAGTTAGGGTCAACGCCGGCGCTCTCCGCGTTCAAACGCAGAAACCACGCGCCGAAAGAATGGAATGTCCTTATCTGTGAATACTGGGCGCGCATATCAAGCGCGACCGCGCGCTCCTTCATCTCGTTGGCGGCTTTTTTTGTAAAAGTCACCGCGAGAATCTGGTGCGGATCAATATTTTTCTCGGAAATCAGATAAGCGATTTTTGTTGTGATTACGCGTGTTTTTCCGGAGCCTGCGCCTGCAAGAATCAAAAGCGGCGAGCCTCCATGCTCCACCGCCTCGCGCTGCTCCTCGTTCAAAACGTCAAGATAAGACAAGTCACTCATTGACCAGCTCTTGCGCAAAAGTCAGCTTGTTTTTCTTGATTCCCTTGTTGAGCGGGCTGTCGCAGACGAAGTCGCCGTTCAAGTCAACGTCGCCGCTTGAGACAATCTTAACACGCACAAGCCTGCCGCTTTTTACAGCGTCGCACTCATTTTTTGAAGAGCGGTCGTAGCGCACAACAACTGAGCCGTCAACTTCAGGAGCCTCGAACCATGCGCGGCCGATTGCAAGCCCCTCATCAGGATTCTCTTCGCTCTCGGCAAGAACTTCCTCAATAAGAACGTCGTATTCTTTTCCACATCTTAGCTTCAAGCGGTTCTTTGAGATTTCAGCCTGCTCCTCTACAAGCTCGGCGGCGCGTTTTTCTGCAACTTTCTTGTTGACTTGCTTTTTGAACTTGTAAGCCGGAGTGTCGTCCTCGCGCGAGTAAGAGAAGCAGCCGCTCCAGTCTGTGTCAATATCGCGCAAAAAGCGCTTTGTGTTCTCAAACTGCTCGTCCGTTTCTCCGGGAAAGCCGGCCATGAAAGTTGTTCTGATTGCGGCTTCCGGAAAATAGCTTCTTATCATCTTGATTAAAGCCTTGTATTTTTCCTGGCTTCCGACACGGTACATTGAGCGGATAACGCTGTCGTCCCCACTCTGGAACGGAATGTCGAAATACGGCACAAAGCGGCTGTCTGCCTTCATCACAGGAAGGATGTCCTCGTTAAAGTGGTCAGGATGAATATAAAGCAGGCGCACGCGGAAAGTTCCCTCAAGCGAAGAAATCTGCTTTAAAAGCGTGCAAAGCCCAGATTCAGGGGATTGCTTCGTCGCTTGCGCTCCTCGCAATGACGACTTTTTCTCAGTTTTTTCGTCATTGCGAGCCGCAGTTTCCACGTCATTGCGAGGCGAAGCCGAAGCAATCTCTTCCGCTCCACGTGCCGCGCCAATTTCATTCTTGTTGTCTTCTTCAACCGACAAGTCGCCAGGCGTTCCTTTCGGAAGATAAGTGCGGCCGCTTCCAAACACGTTGTCGTCGCGGCCGGTTCCGTAGGCCGCAAGATCCTGGCCAATCAGGTTCAGCTCGTAAACGCCCTCGTCCACAAGCTTTTTGATTTCGTCAATAATGTCTTTTGCAGGGCGGCTCCTAAGCTCGCCGCGGATAACCGGAATTGCGCAGAAAGCGCAGCGGTTGTTGCAGCCTTCCGTGATTTTTACATAGGCGGCTCCGGCAAAGTTCAGAAGAAGATTCCTGTCCCCGCCGCAAACGCCTTTCTGGGCAGGAACAAGCACAGGACGCTCGCCTTTCATTAGCGGCTCCACAACTTTATAAAGCTGGTCCAAGTCGCCGTTTCCAAAGAATCCGTCAGCCTCGGTAAGCTCGTCCTTCAAGTCCTTCGCGTAACGCTGGGCAAGGCAGCCCGCAAGCAGAATCTTTGCCTTTGGATACATCTCGCGGGCGGACATCACCGCGTTAATGCTCTCTTTTTTCGCGGACTCAATGAATCCGCAGGAATTTACAATGATTAAGTCAGCCTCTGAAGGCTCAAAAGTCTGTTCCCAGTCCTTCTTCTTCAAAAGAGAAATCATCAGCTCGCCGTCAACCTGGTTCTTGGCGCAGCCGTGCTGGTCAATAAAAAATTTCTGTTTCATATTATATTCGGTTTTATATTTATCTATTCAAGTTCCGCAACAACGACTTTATAGCGGCCGTCTGTGTCTTTTATCCATTTAATGTCCTGGGCGACAACTTCACCGGCTTTCGCAACGCCCAAGTCATAAGTCTTGCCGTTCGCGACAACCTGGAGCTTGACTGAGTTTCCGTTTGAAAGCCAGATTCTGATTCCGTTGCTCGCGGTTATGTTCACAGTGTCGCCGTTCGCATAAAAGTCCTCGACCGTTTCCTTTCTGTCCGGGCGGTAGCGCATAAGGCAGCCTGCGCGGAACACAGCGGAAACCGTAAATGGATAAGCGCGCGTGTCAGAGAAAACTTCGGCGCGCTGCTGGTCTTTCGGCAAGTCCTCCGCATTCGGAATCTGGTTCGCGTCCGGAGAAGCGACAGCGGCGGCAGACATATCTTTAAGCATGATTCTTACTTCCGCGCCGCGGTCAAGATTTTTCTGGCTCACATCAGAAACGTAGACAATAAGCTCAGGCTTCGAGTCGCCGTCAGCATCAATTTCAGCTTCTTCAGAAAGCTCAACGTACTGAACGCCTGCAGGAGTTTCAAGTCCGAAAATTCCTTCCGTGTCAGAAACAGTAAGAAAAATATTTCCGCTCTCGCTTCCGAGAATGAACTGGTCGCCTTTATAAACTCTTCCCTGGAAAACTTTCTCAGTAAGCTCATATTTCCTAAAGCTGTTAGCCTTTACAACGGTAACATTCTCAGCCTTTTTCGCTTTTTCCCTGGAAACAAAAACGGCAGCCAAGACAACAATAACCGCCACAAGAAAAACTCCGATTCCAACCAAAAGAGGAACAAGAAAAGCCGGACGCTCGCGTTTTGTAAGGGCAGCCGGCGGCGGAGTCTCCTGAAGTTCCTTTGCGTGATAAAGCGTAACAAGATGCTCTGAATCCAGCCCCAAAAAGTCAGCGTAATTTTTCAAGAATCCTACAAGATAAGGCTCGCCTGGAAAAACAGCTGTATCTTCATTCTCAAGGCCTTCAAGATATTCCTTTGAAATTGAAGTTTCCTTGTAAACAGCCTCGTAATCAAGATTTTTTTCTTCTCTGGCCTTTTTTAAGATTTCACCATAGCTTTCCATTTTATTCTAATCACTCCGTGTAAAGGAAGTTGTTATAGTTGTTCGCTGATGACGGCGGATCATATATAAATCTCTGGTCCGATATTCCCTGGTTCAGCTTGTAGTTGCTAAAATCAAAAGTAAAAACATCACCCTGCGGCGTTGTCGCTGTAATTCTTCTGATAAGCTTTGAATTTGCCGAGACAGCAAGCTTAATCTGGCTGAACGCCTCTGTGGAATTTCTACGGTACATCACAAGCTTTATGACTTTCTCATCGCTGCCTTCATCAAGAGGAACTGGATCCTGCCCGACTTCGTATCTCACCGTGTAATAACGGCTTAAAAGCGCAAGCCCCTGCGGAGTCGAAAGGTTCGCTCCACCGGCAGAAGAATTTGAGTCTACGCTCTGGTTCAAAATCGCCGCGCTTCCCGGAAGGTAAATCGTGAGCATGTCGCCGTTAAAGCAAATCACCTGCTCGCTCGGATTCGTAAAATCGATTCTAAGAAGATTCGGCCGCTTGAACGAAACTTTTCCGCTCATCAGCTGGCGGTTCGCCTTTATATCCAGATCGGCCTCGTAGTCTTTTATTGTTCCGTAAAAATCAGAAACGCTCTTAAAATAAACGGAAGCCGTCAGGATTTCCTGCGAAAAAGACAAAAATGATGTCAAGGCAAAAAGAATCACGGCAAATGAAATTTTCTTCATTTATTTTGACTCCTCAGCATTCTCAGATTTTTGCTCATCTGATGAAGATTTATCATCTTTCTTTTCAGATTCAGAATTTCCCTCGCCTTTTGCTTCAGAAGACTCAGCGTTTGCCTTCGCCTCTTCTGTCAAAAGCTTGCAATGCTCTGAATTCTCAATAATCTCGTAGAATTCTTTTCCGCTCATTGTCTCAATCTCAAGAAGACGCTTCGCGATGAACTCAAGCAAATCCTTTTTTGTCGAAAGAAGATTCACAACATATTTGTAGCGCTCGCCGATAATGCGGGCAATCTCGTCGTCAATGTAACGCTGCGTGTCCTCGCTGAACTCGCGCACAAGCTCAGGGCCGTCGCCGCCGTAGCCGCGTCCTGTCTTTCCAAGAACCATGTTCTGGAACTTGTCGCTCATTCCGTAGTCAGTAATCATCTTCTTTACGATGTCGGTAGCGCGCTGGATGTCGTTCGCGGCTCCGGTCGAAATCTCGCCGAGCATAACCTGCTCCGCCGCGCGTCCTCCGAGGCAGCTGTCAACTTCGTTAAGAATATCCTTCTTTGTCTTGAAGAAACGCTCCTCTTCCTCGCGGTACTGGGTGAATCCGCCGACTCCGTTTGAGCGCGGCACAATCGTAATCTTGTTGACCGGAGGATAGTCAGGCGTAAACGCGCCGACAAGGGCGTGGCCGGTCTCATGGAAAGCGACCAGCTTGCGCTCCTTCTCGTTTTCTGTGCGGTTCTTCTTTTTAAGTCCGATGCTAACCTTGTCAATCGCCTCGTTAAAGTCGTCCATTGTGACTTTTGTGCGTCCGTTTCTTACGGCAAGAAGAGCCGCCTCGTTAACAACGTTCGCAAGGTCAGCTCCGGCGAATCCTGTTGTTCCGTGCGCAATCGAGTTAAAGTCAACGCTGTCGTCAATCTTTACATTCTTGGCGTGGATTCTAAGAATCTGCTCGCGGCCCTTTACATCAGGACGCTCGACTGGAATCTGGCGGTCAAAGCGGCCAGGACGAAGCAAGGCCGGATCAAGGATGTCCGCGCGGTTTGTAGCTGCAAGGACAATGACGCCCTTCTCGTTGTCAAATCCGTCCATCTCGACAAGAAGCTGGTTCAAAGTCTGCTCGCGCTCATCGTTTCCACCGAGGTTGTTCACGCGGCTCTTTCCGATTGCGTCAAGCTCATCAATAAAGATAATGCACGGAGCTTTTTCGCGCGCCTGCTTAAACAAATCGCGCACGCGGCTCGCGCCGACTCCGACAAACATCTCGACAAAGTCCGAGCCTGAAATTCTAAAGAAAGGAACTCCAGCCTCGCCTGCGACAGCGCGCGCAAGAAGAGTTTTTCCAGTTCCCGGAGGTCCCACAAGAAGAACGCCCTTAGGAATTTTTCCGCCGATGTCCGTGTATTTCTTAGGCTCCTTAAGGAAGTCGACAACTTCCATAAGCTCTTCCTTAGCCTCGTCAACGCCGGCGACATCAGAAAAACGAGTCTTGACCTTTCCCTCGTCAACAGCCTTAGAGCGGCTTGAGCCGCCTCCAAAGACGCTTCCCATTCCGCCGGTCATGCGCTTCATAAGGAAGAAATAAATCGCAAGAAGAATCGCGAACGGAAGGACGTTCACAATAATGCTAAGGAGAATATTGTTAGACTCGCGGACAAATTTATATTGAACATTTTTATCTTCAAGAGTTTTAAGGAACGAATCAAGAAGAACGCCTGTCGTGCGGTAAACCTGCCGGTTTGAAATCTCAGGCGACTGATAGTTCCGCGGGATAAAAGAAAATGGATTTTTTACCTGGCTTTCAGAAGATGAGCTGTCAGCCTCTGTTACGGTCTGCGGACCATATCCTATGAAAAGATTTGAATTCAAGTTGATTTCAACCTTTACGATTTTTCCGTCTTCAATAAGCTGCTCAAAAGTTGAAAAATCAATCTGCTCCTCAGGCTTGCGCATCAAAAAAAGATTCACAAACATAAGCACGCAGACAACTGCAATCATCAGCCCAAGGAAAGGAAACTTCGGCCCCTTTCCGCCGTTCGAGCCGCCGTCATTGTCGGAATCTCCGCCCAGCTTAAAAAAGTTATATGGATCTTTATCGTTCTTGTTATCGTCTTTTTTCTTGTTTTCGTCAGCCATTTGTCCCTCAAAGATATAGAAAATCAGTATTTAATATATAGAAAAAAACGGAATTAGGAAATAGCAACAGAAATCTGAAATTAAAAAAACAATTTTAATTTGACATTTTTATGGAGAAGCGTGTAAAAAAAACGCGTTAGCGATTGGAGTGGCGCGAAGCGTTGGAGGCAACCGCAGGTTGCTGACAATGAAGCCGGAAGGCGGAACCACGGAAAGCGCGACGGCAAAGCCGGAACGCCATAATATTTTTTTTAGCCATTATTTTTTATTGTTCATTTTTTTACTATAATAAAACGCATGACAGATGATTTGGCGAAACTTGAGACAGAGCTTAATCCGGAGCAGTTCAAAGCTGTTACGCGCATAAACGGAGCTTTTTTGATTATCGCAGGCGCGGGAAGCGGAAAGACGCGCGTTATCACATTCAGAATCGCGCACATGCTGAACTCAGGAATTCCACAGTCGGCGATTCTCGCGCTCACTTTTACAAACAAGGCCGCAAAAGAAATGGAGGAGAGAATCAAGGAGCTCACCGGAAAGAAGCTTCCGATGCTGACAGTATCGACTTTCCATGCGTTCGGAGTCAGGATTTTGCGGCAGGAAATCTCAAAGCTCGGCTACCGGGAAAATTTCTCCATATACGATGAAACCGACAGAAACTCGCTCATAAAGGAAACAGGCCGCGAGCTTCACTACAGCCCGGAAGCCCTTGATGTCTACAAAATCGGAATTCTGATTTCAGACATCAAGACCGGGCGCAAGAACTGGAACGCTGAAAATGAAATCTACAAGGAGCTTTACGAAGGCTACCAGGAAGGACTGCGCCTTTACAACGCGGTGGACTTTGACGACCTGATCACGCTTCCGATAAAGCTTTTCCGCGAGCATCCGGACACGCTTGAAAGCTACAAGAACCGCTACAAATATATCATGGTGGACGAATTCCAGGACACAAGCCACCAGCAGTACGAGTTCATGAAGCTTTTGGCTGGCGACAACGTGGCTGTTGTAGGCGACGACGACCAGAGCATCTACAGCTGGCGAGGCGCGGACTACCAGAACATCGTGAACTTTGAGAAGGACTTTAAGAACGTGGAGGAAATCCGGCTGGAGCAGAACTACCGTTCTACAGGAACAATTCTCGCGGCGGCGAACGGCGTCATCAAGCACAACACAAACCGCAAGGACAAGTCGCTCTGGTCGGGCAACGGAGAGGGAAAGCCGATTGAAATCTATATGCCTGAAAACGAGACGGCAGAGGCCGATTTTATAGTAGAAACCGTGCAGTCAATCTGCGTCACCGAAAAGCGCAAGTACGACGACTTCTGCGTCCTGATGCGTGCCAACACGCAGTCGCGCGCTATCGAGGAGGCGTTTCTTGCAGAGAATATTCCATATACTATGTCAGGCGGAACCTCGTTCTTCCAGCGCAAGGAAATCAAGGACATCATAAGCTATCTGCGCGTAATCTCAAACCACGACGACGACGTTAATCTTCTCCGCATTCTAAACACGCCGCGCCGCGGAATCGGACGCACAACAATCGAAAAGCTCAACCAGATTGCGAAAAATCTTGGCTGCTCGCTCTGGGAGGCAATCAATTCTCTTTTGCAAGTTGGCGACAACGAGGCGGATCTTTTTATGCAGACGCCAGCTTCTGAGTACAACGCGAAATTTGACGATTTGTCAGACGAAAGCTTTTCCGAGGGCACAAAGAAAAACCTCCAGGATTTTGTAAATCTGATTGACTCGAACAAATCCATGCTCGGCGGCCACGGACTTGCAAAGAAAGTAAAGAAAATGGTCGAGGACATCCGCTATTTTGACTATCTGATTTCAGAAAATCCTAAGTCAGAGAAAGCCGCGCGCTTCAAGTTTCTGAATATTGAAAGCCTTATAAACTCAATCGAGCGCTGGGAAAACAACCCGGACTCAGGCGAGCCGACTCTCTACAACTACCTTAACAGAATCACGCTCCTTTCGCGCGACGACCTTGACGACGATGAGGACCAGGGAAAAGTGAACCTTATGACAATCCACGCGTCAAAAGGCCTTGAATTTCCAGTTGTTTTTATCGCGGGAGCCGAGGAAGGACTTATTCCGCACGGACGCGCTGTTGAGGAAGGCGGAGACGCGGCGGTTGAAGAGGAGCGCAGGCTTTTCTACGTGGCAATCACACGTGCGCGCGACAAGCTGATTATCTCATCCTGCAAGACAAGGCGCAGGCAGAACTCCGTTATTGAAAGCCAGCCGAGCCGCTTCCTTGACGAAATTCCGGCGAACCTCGTCGAGTACCATGAAGAGCAAAAGGAAGTTGACGCCGACACAGCAATCGCGTTCCTTCAGCAGATGAAAAAACGCTTTACGCCGCCGATTGTTCCGGGATTCTGATTAAAATATTATTTCCGCGCTTTATCAGCATATCAATTCTCCATTGCTTTCTTCCGATAATAACAGATAAGAGGGAGAGCGGTTTTTCCGCAATCTTACATTTTTCAAGGAGTTTTTCCATGAACAGCAAAGGAATCTTGGGCCCGTCGGACAGGCCTCCCCTTTCAAGGTGGATTCCACTTAGCTTCCAGCATGTTTTCGCCATGTTCGGAGCTACGGTTCTTGTCCCGCTTCTTACGGGCTTGAGCACTTCAACGGCTCTATTTACAGCCGGAACTGGAACTTTAATCTACATTCTTGTGACAGGTGCGAAAGTTCCAGCCTTCTTAGGCTCGTCGTTCGCGTTCATTCCGGCCCTTATCGGAATCGGGCAGAGCTACGGCGTTCCTTACGCGATGGGCGGCGCGATTTTCGCAGGCCTTTTCTACTGCGTTGTCGCCGCTATTGTCAAAGTTTCCGGCAAAGGCTGGATTGACAAGGCTCTGCCGCCTGTTGTAATCGGCTCGGTAATTATCGTTATTGGAATGTCGCTTTCAGGAAGCGCAATCAACTCGGCGATGTACATTGACGGAAAATATTCACTCGTCGCGCTTTCAATCTCGCTTTTTACGCTTTTGATGGCGATTATCGCGACAATGTACTTCAAGGGATTTTTCAACACGCTTTCAATTCTTATCGGACTTGTCTCAGGATACGTTTTTGTCTTGGTTCTGGGGCTTTTCTTCGACAGCTACAAGCTAATCGACTTCTCCAAAGTGGCCGAGGCAAAGTGGATCGGACTTCCGTTCCTGCACACAGACGAAGCCGGACATTATTACTGGATGGCTCCGAAATTCAACGCAGTCGCGATTGTCACATTCATAATCATATCAATCTCGACAATCTGCGAGCACTTAGGCGACACAATCACAACATCAACCGTAGTCGGAAAAGACTTCACAAAAGATCCGGGACTTCACCGCACGCTAACAGGCGACGGACTTGCAACAGCCTGGGCTGCAATCTGGGGTGGCCCGCCGAACACAACTTACGGCGAGAACATCGGCGTAATGGCGATTACAAAAGTCTACTCCGTGTGGGTAATCGGCGGAGCTGCTGTAATCGCGGTTGTTCTTTCGTTCTGCCCGAAATTCGGCGCGCTTATTTCGACAATTCCAAATCCAGTTTTGGGCGGCGTGTGCATGCTTTTGTACGGACTTATCGCGGCTTCCGGACTACGCACTTTGGTCGAAAAACACGTTGACTTCTCAAAGCGCAAGAATCTTACCGTCGCGTCGGTAATTCTCACAATCGGAATCGGCGGCGGAATTCTGCAGTTCAAAATCGGAAGCTTCACGTTCTCGCTCGCAGGAGTCGCGCTTGCGACAGTTGTCGGAGTTCTCTTGAACCTGATAATCAAAGACGACGCAGAAAGCAAAAACTAAAAAGATTCAGGGCGTTGCGGCTTTCGCCGCCGCGCTTTCCGCAATTCCGCTAGGCGCTTCATTCTTCCGTTCCGCTCCGCTCCACTTCAGAACGCCTGCGGCGTTGCTACAATCGCTAACGCATTCACCCACAAAAAAAAACGGAGATTTTATGCTAAAATTTATCAAAAAAAATTTGTTCATCATTGTCTTTTCATCAGCCTTGGTTTTTCCGCTTTTCTCAGAAATTTCATCCGAAATTCTTGAAAACGCAGAAGAAAGCCAGAGCAGCATAAAATCCTCCGCCCTGGAATTCACTGAAATCTGGGGCTACGTCATGACCGGCCGAGAAAACAGCTTCAGCGAGCTTTATCCTGTTACAGATGTCGGATATTTCTGGGACGCGGTTGACACATATTCAAACGTTCCAAAGCCGCCGAAACGCAACGAGCATTTTTCAACTTACGCCGGCCGGGTTCATTTTGTCACAAGCTGCGATTCAAGAAGTCAGACGCATCTTCTTCTTTCTGAAAAAAATCTCCGCAAAAAAATCATAAGGCAGCTCGTCGATGCCGCAGAAACCTACGAAGGCCTGCAGATTGACTGGGAGCTTGTTCCAAAAAACGACGGAAAGCTTTTTTATGATTTTCTGAAAACTCTAAAAAAGGAGCTGAACGGAAAAATTCTTTCAGTCGCAGCCCCGGCAAGGCTAAAAACTATCGAAAAAGATCCATACGACTATGCCCGGCTTTCAACCGTCGCCGACAGAATCATAATCATGGCGTACGACCAGCACTGGTCAACAAGCGCGCCTGGACCAATCGCCTCGCCGGACTGGGGAAAAAGCATTTATGACTACGCAAAAACTGTTATTCCGCAGGAAAAGCTAATAATGGGAGCGCCTTTTTACGGCCGGGCCTGGACAAACGAAGATTTAGGCGGCCGGGCCTGGACAAATATTTCAACGGAACGGATTCTGCGTGAAAACAAAATCAAAGATTCAGAAATAAAAACCGACAAAAACGGAAACAAATATTTCACATTAAAAAAGCAAAGGACAATCACTTTTTATTTTGACGACACAGAAACAGAAATTTCCAGGCTAAAAAATTATTCTGCCGCAGGAGTCGAAAAAGTCGCGTTCTGGAGAATCGGACAGGAAAATCCGGAACTTTGGAATTTTCTAAAAATAAAATAATTTTTTTAAGATATTACAAAAAATAATTATTCTTCTTACAGCTTACAACGCTAAAACTTTCCAGAATTTTACAGTTTCTAAAATGAAACAAAAAGCTTAATTTCTTTGTTCTGGTTCCATAAAAAAGTCCTGAATATCTTTAAGATATTCAGGACTTCTGAGACTAGGCAGACTCGAACTGCCGACCCTCTGCTTAGAAGGCAGATGCTCTAATCCAACTGAGCTATAATCTCAACTAATGTTCTTTTATTATATATATTATGCAGATTTTATTCAAGTGGTAAATTACAAAAATTACTTTTTTATTACAGGAATTGACCCCAAATCCAAAACAAGACTATAACTTCTTGTCAATGAATTAGAATCCCAAGCAACTCCAACAGCAAAAAACTGCACATAATATTCACCACTAACAGATGCAGTTGAACTATTTTTGTAATCTAAATCTCCATCAACAGGTTCAACATCAATTTTATCAGTATTGTCATTGTCATCATTATCATAAAAATCAAAAGATTTATCATTCGAATAACGGTAAGGAATACTTCCAGTCGAAACTCCAGAAATTCTTATATCAGCCTTTAAATCATCACCATCTCCATTATCAACAATTCGAAAGTAAACTCTTCTATCAACTCCTGTTGCAGGAATAAAAATTGAGCTAGAATTTTGAGGATTAGAACCTAAAGGCTGATAAGTATAAGTTTCTACCATTCTAGTCGCAGAAGCACTTCCATTAGTAGTTGAATTTACAGATATAATTGAACTTCTTTCAGAAAGCAAAGTGCTAGAATTATTATAAATTTTATAATAAATTTCGGTTCCCAAAAAAGAATCTGTCTGGCCAATTTCCCTTGTTAAAAAATCACAATAATACGTAGTGTAATCGTCACTTGAATAAGACGGATAATGATTCGTAACGGAAGGCTCATTAACGACAATGATTTCTTCGAGGCCGCATGAAAATAAAAAGAGACAAAAGGATATAATCAATAAAAATACAACTTTTCTGAAAATTCCTATTGTCTCTTTCATAGTATTAAACGAAATTATTGGATTTTTCCTTCAGCTTTCAAAGCAATCAAGCGGGATTTTGCGAGCTGTCCCCAGCTTGTAGATGGATGCAAGTCATTAAGTTTTTCATATGCAGCTTTTGCATCATCGTATGAAGATTTTTCTTCGTAAGCGCGGCCAAGGCTGAACAAAGCGTGGTCAATCAAAACGAAATCTTTATCGTCGCTCGCCGCTTTGTAATATTTTACAGCGGAATCAGTATCTCCAAGCTCCTCCGAGCAAACTCCAGCATTAAAATTATTCAAAGCTGTAGTGTAAGCTTTTTTGCCGTTCGCAGCCTTCACATAAGAATCACGGGCAGAAGAATAGTCTTTCTGATCAAATTTGATGTCGGCAATCAGCATATTGGCTCTCACGCCGACAATTCCTGATTTTGAAGCAAGCGGAGCCAGCTGTTCCAACGCTGTTTTCTGACGTGCAGTTTTAGCCTCAGCTTCTTTCGCAGATTTTTCATTTTCTGAAATCTCTGAATTTTCATTTGAATTTTCGGATTCTTTTGTCAATGCATAAGTAATTGTCTCAATCTGCTCAATTCCTTTTTTTATAGAGCTTGAATTGACATTTGATACAACAAGTATTGCGATAAAAGCAACAACAACAATCACAATAACCGCAAGAAGCGCCTTTGATGATTTTGCGAGAGAAGCATTTAGCTTGTCCGCAAACGATTCTTTCTGAATTTTTTCAGCCATTTTTTATAATCTCCTAAAGACTATTTTTTATATTTTTATATTCTACCGTAAATGCAGCTCATTAAGCAAACGGCTTACATAAGTTCTCTGGATTCCAAGAATTCTCGCCGCCGCCGACTGATTCCAGTTCGTTTCCTTAAGAATTTTTTTTATGTAGGCGGCCTTAAATTTGTTTACCGCGTTTTTCAAAGATTTATCATCGCTATCATCATAAATTTCTTCCGCATCCTGTGCGAAATTGTCATTTTCATCAGCTTTTTGATTATTTTCATTTTCAGGCACAGATTCAGAAATTCCAAGATCTTTTGCCTGTACAAAAGGTGGCGAACCAAGAACACAAGCCCTTTCAATTGAATTTTCAAGCTCCCGGACATTTCCAGGCCAATAATAATCATATAAAGAGCGCAGTGCGTTCGGAGAGAAACCTTCAAAATTTTTTTTCGTTTCAATTTTGAACTTATTCAAGAAAAAATTGGCAAGCGGCTCTATATCTTCCTTCCGTTCCCGCAAAGGAGGAATATTCAAAGGAACAATATTTAATCTGTAATAAAGATCACCTCTGAATTTCCCAGAATTTACCATTTCCTCAAGATTTCTGTTTGTTGCCGCAACAATCCGGACATCAACCTGAATTGTTTTGTTTGAACCTACGCGCTCAAATTTATGTTCCTGCAGAACGCGAAGAAATTTTGCTTGAAGCTCCAGCGGAAGCTCTGCGATTTCATCAAGAAATAAAGTTCCGCCGTCAGCAGCCTCAAAACGGCCGACACGATCTGAAACTGCATCTGTAAAAGCGCCTTTTACGTGTCCAAAAAGCTCGCTTTCAAGAAGACTGGGAGAAAGAGCCGCGCAGTTTACACGGATAAAAGGCTTGTTTGCCCTTGAACTTTTCATATGAATTTGCTCGGCAAAAAGTTCTTTTCCAACGCCGCTTTCGCCAGTTATCAAAATCGTTGCGTTTGTTTTTGCAACTTCATCAATTACGTGAAGCAAATCAAGCACAGCGGCGCTTTTTGCCACAAACGCATGATATTCTGAACCATTTATAATTTTATTTGAAAGAACGGAAATCTGATCTTTTGCGCTTCTGTACGTATCAGCATTAAGATAAGCGATTCCTGCCTGATTCGACAAAAGCTGCAAAATATTTAAATCATTATTATCAAACGCTTTTCCGTCAGCTTTATTAATAAGCTCAATTACACCAATGCAACGTCCTTTCACACGCATTGGAATTGCAATCATGTTCCTAGTAACGTAACCTGTTTTATTCTGTACATCTCTAGAAAAACGAGGATCACGCTCAACATTTTTTATGATAATTGATTTATTATTTTCAACGACCCAGCCAGCGATACTTTTTTTCTCAACTGGAATATTTTTTGCTTCCGCCCCTTTTGGCCCTAATGCAACAACAAATTTCAAATTCTCATTATCGTTGTTTACAAGAAGCAATGATGAAGATTCACAATGAACAAGACGCATTGCTGATTCCAAAATATAAACCAGCAATGCGTTTATATCAGAATAATTAGAATTAATTCTGCCGTTTATCTCGATGAGTGTTTCTAACTGCTCTATTGTAAGAGAACTTTCTTTTAGAGAATTACTGACACTCATCTGGATAAACTAGTTATTTTTCTGAGATTTCAGCATATCGCCAAGAGTATAAGCACCGTCATCATCATTTGCAGATGAAATGTACTGGTTAATCTCCTTGCGAGCCTGAGCTCTCTTATATTCCTTGATAGAGAAAGCGACTTTTTCTTTCTCAACATTAACATCAACGACATAAACATTTACTTTGTCGCCGACATTAAACTTTTTGATTGCCTCTTCAGGAGGAACATCGCGCTCATCTGTCAAGTTAGATTTGTTAACAAGGCCTTCAATTCCATCAGGAGCTTTTACAAACAAACCGAAATCTGTAATAGAAGTAATTTCACCTTCAAGAGTTGAACCTGGCTTGTAATCTTCTGCGAATTTCTTCCATGGATTATCAGTAAGCTGTTTGATTCCAACGCTGATTCTGTGATTCTCAGGATCTGTTCCAAGAATAACAACATCAACATCCTGTCCAACAGAAAGCTCGCTTCCTGCATGTTTTACTTTCTTAGTCCAAGAAATGTCTTCAGCGCGAAGGAACCCATCAATTCCTTCCTCAAGCTGAATGAATGCTCCTGCATTTGTAAGTTTCACAACTTTTCCATGAACTTTTGTTCCAACTGGATATTTATCGCCGATTGTGTTCCAAGGATTTGGAGTACACTGTTTAAGTCCGAGAGAAACACGACCCGCAGGAATATCATATCCCAAAATCATGCATTTAACTTTGTCGCCAATTTTTACCATATCAGACGGCTTGTTGACTTTTTTTGTCCAGCTAAATTCAGAAATATGGGCAAGGCCTTCAATTCCTTCCTCAAGCTCAATGAATGCGCCGAAATCAGTAAGTTTTGTAACAGTTCCTTCGACGATATCATCAACATGATATTTATCTTCAAAATGAACCCACGGATCTTCTTTGAAATGCTTAAGGGAAAGATTAATTCTCTTTTCCGCTGGATCAAGGCGGATAACCTTAAGCTCGATTTCCTGACCTTTCTTCACGAAATCTTTTGGACGAGTAACATGTCCCCAAGACATATCATTGATATGAAGAAGTCCGTCAAATCCACCGAGGTCAATAAACGCACCAAAACTTGTAAACGATTTTACAACACCTTTTACAGTGTCTCCGATCTGAGTTTCAGAAAAGAATTTATCTCTTTTTTCATTAATAATTTCTTCAAGGTATTTTCTGCGGTTAACAACAACATTTGCCTTGTTGTCAGAATAAAGGCGCTCAATATAGAATTTTGCCTGAAGTCCAATAAGTTTTGAAGGTTCTTCAACTTTCTGGCTGTCAGCCTGGCTGATTGGAAGGAAAGCATGAATATCGCCGCCAAGAAGGACATCGAATCCGCCCTTTACTTCTTTCTCGATTGTTCCATCAACTGGAGTTTTTTCATCAAAAGCTTTGCGCAGATCTTTCCAAATCTGTTTAGACTGAGCCTTTGTATATGAAATCTCTGGTCCGTAGCGTCCATCTTTACGAATAACTACGACTGTAATAACATCGCCTTCTTTAGGCAATTTTCCGTTGAATTCGTTTGTTGGTATTCTTCCTTCTGATTTGTACCCAATATCAACGAATACATAATCATCTGTAACCTGTACAACAGTACCATCAACAAGCTGACCGTCCTCAACAGTTCCCAAACTTTTGAGAGACTCTTCCATTAATTGTGTCTGGATTTCGCTTTTTTTGTTCTGAGCTTCGTCCTTCTCCACTTCCATCTGTTCCATAATATTACCTTTTTTGTGAATTTTGCTTAAGATTATCTCACAAACTTGCTCTATGGTCAAGTTAGATGTGTCAATATAAATAGCATCATCAGCACGCTTTAAAGCGCCTTCTTTCTTATTTTTATCAATTTCATCACGTTTTATGATTGCGGCTTTTATCTCCTCAAGCGTCATGTCCGAGACGCCCTGGTCAAAACGTCTTTTCGCCTGGACATCAATCGAAGCATCAAGATAAAACTTGTACTCAGCGTTAGGAAAAACGACAGTAGTCATGTCGCGTCCTTCGCAGATTATATCAAGATGATTTGTAATCTCCCTCATTCTTTCGTTGACAAGATGCCGCACTTCAACAATTGAAGAAACCTGCGCAACTTTCGCGCTGACAGCATCATCATGAAGATGAGACTCAACATCCTTGCCGTTCAAAATCAAATGGGAATTTTTGTAGTCAAGCTTTTGCTTTCTGCAGAAATCAAGAACTTTCTGAATATCTGATAAATCAATATCTGTCGCATTCAAAGCCATTGTAAGAGCTCGGTAAAAACTTCCGCTGTTCAAATAAGTGATATTGAGTTTCTTTGCAATCAACGACGCGATTGTAGATTTTCCTGTTCCGGCAGGTCCGTCAATAGCGATTACCATAAAAATTCCTTCTATATTTTTACTATACTTTTAGTTTACTATATTTTTAATTTTTGCACAACTTTAAAAGCCCGTCAATTTCAGATTTTGTCAGATCACGGCTTTCGCCATCTTTCAAGTTTCCAAGCTCGACCTTTCCAATTCTTACGCGCTTTAAATTTCTAATTGAGGCATCATAGCTTTCAAATACGCGCCGGATCTCACGGTTTTTTCCTTCAACAAGAACGACGCGCATTTTATGGGAATTAATCTCCTCAGCATCTTTCGCCTTGTAAAAAACATTGTCTATTCTAAGTCCATGCCTGAAATCCTCGGCGAGAAAACGTGGCAAAGGAAGACTCGTTTCTACTATATATTCCTTTTCAATTTCTGCGCTCGGATGGCTCAGCTTAGCGGCAAAATCGCCGTCGTTCGTAAAAATAATCGCTCCATGGCTGAACATATCAAGTCTGCCGACATTATAAAGACGCTCTTTGTATTTATCTTTTAATAGCTCTACGGCCACAGGACGGCCTTTTTCATCAGACTGGGAACAAACATATCCTAAAGGCTTGTTTAATAGAACATATCTTTTTGCTTTCTCAAGATGAATTTCGTTTCCGTCAACAGAAACTTTGTCGTTCAGCGAAATCTTTGTACCAAGCTCAGTGATGATTTTTCCGTTTACGCTGACACGTCCGTCAAGAATGATTTTCTCTGAGGCGCGGCGGCTTGCAACTCCGCAATGAGCCAAAAACGCCTGAAGCCTTGTTTGTTCTGAATTTGAATTGTTGTTAGCGGGCAAGGGTGAAACGCTCCTCTTCTTTTTCATCAAGTTTAGGCAATTCCGAGATAGAATTCAACCGGAAAAATTTCAAGAATTCTTTAGTTGTTCCAAATTCAACAGGACGGCCAGGAGTGTCGCGGCGGCCGACTTCCTTTACAAGCTGGCGGTCAATAAGAAGACGGAGCATATTGTCCGGCGAAACACCGCGGAGATTTTCTATCTCGGCGCGCGTAATCGGCTGTTTGTAAGCAATTATCGAAAGAACTTCAAGCGCGGACTTTGAAAGCTTGCCTTCATTTTTGCTTCCGTAGCGTTCTTTTATTGTTTCCCAGTACTCTTTTTTCGGAGTCAAGATATAGCCGCCTGTTATGATGGAAATTTCAACTCCGCAATTCTCGGCTGTATATTTTTCTTTCAATATTTCAATGCAATTTTCAACAACTTCTTTTGAAAGCTGAGTAATCGACGCGATGCTTTCTGAAGTCAGCGGCTGGCTTTCAAGAAAAAGCACAGCTTCAACAAGCCCGGCCTCTTTTTCAAGTTTTACATCCATTTTTTATATTTCCTCAAAATCAAGATTCTTGGTAGCGTGTGATTTTTATATCGCCGAACATCCGGTTCTGGTAAATGCACGCCAGCTTGAATTTTACAGCCTCAAGCAAGGCCATGAACGAGCAGATGACGTCAAGCATGTTGCCTGGACGCGTAATCAGATCTGTGAACATGCACTCGGATTTTTTTTCAAGAAGCTCGCTCATCAGCGTCAGTTTTTCATTGACAGAAATTTCCTCGTACATATCAAGGATTTTTTCATCTGAATACTGGCTCACAAGATTCTTGAACATTTTCTGCATCTGCTCAAGCAAATCCCAGGTGTCAACTTTCTGCCACAAGTCTTCTTCATCAAAAGGAAGAATTCGCTGAATTTTCTTGCGCTCGAAAGTCCATTCATTCTCGTCTTCCTTCTCCTCAATAAGCGCAGAAAGCTTCTTAAACTTCTGATATTCAATAAGCGTGTCGACAAGTTCTTCCCGAGGATCGTCAAAATCGAGGCCGTCGTCGTTCTGAACTTCAACCGGAAGCATCATCTTAGACTTTATGTAAATCAGACGCGCTGCCATGCTGTAAAAATCAGACAAATCGCTAAGCTCAAACGAAGCCGCGTAATCAAGATATTCCAAAAACTGCTCAGTTATTGTCGCAATCGGAATGTCATAAATGTTGATTTTATTGTCGCGGATCAAAGCCCAAAGCAAATCCAGCGGGCCCTCAAACTGTCCGGCCGTGTACCTGTGTTTTTTTTCAGATTCGCTTTTTCCTTCAACTTCAATTTTATTTTCAATCTCAGTTTGAACTTTTACCGCTTGTTCTTCCATTACTTGCTCCAGATTCTTTTGCAATGAGCGACTCAAAATCAGCCGAATCTAAAATTTTCCTGATTCCCTGCCCGCCTGTCTTTAAAAGACTTTTTTCAAAAACGCTCTTATCTTGAATTTCGGCATTTTCAGGAAGAACTTCAAGAAGTTCAACAAGCGGAAACAAGACAAAAGCGCGTTCTTTTAGGCGCGGATGCGGAACCTGAAGGTCTTTCATCTTATCGTCCGGATTTTTGTAATCGATTTTTTCATTTCCGAAAAGCTCAATGTCTATGTCAATCGATCGCGGGCCGTTTCTGATTTCATTTGCGCGGTTCCGGCCCAAAGAAGATTCAATCTTATGAATTTCTGAGAGAAGCTCTCCGGCGGAAAAATCTGTAAATCCGCAGACGCACATATTATGGAAATCGTCCTGATTTTCAACATACATTGCTCTTGAAACATAAACGGACGAAACGCGGAAATCTGAGCAGAAAAGATTTTTAAGCATGACGCAGGCACGGACAAGAAGCTCCAGCGGAGCAAGTCCGCTGAAACTCCTGTTTGAGCCAAGCCCAAGAACAGCAAATGTCATTTTTAATCTTAAAAAAGAGCGTCGCTTGCGCTAGGCGTTGCAGGCTCTTTTGCGGCTTCAGCCTTGGCAGCTTCTTTTTCTGCCTTTTCAGCGGCTTTTTTGGCCTCTTTCTCTGCTTTTTCCGCAGCCTTCTTTGCCTCAAGGACAGCTTTTTCCTGCTCCGGATAAACGGCAACGCCTTCACGAGTACGGAGAATCTGTCCCGGGAAAAGCTCAGAGCGGATCTGGGCTTCAATCTGCTTTGCGTAGTCAGGATTGTCGTTCAGGAATTTTATAGCGTTCTCTTTTCCCTGGCCGACTTTTTCGTCTCCGCGTGTGTACCACGCTCCGCGCTTGTCAATTATTCCATGCTTTACAGCAGAGTCAAGGAGAGAAGCCGTCGCAGAAACACCTTTACCAAAATAAATGTCAAGCTCAACTTTTCTAAAAGGCGGCGCAACTTTGTTCTTGACGACTTTTACGCGCACGCGGTTGCCGACAGCATCCTCGTCGCCTTTTCCATCGATTGACTCAATTCTGCGGATTTCAAGGCGCACTGACGAATAAAACTTGAGCGCGTTTCCGCCGGTTGTTGTCTCAGGGTTTCCAAACATAACGCCGATTTTCATTCGGATCTGGTTTATGAAAACAATAAGGCACTTTGACTTTCCGACAATCGCTGTGAGCTTGCGTAGAGCCTGGCTCATAAGCCGCGCCTGGAGTCCCATCACAGAGTCGCCCATGTCGCCCTCGATTTCTTTCTGCGGAGTAAGAGCCGCGACCGAGTCAACAACGATAATGTCAACGGCTCCGGAACGGACGAGCTGCTCAGTAATTTCAAGGGCCTGCTCACCTGTGTCCGGCTGGGAAACGTACAGATTGTCTGTGTCAACGCCGAGATTTTTCGCGTAAACAGGATCAAGAGCGTGCTCCGCATCGACAAAAGCCGCGATTCCGCCGAGTTTCTGAGCCTCAGCAATTGCATGGAGCGCGAGAGTTGTTTTTCCCGAGCTTTCAGGTCCATACATTTCAATAATTCTTCCGCGCGGATAGCCGCCGACTCCAAGAGCTTCGTCAAGAAGAATTGAGCCGGAAGGAATAACGTCGATTGACGCTGTGTCCGTGTGGTCGCCGAGCTTCATAAGAGAGCCGACTCCAAACTGCTTTTCAATCTGAAGGCGCGCAGCTTCAAGCGCCTTTAGTTTTTCCGCCATGTCAGGCGGCTGAACTTTTTCTGCCATTTTGTCCACCTTAAAATTTTATTTTCCCTCACCACCATATATAAATAGGCGGAAATGTTGTCGATTCGGCAAGATTTTTCAATTTTTTTTGAAAAAAGTGAAAAATCTTATTTTTTTCTCGCATCTTTTTTTAGATTTGGAAGAAAAAAGGTTTGAAAGGAAAAAAGAAACCTTTTTAAGGTTGCGTTTTTCCTTTTCGATTTTTTATTTTTTCAGCGGCTGGTAAACCGCCCTGCCCTCAAGGACAATTTTTCCATCTTTGTCCGTGATTTTCGCAAGAACTTTTACAGAACGCTCCGCGTCAAGAGCCGGATAAGGCGCCTTTTCAAAATGCAGCGGAACAAATCCGTCAATTCGCTCCATCGTCTCGTAGCCGACAAGCATATCGCACTGGAAAGACTCGCCCTCGGTCAAAGCGTTGGAAATCCGGCCGCCCCAGGAAACCCAGCAGCCAAGGTAAAGAACCGGATCTTTCGCGACGGTCGCGTAATCATAATTGTCCGTCAGAGAATCAAAAGTCGGCTCCTGAAAATACGACTCGACAATCCGCGCGTTTTGTTTTATTGCGTCGCTCGCATTGGAATTTAAAATCCGGTTTACTTCAACCTGCGCCGCATTTTCACGGTGGTCGCCGTAATAATTAACAGCTTTTTCATATGATTTTAAAATTTCGCTGTCACTTAAAACATATCTTGCGTTTTTAGCTCCGTCCTTCGCCTGCGGATTTTTTTCCTCGTCAACTGTGAGATAAAGCTCCTCAAGGCCGGCGACATTATCAGAAAAATGGACTCTGCGTGAAGCTCCGATTATTTTTCCAGAATTAAGAAGAACGACAGCAAGAATAATTCCTGCAAGAACCGAAAAAGTGACTCTTTTTACAACTTCCGGATTAACGCCGATCGGCGGATAAAATCTTTCAATCTCCCCGTTGTCAATAATCTTGCAAATTTCTTCATATGAACCATGCGACTTTACAAATTCCATTGCGGCAAGGGCAGTTTTATTTCCAGGATCATATTCAAGCACATCAAGATAATATTGAATCGCGCGGTCTGTGTCTCCACGCCTTAAAAACAGAACAGCCTGCGCGTTGAGAAGAGTCGGATCTGTCGTTCTGATATGCCGCGCGTGCTGAAAATAAACATTCGCGCTTCCTGTGTCGCCAAGATAAAGGCATGCAAGGCCGGCCGTCATATAATATGAAAAACTTTCCCTGTAAATTTTCGGATTGTTGCCAGACTCAAGGAGAGAAATCGCTTTTGAAAATTTTCTACGCAAAAGAAAACTATGGGCTTTTTCTAAATCTGTGCGACTCATTTTTCTCCGTCCATATTCTGGTCAACTTTTTCCTGCATTCTGAAGCTTTTCAGCTGGCGCTCATATTCTTCCCGCGTGGAAAGATTTTCCTCGCCGAGCATTTTCAAAAGATAAAGCAGCTTTTCTTCGCGCGCGCGCTGGGCAATTAAATCAAGCTTGTACTGAGAATCCCTCACTTTTTCGCAGTTTGGAAAATCAGAAACAATCCGTCCGTAAATTCCTTTTGCAGAGTCAAAATTATATTCATCATAAAAAGATTCCGCAATCCAGAACAACGCAAGCGGATAAAGCTCATTATCATAATGCTGACTGCAAAAATCGCTCAGGGCAAGAACCGCGTCCTCATTTTTTCCAAGAAGATGAAGCATTCTTCCTTTTTGGTACTGAATATGCGGAACATAAGAGCTCAGAGGAAAAAGAGAAAGAAATTTGCCGCAGTCCTCTTCCGCCATTTTATATTCGCCTGAATAAATTTCACTTTTTATAAGCATAAAATAATTCTCATCAGTTGCATTCTGAGGCAAAGAAACAGCTTTACGCAAAAACATCGCCGCGCTGCTCCAGTCTTCATTTTTAAAAGCCTCGTAGCCTTGTTTCGCGCTTGACTCAGCATTTTCAGAAATGCCGCCTGCAAAGCAAGGAACGCAAAGAGAAATAAAAACAAATGCCGCAAAAAGATGAAAACTCAGCCGCAATTTTTTCTCCAAAACTTTTCAGCGCGGCAATTTCAGCTTTCCGCTAAAAAAAGCCGAGCCAGAAACAACAATGTCGCTTCCGGAATCTACAACTTCATCAAAATTTTTCTCGTTAACTCCGCCGTCAACAGAAATCTTAAAATTCAATTTTCTATCTTTCCGGATTTTTTCAAGCTTCTTAACTTTTTCAAGGCAATAAGGAATCAGTTTTTGTCCGCCGAATCCAGGATTGACCGTCATAACAAGAACAAGATCCACAAGCGGAAGGATTTCAGAAAGAACTTCCACAGGCGTTGACGGAACAATAGAAATTCCGCATTTTTTTCCAAGAGCGTGGATATGATTTATAAGCCGGTCAATGTGAGTCGCAGCCTCATAATGGAAAGTAATCCAGTCCGCGCCGGAGTCAGCGAACGAATCAACTGCGAGCTCAGGAGTTTCAATCATCAAATGAACATCAAAAGACAGAGATGTAAGCTTTCTAATCGACTTTACAACCGGCTGGCCGTAAGAAATCTGCGGAACAAACTGTCCGTCCATCACATCAACATGAACAACGCTTCCGCCATTGTCCTCAATCATTTTTACAGCCGACGCAAGATTTGAAAAATCGGCCGAAAGCAGAGATGGAGCAAGTAAAACTTCTTTCATTATAAGCAATAATAATATCAGATGAAAATCAGATTGTAAACAATATGGAAAATCACGCGAAAAATCAGAAATTGTTTTTTCAAGAGATGATTTGCACTAAATCTAATTTTTTATTATTTTTTAAGAAATCCTATTGACAAGTTGCAAAAAAAACTTTATAAACTTTACCCCTCTTTTTATTATTTTTTTTACTTTTCTTGACTAACTCCCTCAATCTGCGGTAAATTTAAATAAGTCGTATGGATATTCAAACTGAACAAGAATTATCAAAGGCTTACTCGCTTATTGAAGACGGAAAAACTTCACAGGCAAAGCAAATTCTTGCGGAAGCTCTTGAATACAATTTTGACAGCGAGGAACTTAATTTCGCGCATTGGTGCTGCTCGTACTGGGACGATTTTATAAAAAGGCTTCCGCGTCTTGAGCCATACGAACAGGGAGAAAGCCTTATAAGCCGGTGGAAAGCGTTTCGCGTTGACATCGACAGGCAGAAAAAAATTTTCCAGAAAGCTGTTTACGCAGTTCAAAAAGGAGTTTTCACGCTGGCGCTCAAAGCATATGAATCTATTTTCGAAAACAAGACAGCTTTAGATCTTAATTCATTGCAAAAGGCGGAAATCAGCAGAAAACTTGGAATTTGCTGCAAAAAGCTTGGAAGATACGAAGACGCTTTAAATAATCTTGCCGACGCGAACGCCGCGACTCCATCTTCCGCTGGAATTCTTGCAGAAATGGCCGACTGTTTCGCGCTTTGCGGAGAAGATAAAAAAGCTAAAGTTCTTTTTCGGGAAGCTTTTTTTATTGACGCGCAGAAAGTTGAAATTGAGCTTTTTGACTCTGAGCTTATCCTTAATTTGATTGCGCAGGTCAAGGAAAAAGGATACACGGGAGCCGCCTTAAAAGAATGGATTCCGGTTTTCGGAGTTCTGTACGGCGTTTTTAACATGAAGCGCGAGCTGAAATCGCACGAAGCGGCGACTCTGCGCCAGGAAATATACGCGAAGGAAAACGAGCTGAAAAATCCTAACAATGATGATTCAGTTTTGATTCCAAAGCTTATCAACATGTATTTTTGGCTGATTGATTATTATGTCCGGTCAGGAGAAAGCGCAAAACGGATAAACGAGTGCTTGCTTCAAATACGTGTTCACAACGAAAACGTTTATAAAATGTATACAAGATAATGTCAACAGCAGAATCTTGAAGAACATATAACGATTTTTTATGCAGAAAGCATAATAAAAATACTTCCACGTATTTTTTTATGCTATTTCGCCGGTTATGGCGAACAAGCAAGGAGTAATTTTATGTCAGAAGAGCTCGTAAAGTTAGTTCAGGACAAACTAAAAGAAGACACCTGGACACGCGCCACAATCAGCAATTACAAAAAAAGCGATTTAGTTGATTTAACGACAATTGTTGAGAATGCGAAGAATGAAAATTGCATTGATGAAGTCAAAGCTGTCTGCGACGAGCAGC
The DNA here is from genome assembly GCA_964538245.1 of uncultured Treponema sp. Classification (GTDB taxonomy): domain Bacteria; phylum Spirochaetota; class Spirochaetia; order Treponematales; family Treponemataceae; genus Treponema_D. The sequence continues at coordinate 105,267 of CAZIFO010000007.1, forward strand.
TTACGCACACAAAAGACAGCATTACGGCTCTTTACATCTCCGGAATGCTTGGACTAAAAAGAGGCTCGCTTGACAATTCATCGCTAGAGACTTTGGTAGACATCTTCCAGAACAACCACAAAGAAGAACTTGTAATCTACATGTGCAACACAATTCTTGAAGATGACAAAAACAACAAATTTGCGCTCCGCACGCTTGCAAAAAACTATGAGAATTCAAGCAGCGAAGATGACAAAGAAAAGCTTTGGCAAATCTACGAAAGAATTGTAAAAACAGATCTTACAGAAGCTGAAATCGCAAGAAAGCTCGCCGTTCATTATGAGGACAAAGGCGACACAGAAAAAGCCGTTGAATATTACAAGAAAGCTCTTCTCCGCTATATAAACAACAAAAATATCAACGCGACAAAGGAAATTTGGACAAAGCTTGTTTCAATGATTCCTGAAGAAATCGACTGGTTCCTTCTTGTCCAGAGAAAAGTAGCAAAATCTTTAAGCGCAGAAAAATCCGCAGTAATGATGCAGGAGCTTTACGCTTACTACAAGGACAACAAAAAATGGAATACAGCGATTGAAATCTTAAAGCTGATTCTTTCAATCGACCAGAACGATCCATGGGCAAGACGCGAGATTGCGGACTGCTTCGCTTCTAAATACGCAAATCACAGCCACGTAGAAGAATATATCCGCTCATCAGATTTGACTCAAAGCTACAGAAACGTTTTCGAGGCAATCAGCGACTTTGAGAAGCACATTGCTTTCGATGCGCACAATTTTGTTTATCACAGAACTTGGGGCGTCGGCGTAATCTTAAGCGTCGAAAACGACACTTTGAAAATCAATTTCGGCAAAAACGGAATAAAAATGATTTCTCTAAAAATGGCTGTAAGCGCGCTTCAGCCGCTTTCAAGAGATCACATTTGGGTTATCAAGGCGACAGTCGGCTCAAAATCATCAAAATTCAAGACAAAAGCCGACCTGGCTAAAAAAGTCAAGGACGACAAAGTATGGGCGCTCAAGACAATCATCACAAGCTTTGGAAACAGCTGCGACTTAAAGAAAATCAAGGCAGAGCTTGTTCCTTCAATCTTGACAACAAGCGAGTGGACAAGCTGGAATTCCGGCGCAAAGAAAATTCTTGAGGAAGACTCGACATTCGGCGTAAATCCGAACAACATCAACGAATACACAGTCCGCGAGCGCGCAATCACTCCGGAGGAAAAATATTCAAACGAGTTCAAGGCTCAGAAAGGATTTTTCCAGAGAATCGATATTCTTTTCAAATTTATTGATGATGACTCGACAGACAAGGAAAGCGAGCTTCTCGCTGATATGGTCAGCTATTTCACAGGCTTCTTAAAGTCATTCACAGAAGTTGACGAGCAGGTAATCGCATCTTATCTCGTTGTCCAGGAAATCAACCAGGAAGTTCCAAATCTCGCCTACAAGCCAAAATATACTTTCGCGCAGTTCTACGGCGAAATCGAGAATCCAAAGGAAATGTACACAATTCTCAAAGGTTCAAAACGCGGAAATCTGCGTGAGAAATTCCTTGAGTCAATTAAAATGCTTCCAAACTGGCAGGATGAATACATAAAACTGTTCCCGGTTGTTCTTGACAAGGACGTTCTTAACGCATTGATTAACGCAGGAGCTGAAGAAAAAGTTAAAAAACTTGCTGTCACAGCTTTCAATGACTTCAGAGGCTACAGGGACGTGATTCTGTTCTTCTTTGATGAATGCTCAAATGAAGAATGGTTTAAAGACGCAGGAATTCCGCTCCAGAAGCAGCTTATAGCGATTGTAAACATAATTGCGCAGTGTTTCCGCGAAATCGACAACCACGTTGACTCAACTGACAACAAGAAAATCATCAAGAACGCTTGCAAAATGATTTTTGACAAGGAGCACAATGTTTTTGCGAACTACATGCTTTCTTGCGACAAAGAGCAGATGTCTCACATGTATACTCTTGTTGATGACATCAAGGAGCTGGACTCGTTCGACGCTTCAATCAAAACTCAGCTTCGCAACAAGATTCTTGAAAAATATCCGGACTTCAAATTCCACACGACAGAAGAGAAATCTTCCGCTCCAAAAGGAATGCTCGTTACAAAAGCAAAATACGACGAGAAAGTTGCCCTTATCGACAAAATGCAGAATGTGGACATTCCGGCAATCGCAAAAGAAGTCGCAGAGGCAAAGGAAAAGGGAGACTTGAAGGAGAACGCGGAATATATCGCGGCAAAGGAAGCACAGCACAAGCTTGGAAACGACCTCAAGCGTTACCAGGAGGAAATGTCTCGTGCAACTTTGTTCGATCCTACAACAGCGACAACTTCAATGATTTCTTTCGGAACAGTTGTTACTCTTACAGACAAATCTTCAGGAAAAGACGAGACTTATACAATTCTCGGACCTTGGGAATCAGATCCGGACAATGGAATCATCTCTTATATGTCGCCTTTTGGAAACGCGATTCTCGACCGCAAAGCCGGAGAAGAGCTTACATTCAAGATCAACGATCATAAATATGATTACATTGTAAAATCAATCAAGCTTGCGAAAATCTAAATAGAACAAGCAATCTTGGCAAAATGAAAATCCCTGGAAGATGCTTTTCTTCCAGGGATTTTTCATGATTAATGATTTTTCAGCCAGCAAACTTACAGGCTGATGACAAACAAAACAATTTCACGAAAGAAGCGCGGCTGCAAGATTTTCAAGCTGCTTTTTATTTTCTTCCGTGAGCGAGATTTTTATTGTCACTTTCTCAGAAAGGATTTTCAGATTCTTGCAACCTTCAAACATTTTCTCCATATTTTTCGCAGCGCAAGGCGCCCAGCTTCCATTCTCGACAAAAGCTAAAATCCGGTTCTGAAAGTTGCGCTCAGTCAAATGCTCAATAAACTCGCGCATAATCGGGAAAATTCCGCCGTTGTATGTTGTTGTGGCAAGAACAAGCTTTGAATATCTAAACGCATCTTCAACGCACTCGTAAGTTTCCTCTCTCGCCAAATCCATCAAAGAGACTTTTGCGCCTTTCGCCTTTAAAATTCCTGCAAGATATTCAGTCGCTTTTTTCGTGTTCCCATAAACAGAAGTGTAAGCAACGAGAACGCCGTCATCCTCCGCAGCGTACGAAGACCAGACATCATAATATTTTAGATAAGAAGAAATTTCGCTGTCCAAGACAGGACCGTGAAGCGAGCAGATTTTTTCAATCTTTAGATGCCCAGCTTTCTTTAGAACTTGCTGGACGTTCGCGCCAAATTTTCCGACAATTCCAAAATAATAACGCCGCGCCTCGCAAGCCCAGCCTTCAGGATCCTCAACATCATTCGCGCCGAATTTTCCAAAAGCGTCCGCAGAAAAAAGGATTTTCTCAGCGCTTTCATAAGTCATAATCACTTCCGGCCAGTGGACATTCGGAGCTGCAATAAAATTCAGAACGTGATTTCCTAGCTCAAGCTTTGCGCCTTCGCCTGCAACAACCTGCCTGTCTAAAAAATCAGTTCCGAGCATGCTTTTCATCATAGAGAAAGCCATTTTTGACGCGACAATTTTCGCCTCAGGATACATTTCAGCAAATTTTCCGATGCTTCCGGAATGATCCATTTCCATGTGCTGAACAACAAGATAGTCAATTTTTCTTCCGCCGGACTCCCGCTGAATTTTAGAAAGCCATTCGTCGCAAAAATCGGCCTCAACTCCATCCATCACAGCGCATTTTTCGTCAAGAATCAGATATGAATTGTAAGCCATTCCGTTTGGAACTTTGAACTGTCCTTCAAACAAGTCAATTTCGTGGTCATCAACTCCGACATATTTTATATTTTCAGAAATTTTCATTTTCTTCTCCACTTGCTTGATTTTTTCATTTTTTAGATTTATAAAATCTCAGATTTCCAAAGTCCATGAAGATTGCAGTATTCATACGCGCAAACTTTTTCAGAATCTTCCTCAACAAAAAAGCGCGCTTTCGGTTCCTCGCCCGGATTTAAGAATTTGAACTGGACTGTTCCGCCGCATTCAAGCGCAATCCATTCAATAAAATGCTTTTCTTCCATTGGATGAAGCACAGAGCCGACCGCAACTTCAACTTTTGCGCCGTTTCTCGAAATAACAGGAACGTGTTTTTCCTTTGCGCCGTCAGTTGTTCCAGGAACAAGCTCCGGCATTTCCTCGCCGCAGCAAACTGTAGAACAAGGCGAGTTTTTTAAAACGGCGGCGACTTTTCCGCACTTTTTGCATTTCAGGAATTTGATTTTCATAGATTTCTCCTGTCAAGTTTTATTCAGAATAACATCAGATTATCAAAATAGAAAGTAAAAATGTTAAACTTGACTTAAATTTTTATCGCAAAAACAGGAATTTAGTCTTCGATTTAATGGACGAATCAAAATTAATGAATTAAAATGGTTATATACGGAATTTTAGTTCCGTTTTATTAAATCGGATTATATAAATGGACGAACTAACTCGTTTTAAAAAATTACAGAAAGTCTTTGAAACTGAAAAAATTCTCAATGAGATTCGCGATACAGACGTTCTTCTTGAAAAGATTCTTACAGAAGCGCGTGCAATCGCTAATGCGGATGCAGGCTCGATCTATGTCATTGAAGACAAGCTCGCGACTTCCAAGAATGAAAATTCTTCACTTTCACTGGAAGAAGACAGCCACTTCAAAAACAAGCTTCTCCGCATAAAATATGCGCAGAATGACACAAAATCAAAGAAAAATCCAGGCGAATCAAAATCTCCATATGTTTATTTCACCGTGCCGATAACAAAACGTTCGATTGCCGGATATTGCGCTTGCACAGGCGAATTTCTAAATATTCCTGACGCTTATCACATTCCGGAATCAGCGCCTTACAAATTCAACAGCAGCACGGACATTTCGACAGGATATAAAACCGTCTCAACTTTGACAATTCCTTTGACAACTTCAAACAATCAGCGGCTTGGAGTTCTTCAGATTATCAATGCAAAAGATGAAAACGGAAACGTTATTCCATTTTCACAAGATTCAGTTGATTTTATAAAACAGTTCGCTTCCAGCGCGACGCAGGCCCTTGAGCATACTTACCTTACAAGCAACATGATTAAGAGAATGCAGCGTATGGCGGAATTCCGGGATCCAAAAGAAACCGGAACGCACGTTCAGCGCGTATCTGATTTTTCGCTCGAGATTTACGACCAGTGGGCAGAAAACCATAACATTGACAAAGCTAAAAGAATGCGTTTCCGCGACACTTTGAAAATCGCTGCAAAATGCCATGACCTTGGAAAAGTCGGCGTTTCAGATATAATTCTTAAAAAACCTGGACCGGGAAGATTCAACGACGAGGAGCGCGCGATAATGATGGGGCACACTTGTGTAGGCGCTCAACTTTTTACCGAACCGGAGTCAGAAATTGATGCAATGTCACGAGATGTCTGCCTACATCACCACGAATGGTGGAACGGGAGCGAAAAAGGCTATCCTGGCGACATTGATTATATGGAATATGAAATCGGAAAACCAGTCGGGAAATACAGACCTTTAAAAGGCGAAGAAATTCCTCTCTCAGCGAGAATTGTCGCTGTTGCAGATGTTTTTGACGCGCTTAGCCACAAGCGCGTCTACAAAGAAGCCTGGTCAGTCGATGATGCGTTCATAGAAATCCAAAATCTTTCAGGAAAGCAGTTCGATCCGGAGCTTGTAATGGCTTTTCTTCAGGTGCGTGAACGGATTATTTCAATCAACGCGGCATATGAGCGGATGGAGCAGGATTAATTTTTCGATGGAATTTAAAATCGTTTGATATTGTAAGTTTCAATCATTTTATGATTTGAAATTTCTCTTTCAAACTCTGAGCAGAATTTTTTGAATTCTTTCTCGCCGTAAAAATTGCCTTTGTTTTTTCCAAGGCCAATTGCAGAAAGATTCAGGCTGAATTCACGCTCGGCAAGGCGATCCTCAATATTTTCAGCTGTAAATTTTACTCCGCGGTCATTCATCACAGAGATTTTCTTTTCAACAATTCTAGCCGCAAACGGAATGTCCCTTGTAAGAACAATATCATTTTCCGACACATTTTCGCATATAAAATCATCCGCCGCGCCCTGCGTTTTTGGAACTATTTCCATTTTAAATCCGCTCCAGGCAACATTGATTTTTATTTCATGATTTGCGACAAAGACAATGGGAATTTCGTTTGATTTTGCAAGCTGGACAGAAAAAAAACGGGCTTTCTGAGGAAAAGAATCTGCGTCAATCCAGATTTTAAATTTGAACATTTTCTAAAGCCTTTGTTATTTTTTCTATCATTTTTTCCGTAATTTCTTCAGCTTTTTTTTCATCAGATTTTTTTCTTTCCTGATTTTTTTCTGATTTTAAATCATTTTGGACAGAATTTTGAGAAAGAATCTGAAGCTTTGATTTTTCCTTGTAAAGCTCATCGCAAAGCATAATTCCAGCCAAGGCAGAAATCTGCAAAGGATTTACAAGAGCTCCGCTTTTTTGAATTTGCGAAATGATTTTTTTGTAATAGCCCAAAAGTTTCTGAAGATAGGCATCATCTTCCGATGCATTTATTGTAAAGGAAGTATTGAAAACATCAATCTTTAGAGAACCCATAAAAAATTAGAAAATATCGAACATCGGCTGCGATGGAGAATTTTCCTGCGAATTCTGAGGATTTTCAGAAGTCAGTTCAGCCGGATTGGAATTCAGAGCCAAGTTATCAGATTTCTCAACAGAAGTAGAATTTTCAACTGAATCAGAGTTAACCACAGATGAAACTGCGGGCTCGTCTTTTTCATGCTGCAGGCTGTCTGCAACATTTTCTTCTGGAGGAATATTGCTTTCTGCAGGCGCGGAAATTTGCTCCGATAAAGAAGCAGAATTTTCTATATTTTCCGAATTCTGCGGATTTTCAGTTTTTTCAGCAGAGACAGAATCAGAATTTGATTCTGATGAACTTGACACAGCAGCTGCAGAAGTTTCAAGAACTTTGCTTTCAACTGTGTCAAGTTTCTTTAACGCGCTTAAAATTCCCTCTTCAATTTTGCTCTGGTTATTCTGGAAAGCCGAAAACTGCTCCGTTTCCGCTGCCAATGCATTTGTGAGCTCTGCGCATTTTCTACGCAAAGCAGCATTTTCAGCGTTAAGCTGTGCAATTTTTGCGACAGCGTTCTCAACTTTTTCCTGCAGAAGCAAAATTTGATCAAGGGAAATCATAAACCGTCCTTTTTCGCTTTTTAAGCGTTAAGAGCTTTTTTAGCAGTCTCTACAACTGCTTTGAAAGCTGTTGGATCTTCAATAGCAAGATTTGACAAAGCCTTGCGGTTAAGTGTGATTCCTGCCTTGTTAAGACCATTGATAAAACGTGAGTAAGAAAGTCCCTCATCACGTACAGCCGCATTGATACGAGCAATCCACAACTGGCGGAATTCGCCTTTGCGGTCGCGGCGACTTGTGTATGCGTGGTCAAGTGCCTTTGTTACAGCGTCTTTTGCTGCTTTATAGT
>CAZIFO010000008.1:0-104323 GCA_964538245.1 uncultured Treponema sp.
CAGCTTGAGGTGCTGGTGGAGCAATCCGTGGCTGTTCAAGTCAGCTTCTCCGCATCTTGTCTCCTTCGTCTAGTGGTTAGGACATCGGGTTTTCATCCCGACAACAGCAGTTCAATTCTGCTAGGAGATGATAATTTTTCTTCTGTTTTTCACATTTTCTGAAATCTAAAATCTTCTTAATTCAAATCCGAAAAATATATTATCTTTGTTTTTTTTGTATATTTCCTAAAGTTTTTTCATCAAATAATAAAAGTAGGTTGCTACGTTTCTTTCCTTGTGATATTTTAAAAATCTGACATATCTTTAAATATTATAAGGAAACAGTTAATGACAATAAAAGATCTGAAAGCGGGCGAAAGCGCCGTTGTTAAGGCTGTTGGCGGAGAAGGCGCTCTGCGCCAGCATTTTTTGGATATGGGATTGATTCCTGGGGAGAACATAACTCTTGTAAAGTTCGCGCCGATGGGAGATCCTCTGGAGCTTAGAGTCAACGGATATGAGCTGACGTTGCGCCTGGACGAGGCTAAAAAGATAGAATGTGATAAAATTCCCGCGGAGAAAGCTTTTGCCTTGGAAAAAAAAGACGAGGCCCGGGAAAACGAAAAAAGAGACAAGCTGAGGCATGAAAGAGAGCATCCTGGACTTGGCGAGGACGGAAAATTTCATGACAGCAAAACTGCGCATCCTCTTCCGGATGACGCGGTGCTTACATTTGCGCTTGTCGGAAACCAAAACTGCGGAAAAACTACGCTTTTTAATCAGCTGACAGGTTCAAACCAGCATGTGGGAAATTTCCCTGGAGTTACAGTTGAGCAGAAAACCGGATTCATAAGAGGATACAAGAACGTTGAAGTTACGGACTTGCCGGGAATTTATTCTATGTCGCCTTACAGCAGCGAGGAAATCGTATCTCGTCAGTTTATCTTGAAGTCAAAGCCGACTGGAATTATAAACATTGTCGATGCTACTAATATAGAAAGAAACCTTTACCTGACGCTTCAGCTGCTTGAGCTCGACGTTCCGATGGTTGTAGCTCTTAACATGATGGACGAGGTCCAGGGAAACGGCGGCTCTGTTCTTGTCAACGATATGGAGGAGGCGCTTGGAGTTCCTGTTGTTCCGATTTCAGCGGCGAAGAACGAGGGAATCGACGAGCTTGTGCGCCATGCGGTTCACGTTGCGAAATATCAGGAAAAACCGTTGCCGCGTGATTTTTGCGGCAAGGACGACAAGGGCGGAGCTATCCACCGTGCGATTCACGGCGTTATGAGCCTTATTGAGGACCATGCGGCGAAGGCCGGAATTCCTGTAAGGTTCGCGGCGACAAAGCTTCTTGAAGGCGACAGGAAAATCCTTGATGACATGGCGTTTGACGACAACGAGAAAGCGACCCTGGCTCATATAACGCAGCAGCTTGAGACAGAAAGCGGGCTTGACCATGTTGCCGCAATCGCTGAGATGCGCTTCAACTATATTAGGAGAATTGTTGATGAGAGCGTGATTAAGCCTCATGAGTCAAAGGAGCGCGAAAGGAGCCGTAAAATTGACAGGATTCTTACCGGAAAATACACGGCGATTCCTTCGTTTGTCGTGATTATAGCAGTTATTTTCTGGCTTACATTCAACGTTATCGGCGCATGGCTGCAGGACTTGCTTGCGGCGGGAATCAGCTGGCTTGGCGGAGCTGCGCAGACCGGCATGGAAGCTGCAAATGTCAGTCCGGTTCTGCGTTCTCTTGTTGTTGACGGAATTTTTAACGGCGTTGGAAGTGTTCTGAGTTTTCTTCCTATTATTGTTGTCCTTTTCTTTTTCCTTTCGCTTCTTGAGGACACTGGATATATGGCTAGAATTGCCTTTGTGATGGACAAGCTTCTCCGCAAAATCGGATTGTCGGGACGTTCTATGGTTCCGATGCTGATTGGCTTTGGCTGCTCAGTTCCTGCGGTTATGTCGTCCAGGACTCTGCCGTCTGCGCGCGATAGAAAGATGACAATAATGATGGTTCCGTTTATGAGCTGCTCTGCGAAGCTTCCGATTTATGCGTTTTTTACAGCAGCGTTCTTTCCTCATCGGGGCGCGCTTGTGATGATTACCTTGTATCTGTCGGGAATTTTAATTGGAATTCTCGCGGCTCTGGTTTCAAAAAGCACAGTTTTTAAAGGCGAGGCTGTTCCGTTTGTAATGGAGCTTCCGAATTACAGGATGCCGAGCGCGAAGAGTGTGGGGCAGCTTCTCTGGGAAAAAGCGAAGGATTTTATAACGAAGGCGTTCACTGTGATTTTCCTTGCGACAATTGTCATCTGGTTTCTGCAGCACTTTAGTCCGAGCTTCCGGTATGTGACTGATGCGACTGAAAGCATGCTTGCGGTTGTCGCCGGCTGGATTGCCCCTGTTTTCCGCCCGCTTGGATTCGGCGACTGGAGAATTTCCACCGCGCTGATTACAGGATTCATGGCGAAGGAAAGTGTCGTTTCCACTTTGCATATTCTTTTTTCTTCTGCAGACGCGCTCAAGTCGGTTTTGTCGCCTGCAGCGGCGTTTGTTTTTCTGATTTTCTGTCTTCTTTACACGCCGTGCGTCGCGGCTGTCGCTTCAATAAGACGGGAGCTTGGCAGAAAGTGGGCTTTGTTCACAGTCGTTTTTCAGTGCGCGGTCGCCTGGATTGTGGCTTTTGCAGTCCGTCTTGTTGAGCTTCTTTTTATCTGACGTTGAAAACTAAAATTCTGCCGCTATAAAAGGCGGCGGAGCTAAACGTCTTTCTTGGTTTTGATTTTTCCGTAAATTTCCTTTAGAGCTTCAGGAAGCTGGAGCTTTTCAGATTTCATAGAAAGCCAGAAGTGGATTTTCTCCTTGTTTTTATCGTTCACAGCGCGGATTTTGCTCTTTAAAGACTCAAGCTGGATTAGAACTTTGTTCTCCTTTGCGAATTTCCGGATTTTAACCATGATTTTAAGGGAATAGCAGACATCGACCGCGAAGATTCCGTAGAAAAATCCTACAAAAAAAGAATATGAAAGATGGTTCGTAAACCAGAAAAGCCAGCTCAGAATATGCGGATGAACCAGAAAATAGTAGGCCGCGCTTAGAACAAGCCAGAAAAAAGTGTAGAGCGGGCAGATAATTCCCTGGATGTTTCCCCAGCAGCTTGAATAGTCCCAGAGCTTTATTTTCATTCCTTTGATGAAAATAAGCCCGGCGATGTACTCAAAAAACGTTATGCAGAGCGCCATCAAGATAAAAAGAACTGTTTTCTGCAGATAAATGTTCTTGATAAAATCAACTTTTATGTACGAAAGCGAAAACAAAATCACAAGCGAAAATCCGTAGAGCGGAAGGTAAGGCCCGGTCAGGAATCCCGGATTTATCCATTTGTGCTCCGGATTGTTGCCGGAAAAAAAATGCCGCCAGAAAAGCTCGATCAGCCAGCCGATTGTGCTTCCCGCGAAAAACAGAAAAGCGATTACAAGAAAAAAGTTCATGCTGGAATTTTAACATTTTTGAGCCGGATTTTAAACAGAAATATTTCAGCTCCCAGGATTTCATATCATTTCAATTGATTTTCTTCCTTTATAAGAAGATTTATGAAGGAAAACGCTGAGAAGATTTGCTTGATTTCTGATTTGCTGCGGCGTGCTATCTTAAAATAATCTTAAAAAAGAAATTTGTCTTTTATGAAATTCTGTTGTAAAATTTAAAAACTTAAGAAGAAATTCGTAGCAAAATATGAAAAAGCTGGCAAAGGCAGATCCGCGGGAACTTGCGTCAAAAAATAAAGATTCAGATTCTTCTCATTTCAGGGAGATTTTAAAAAATCCTTTCCTTGCTTCAATAATTGAAACTTCGGTCGGATATTATGAAGTGAATATTTCAAGGGATTTGATTTTAAATGATTTCACAATCTGCGAGAACGGAAAAGATATTCCTGTCCTTGAAAAAATTGGCTTTGAAAGTCCGTGCAGCTTTTCAGCCTTCTCAAAAAAATGGTACGAGACGATGATTTCTGACGCGCAGAAGGAGAACGCTAGCTTTTTCCTTAATATGCGCGCGCTTCTTCTTGATTATTACGCGAAAGGCCTTTACGAAGTTTTCTTTAATTACTGGACAAATTCTCTTACGGCTGGCGAATCTTACATAACGCAGCGTTTTGTTATGTTCAAGGATGAGAACGGCGACATTTTGGCACTTTCTGTCTGCAACGATTTGACAAAAATGCGGCTTGAGCAGGAAAAGGCCGAGACTGATTTGATTGAAAGCTACGCTTTTATGGACAATCTTACCGGCGGCGACAATTACAATAAATTCAAGGAGAACATGAAAAAAGTAAAAGCTCCAGGATTTATTGTCGCGCTCGATCTTCATGATTTTAAGCTGATAAATTCTGTCTGCGGAATTAAAAAAACGGATGAATTCCTGAAGAATTTCTGGAAATGCATTGAATCGTCGAAAGGCAGAAACGACATCGCCGCGCACATTTACGCCGATCATTTTGTTCTTTACACGGATACGCGGAACCGGAATTCTGTTGAGAATCTGATTGAAAGCATTCAGGTCGCGGAAAATCTTCTTACAATAGAAATGGGCGTTCCTCAGATTACGCTTTACTGCGGAATTTCAAAATGGGAGCAGGGAAAAGGCCTTGAGCTTTCCTACAGCGAGGCGGTCGCGGCGAAACGCAAAATCAAGGATGCGCGCTCTAAGGCTTTTGAATATTTTGACGAGGCGGACACAGAGCGCATGATCCGCGAGAAAAATCTTGAGGATTCTTTTGAGAACGCGCTCGAGTCGCGGGAATTTGAAATCTGGTATCAGCCGAAATTCTCTCCGGCGTCGAGAAAGATTGTCGGCGCTGAAGCTCTTGTCCGCTGGCGGAAGAACGGAGAGCTTGTTCCGCCGATGACTTTTATTCCGATTCTTGAGCGCAACGGAAAAATCCGCGAGCTTGACGAGTACGTTTTCAGGAATGTCTGTTATCAGCAGAAGCTTTGGCAGACGGAAGGAATCAAGATTGTTCCGGTTTCCGTTAATCTTTCGCGGGCGAGCATGTATTACAAAAGCGTTGTCGGAAAATATTCCTGGATTGTCTCCGACGCGGGAATCAGCCAGAAAATGGTTCCGATTGAAATAACCGAGAGCGCGGCTATAAATAATTCCGATGTGAAAATAATCGCCAACACTTTTTACCGCGCAGGATTTTCCCTTCATCTTGACGATTTCGGATCAGGATATTCGTCGCTTTCCACGCTAAACGAGCTTCATTTTGACACACTGAAAATAGACAAGAGCCTTGTTGACTACATTGGAAATCCGGGCGGCGACAAGCTTCTTGAGCACACAGTTTCGCTTGCGCTTGAGCTTGGAATGCACGTTACGGCCGAGGGCGTTGAGTATGAGTGGCAGAACAGCTATCTCCGGCATATCGGCTGCGAAAGCATCCAGGGATTTTTGTTCTCAAAGCCGATTAAAAAGGATGAATTCGAGATTCTTCTTAAGAATAACATTGACAAAAAATCTTACACGGAAGATGAATACGCTGAGGAATATGTGAACAAGCTCCACCGCGCTGTCCTGAAATCTTCTCTCTACGATTGCCTTGTTGATCTTACAGACGACACTTTCAGGGAGACAATCGGCCGCTGCGACTGGTTCAATGACGAGAAGCTGCATACGCTCTGTTATTCTGAAGGCGTGAAAAATGTCGCCGAGAATCTGATTTTGCCTGAATATAAAGAAGACTACCGCAAGATTATGGACAGGGAATCGCTTATAAAAAGCTACAACGGCAAGCCTGAAACTAAAGTCTTCTATTATAAACGCTGCGTTGAAGGCAAAAAAACAAACGCGCGCCTTGTAATCCATCTTTTTAAAATCAAGGAATCAAAAAAACTCTGGATGTACGTAAATGTCACGGTTTTAGATGCGATAAAATAAATTCATTTTTTTTACCGTAAGTTGTTGACAAGAAATCAAAGTTAGCATATATTAACAATTGTAAGTTAGCTTTTGCTAACTCCGAGTACCTCTATTCGGACGAGAGTTTAGGGAAGTTGATTTCAAATGATTTTAATTTTCCGGATTTCTGCTTTCAGCCGGCAAATCTTTGACTGTTTCAACGTCGGCTGGAAGCAGATTTTTTTCTAGCTTTAGAGAGATTTCAGAATGAGCTTTGACGAGACTGTTATTCATTGTTCGGCGCCGGCCTTGTGCGGAATCAAGCCAGCGAGCCTTTTTTCAATGAACAGCGAGTGCTTTTCGTCAGGCTGCGGAAAATTAAGCGAGTGGCGGCGCGACTTTGTAAAGGCCAAGAGGTACGTTGTTCCGCTGAGAAAGGAAGGCGGCCGTTTCTTGATGTTCGTCTTTGACCGGAATCTCCTTGAGAAAGTTGTTTCAGACAGGGAAAACGCCTTGTATCTTTCTTCAAAAGGATATTCGTTCGAAAAAGGATTCAGCGGAGTCCTTAGCCAGCTTTTGCACAGGCTTGCTTTTAACGCTGATTTTCCTCACGAGGTCGGACTTTTTTTAGGATATCCGCTTTGTGATGTTGTCGGATTTGAGCGGAACCGTTCCGCGTTCAAGTATTCTGGATTCTGGAAAGTCTACGGAGATTTGGACGAGGCGGAGCGCAAGATGAAAATGTATAAAACATGCAGTGAGGTATGCATGGAAATGCTTGATTCTGGGCTTTCTGTCCCGATGATAGTGAAAAAATATATGAAAACAGGAGACACAAAATGAAAGTAGCAATTGTTTACGCCTCAACAACAGGCAATACAGAGCAGCTTGCTAACGCTGCGAAAGAAGCGGCCGGAGCTGATGTTTATTTCTCGACAGCTGATTCTGCGGACGCTTCGCAGGTTCTCGGCGCCGACTTGATTCTTCTTGGAAGCCCGGCGATGGGCTCAGAGCAGCTTGAGGATTCAATGGAAGAATTCTTCAGCTCAATCGAAGGCCAGCTTTCCGGAAAAAAAGTCGGATTGTTCGGCTCATATGACTGGGGCGGCGGACAGTTTATTGAAGACTGGGCAAACCGCGTTACAGCCGCGGGAGCAACTCTTGTTGGAACTGTAAAAGCCCAGCTTGCTCCTGACGCAGACGCTCTTGCCGCTGTAAAAGCTTTGGTAAAATAACGGCCGTTAAGAAATTAGCAAAATCCGTTTTTTAAGTTCATATCTTTGGGCCGTCTGGAAATGTACCTCGCCAGGCGGCCTTTTTTTATGTTCTCTATTTTAGCCTTAGATTATCTCTTTACAAGAATATAAAAAAAATATAAAATCAGCATTTGTCTTTTCTTAAAATTACAGTTAAAAAAATCTGAGGTTAAAAATGAAACTTAAAATTGCAATTCTTATTCTTTTTATGAACATAATTGCAATTCTTAATGTTGCTCCGGAAACAAAAGGTGTTGTTGAAGACGTTTCGTTTGATGTTTTTCGCTCCCAGTACGGCGATATGTTCAATGTGTCTTATTGGCAGAATCAAAATGATGGAAAATATTATTTTCATAACGGGCTTTATGATGATTTTATAAATTTTGCGTGGGCGGCGAATCTTTTTGGAGCGTATTGGGGAGTTGGATACGACGCTAGGATAATGGATCACGGCTCCTGGCCGAATCAGCTGACAGACATGGATGTTTGCGTTATGCTCGGAATTCCAAAGTTGAATTTGGGAATAAAGATTAGCTATTTTGACAAAAATGTTTATAAAGGAATTGGAACCGCGGCTCCAAAAATTGAAATCGCCAAAAGCTATGATGTGATTCCTCTTGCTGTAGGTTTTGAGTGTGAAGGAAAATTCCGTTATTGGAAAGGCATGAAATTGGATGTCGTTCAAGTTCCGTTTATCTTTAGGATTGATTTTTCAAGGGATGGAATGCGTGGCGCAGGTTTTTCCGGTGCTCTGATGCCGACTTTTGAAGCTCCGCATGGCGTAAATGATGTTTCAGAAACAGACCCGATGTACGGATTTACGGCTTGGGCCGGTTGGTGTTGGAAAATTCTGGAAAATGTGCATTTCGGCGTTCATCCGAATTTCATGATGAATGTAAATTGTATTAATACAACAGAATATGATGTGAATACGCGTCTTTTATTTTTTTATGAGAAAGGTCTTAGGCAAAAAATTGAGAATCTGAACTGGATTCCTGAGAACGGAAATGTTGAATGGAGAGTCAGCGTGCCTGTTTCTGTGATTTATGATATAAAAAAGAATTTGTCGTTTATTGCCGGTTTTAAATGCGGATTTTATTGGGCGAATTTTGATCATCTGAGCGAGGAGCACGAAGGCGGTTGCAACCTGAAAGGCATTGTGAATGAAACTGGATTTGCGCTTGGATTAAAAGTCGAAATGAATGAACATATGCTTTTCCAGATAGGAAGTTCTTATGTAAGGCAAGTTTCTTTGGAAACAGATGATAATGAAACTGGCGAGAAAACTGATTATAAAGTCAACAAGGAAAAAATATCATTTTACAATTTATTCAAGTCTCCTTTGACCGCTTCCCTTACTTTGAAATTCTAGATTATTCCAAATCTGAAAGAGGTTGGAACATTGAGCTTCTGCGAGATTGGATAAGCAAAAACTAGGAAAATATAAAAATTCTTCTATATAATTGAATTTTTTTTGACTTGGAGTAATATATTATTTACGTAGGTGAATCTGAAAGATTCATCTTTATGGAGGATTTTATGGCTATTAACAAATGGGCGGCTTTTGGCATTGGCGTTGTTGCTGGTGCTGCTATTGTTTCCATCGTAAAGACACCGGCTTTTAAGAAAGCTTGTGCCGCTGTTGTCGGAAAAGGACTTCAGCTTAAGGACGATGCCGCTGCTTTCGCTGAGTCTGTTAAAGAGGATGCTCAGGACATTGTTGCTGAGGCTAAATACAACAACGAAGCAAAAAAGGCTGCTAAGAAAGCCTAAGCTATGAATATTCGTATTCATCATGCTCTGCCTGGAAGAATCCGCGTGCATTACAACAAGCACGAAGTTACTCCCAGGCAGGCTATTTTAGCCCAGAGCCTTATCGCAGTTCAGGACGGAATTGAAGATATTGATGTAAACACCGTCGCAGGCTCTTATCTTATTCATTTTGACACGAAAATAATTACCCAGAAAGAGATTGAAAATCTTTTCAAGGCTTTGACTTCAAAATATCTTGATGATAAAAAGCTCCTTGAAAATGTCTCCCAGATTCCGGAAACAGAAAGCATTGCCGGAATTTTCATTTCTGCGTTCGGAGATTATTATTTCCGCAAATGGTTTCTTCCGCTTCCTATCCGAACTCTTTTGATGTGGAAGCATATTCTTCCCCGCATTTTTCTTGCGCTGAAAGTTGTGTTTACGAAGGGAAAGGTTTTCAGCACGCAGATGCTTGACGCGGCGGCTCTTTCTGTCGCGGCCTTGACTGGAAACACGAACACGGCGAGCCAGATTTCGCTTCTTCTTGACTTGGGCGAAGACGTTGAGGATGTAACAAAACGCGCCTCGTACGGAAATCTTGCGCACAAGCTTTTAATCAGCAACGAGCCGGCTCATCTTCTGGTGAACGGAGAGGAGAAGCTTGTTCCGCCGGAAACTCTCAAGAAAGGCGATATCATCATTGTCCGCGAGGGAAGCACAATTCCTGCCGACGGCGCGGTTGAAAGCGGAATCGGCTCGGCGAATCAGGCGAGCATTACCGGCGAGTCTCTTCCGGTCGCGAAGAAGAAAGGCAGCGGAGTTTTTGCCGGAACAATTCTGACGGAAGGCGAGCTTACAATAAAAGTTCGCACAGCCGGAAGCGACACAAAAGTCCAGAACATAATCAATATGATTGATAACTCGCAGGGGCTTAAAGCTGAAGTCCAGCGCCAGTCAGAGATGATTGCGGAGAAAATTGTTCCGTTCAATTTCCTGCTTGCCGGACTTACATGGCTTTTTACGCGCAATGTTACAAAGACAATGTCAACGCTCATGGTTGATTATTCCTGCGCTATGAAGCTTGCCGCTCCTATTTCGGTGCTTGCCGCAATGAAAGAGGCCGCGGAACACGGAATTTCCGTGAAAGGCGGAAAATTCCTTGAGCAGGCTGCCCAGGCCGACACTGTGATTTTTGACAAGACTGGAACTTTGACTTACGCAAATCCGGTCCTTGAAAAAGTTTATCCAATGCAGGGCTACTCAGAGAACTTCGTTTTGCAGACAGCGGCCTGCCTTGAAGAGCATTTCCCTCATCCGCTTGGACGCGCTGTCGTAAAGGCGGCCGAGGACAAAGGCCTGCGTCATCCTGAGAATCATACTCAGGTTCAGTATCAGGTTGCTCATGGAATTGCGTCTACAATCGAAAACAAAAAAGTTTGCATTGGAAGCGCGCATTTTATTTTTGAAGATGAAAAAATTCCAAAGACGGAGCAGGTTGAGCAGATTCAGAAAGATTCTCTTGAGACCGGACGCTCGCTTCTTTATCTTTCATATGACGGAAAACTAGCCGGAGTCCTCGCGATTGGGGATCCGATCCGGCCTGAAGCTCCGGAAATCATAAAACTTTTGAAGCAGACGGGCGTAAAGCGCTGCGTTATGATTACAGGCGACACGGAAGGCGCGGCCAGAAAAATTGCGACCAGCGCCGGACTTGACGCCTGGTATTCACAGGCGTTGCCGGAAGACAAAGTTTCCCTGATTGAAAAAGAAAGAAAAGCCGGACGGAAAGTGATTATGCTCGGCGACGGAATAAATGACGCGCCTGCGCTTTCTTCTGCTGATGTTGGAATTGCGATTGAAGGCTGCTCTTCGATTGCCGGCGACACCGCTGACATCGTCCTTACTGAGAAAGGCCTGGGAAATGTCGCTCTCACAAGGCTGATAGGGCAGGGGCTTCTTCACAAAATCAACTCGAACAACCTTAAGATTATCGAAATCAACTCTACGTTGCTTTTGCTCGGCGTTCTCGGCCTGATTTCTCCTCAGCTCGCCGCGATTCTTCATAACTCGGCGACTGTTGCAATCAGCGTTGCCGCAATGAAATCTGTGCTTGCCCAGAACGAAAAGGAGCTTGGCGAGATAGAGAAAATCGAGGAAATTGAAGATTCCGAGCCTAAAAACTAAAACGCCGCGCTCGCCGGAATGTAAACGTAAACAGAACATCGTTCCGGCGAGCCGCCTGCGTCGATTTTCGTCTGCGCGGCCAGACAACTTTGGAGAAATAAATGTTAATATCAAGCTTTTTCCCCGGACGAGTCCGGCTGCGTGCTCCGATTTTTAAGGATGACGAGATTTGCGCGAAGGCTCTTTCAATTTTGCAGACTTCCGACGCCGTAAAAAGCGTTGAGCGCAATCCAGTCACGGGAAGCATTTTGCTTCTGTACGACACAAAAAAAGTCCCGATGGACAAGCTTGTCCCGATGCAGAAATTTTTTATGAATCTTGCGAAGGAAGCGACTCATTTTGACATTCGCAACCGCCAGAAAATTCTCGATATGCTGGACGAACTGAAAAAAATTGTTGACAGCTGGTGATTTCAAAAAAAATCCGGAAACTTTTGCTTTCCGTTTTTTTTCACTGTTTTGCGTCCAAGAACTTTTCGAATTGCTTTCCTCTGAAAGCTCGCTTTTCGATATTTATTTTAATTGAAACATATTGAGCGCCTTGAAATGAATCCCATCGTTTCTAGCGACTGGATTGTTCTGTAAACTGTGGCGCGCCCGATTCCTTTGTCAAAGACATTCGCAAGATAAAAAAGCTCCTTGCATGAGCAGGTCGGGTTATTGAGAATAAGTCTAATTAAATTTTTCCGTTGTTCCGTTATTCTTCCGCCGTTAGTTTTAAAGGCCTTTAAAATTTCATAAAATTTCGATTCTAGTTGATTTTCATTGGTTGTTGCCATAAGCTAACTTTCCTGTTAGAGATACTTTATAAAAAAAAATCAAAAAAATCATCAGAATTTCCAAGAAAAATCCTTTTTGATAAAAAGTCTCAATAACGACAACAAAAGTTGACTGCAGCTAACATTTCGCGGTAATTTTATCAGCATTATGATTGATAAACGGATTTTGAATGCTGTTCCTGAAAGCAAAAAATATATTTTTTTGACAGTTTTGCTAAAATGGCTTTCATTGTCTTTTCATATTCTTATTATTTTTTCCGCTGCTGAAATTATCAGGACAAGGGGCGGAAATATTTCTCTTCCGCTTATTTTTATTTGCCTGGGATTATTTTGCTCGTTTTTCTGCACATTTTTTATTTCAATTTCCGAGTTTAAATCTTCCTGCAACGTAAAAAAAACATTACGCGCAAAAATATATCAAAAGCTGCTTGAACTTGGAAATGAATATCAGGAAAAAACTGAAACTGCGAAAATCGTCCAGCTCGCAGTTGACGGCGTGGAGCAGCTTGAAGTCTGGTTTGGCTTTTATGCTCCGCAGCTTTTTTATTCGATGGCCGCAGCGTTGACTTTGTTTTTTGTAATTTCGTTTTTGAATCTAAAAATCGCTTTGGTTCTTCTTATCTGTGTGCCTCTTATTCCGCTTTCGATTGTCGCGGTTCAAAAAATCGCGAAGAAAATTCTCTCAAAATATTGGACACAATATGCGAATTTGGCGGACAATTTCCTTGAAAATCTTCAGGGCCTTTCAACATTGCAAATTTATCAGGCCGACGAATTCAAGCAGAAAAAAATGAACGAGGAAGCCGAGCATTTTAGAAAAGTGACTATGAAAGTTCTTTCAATGCAGCTTAATTCAATAATTATAATGGACATTGTCGCTTACGGCGGCGCAGGGCTTGGAATTTGCGCTGCGGTCAGCTCGTTTTTTTCAGGCGCGCTTCCGCTGGAAAAATGCTTTGCGTGCATACTTTTAAGCGCTGATTTTTTTATTCCGCTCAGGCGGCTCGGAAGTTATTTCCATACGGCGATGAACGGAACAACGGCTGCGAACCGGATTTTTGATTTTATGGGCGTTTCCTGCCTTCCGGCAGGCCGGGCTATCCGCTGTTCCGCTGTCGCTCCATTGGCGGCAAGCCGCCAACGCTTGCGCGCAGCTTCTATCCCTAACGCGGTTTACGTTCTTAAAAATGTTAGCTACACATTCAGCGGCGGAAATTCCAAAAGAAAAGTTCTTTCAGATGTAAATCTTTCTATAAAAAAAGGCGAATTTGTTGTTTTTACTGGAAAATCAGGCTCTGGAAAATCAACTGCGGCGAAAATTTTATGCGGAATAAATTCTAGCTACGAAGGCCTGGCGATTTTTGAAGGCGAAGAAATTAGAACTTTTCCGCGCGAAGAACTTTATAAAAAATGCATTTATATTACACATCGCGACTGGATTTTTATGGGAACAGTGCGCAGCTGCCTTCTCGAAGGAAATCCCGCGGCCAGTGAGCTGGAGATGTGGAAAATCCTGGAGAAAGTTCAGCTTGCGGATTTTGTAAGGGAGCAGGGCGGACTTGATATGAAAATTCAGGAAAATGCCGCGAATCTTTCCGGCGGACAAAAGCAGCGGCTTTCTATTGCGCGTGCTTTGATTCATAAAAGCGAAATTTTAATTTTTGATGAGGCGGCCTCGAATATTGATGTTGAAAGCGAACGGGCGATTCTGGCTCTTCTGCGCGGTTTACGAAGAACAAAGACAATAATTATGATAAGCCACAGAACTGAAAACTCAGCTGATGCTGATCAAATTTATCGTTTTGAAAATGGAAAAGTTTTTCCAGAAATTTACAATGCGGAAGGCTCAAAATGAAAATACTTTTGCGTTTGTCAAAGCTTGTTTCTCCGCTTTTTCCTGTTATGATTTTAGCAATTGTTCTAGGAACTTTAGGATTTTTCTGCGCAATTGGAATTCCTGTTTTAGGCACCATGGCTTTGTTTAAGATGTTTCCTGCGAAATTTTTAGTTTTAGTCGGCGTTGCGCGCGGAATTTTTCACTATTTTGAGCAGTATTGCAATCATTTTATCGCTTTTTCTTTGCTTGCGAGAATCAGAAATATCGTATTTGAAAAACTCCGCTTTCTCGGCCCGGCCCGGCTTGAAACAAAAGAAAAAGGAAATTTGATTGCCCTTTTGACTTCTGATATTGAGCTTCTTGAAGTTTTTTATGCGCACACAAT
The DNA here is from genome assembly GCA_964538245.1 of uncultured Treponema sp. Classification (GTDB taxonomy): domain Bacteria; phylum Spirochaetota; class Spirochaetia; order Treponematales; family Treponemataceae; genus Treponema_D. Next base: position 14,082 of record CAZIFO010000008.1, read on the forward strand.
TTCGCCGGTTTGCATTGCAATTTTAGTTTCGCTTGGAATGGCCGCGTTTTTTGTCCGGTATAGTTTTGTCTTGGCCGCCGCCGCCTTGTTTTTTTATATGGCTGTTGGAATTTTAATTCCGTTTTTTGTAAGTGGTCCGGCCTTGAAATATGGAAGTGCTTATAGAAAGAACTTTGCCGAGATGAATTCATTTCTTCTTGATTGTCTCCGCGGAATTTCAATGAGCATTATGTATGGAACTGGAGCCAAAAAACTTTCCGAAATTCAGGCTGGAAGCGAATCTCTCTCTCATAGCAAGATGAAAATGTCTGAAATTGAAGGAATTTCTGCGGCTGTTTCCGGCTTTGCTGTTGTTTTTGCTTCGGTTGCGGTTCTTCTTATCTCGATTTTTTTGCATGCAAAAAATCTTCTGAGCTTTGAGTCTGTCGTTATCTGCACCGTGGCGATGTTCAGCTCATTCGGTCCGGTAATTGCCGTTGCAAATCTTGGAAGCGGACTTAGCCAGACTGTTGCCAGCGGAAAGAGAATTCTTGATCTCCTTGATGAAAAGCCTTTTGTGCGAGATGTTATCGGCGGTAAAAATGTTGTTTTTGACGGCGCAAAGGCGGAAAATGTAAGTTTTTCTTATGGAAAACAAAATTCACTAAAAAATCGCGGAAAAGCCTACGAATCAGAAAATTTAAATGTCTTGGAAAATTTCAGCGCGGAATTTTCAAAAGGAAAAATTATTGGAATCCAGGGAAAATCCGGTTCAGGAAAATCAACTTTGCTGAAACTTTTTATGCATTTCTGGGAGGCTGACAAGGGCGGAGTTTTTATTTCCGGCGAAGATGTCCGGAAAATCAACACGGATAATCTGCGGAAAATTGAAAGCTATTTTACGCAGGAAACAGTTTTGTTCCACGACACGATTATAAACAACATCAGAATCGCAAAACTGGATTCAACTGGCGAGGAAATTGCCGAGGCTTGCAGAAAGGCGAACATTCATGATTTTATCGAATCGCTTCCTAAGAAGTATGAAACGCAGGTTTCGGAGCTTGGCGATAATTTTTCTGGCGGAGAAAGGCAGCGACTCGGACTTGCGCGGGCATTTCTTCACGGCGGAGATTTTCTTATTCTTGATGAGCCGACGAGCAATCTTGATTCCTGGAATGAAAAAATTATTATGGAGTCGGTTAAGAAATTTTCTGCAGGAAAAACTGTTGTTATTGTTAGCCACAGAAAAAGCACGTTTTATTTTGCGGACAAAATTGTTAAAATCAATTCTGGAAGAAACAGTTAAGGAAAAAAAATGAAAATTATGAAACCAATTTGGATTGCCCTGGGATTTATTTTTGCTGGAATCGGAGCCGTTGGAATTCCGCTTCCGGTTCTTCCTACAACGCCATTCCTTCTTCTCGCCGCATTTTGCTTTGCAAAAGGTTCAAAACGGATCGACAGATGGTTTAGAGGCACTAAGCTTTATAAAAATCATCTTGAAAGTTTTGTGCTGCACAGAGCAATGACGTTAAAAACAAAGCTTGCGATTCTTTTTAGCGCGTCGGCAATGCTGGCGGCTGCATTCGCGATGATGACGGTTAAGGCCGCTAGAACTGGAAATTCTGCTCCGAACGTGATCGGGAGAATTTTCATTGTGTGCATGATTCCGATTAAGTACACATATTTTTTTACGAGAATAAGGACAATTTCGCCTGAAGAATCTAAAAAAATTCTTGATGAAGAAAAAAACAAGGCTGAACAGGACTGGAAAGATGAAAAACCGCTTGAAATTAACGCAAAGGATGCCTGAATGACTGAGCCGGAAGTAAATGAAAAGCGTCGAAAGGAAGATAAAATTTGTACGCTTATGATTCAAATTTATTGCGGGGGCGCGCATAAGAACAGGCCGGCTTTAAAATCCGAAGAGAATCTCTGTCCTGAATGTTCTGCGCTGGCGGATTATGTTCATCAGCGTGTCGCCGGATGTCCGTTTATGGAGTCAAAAACTTTTTGCTCAATGTGCAAAGTTCATTGCTACAAGCCTGAAATGCGCGAAAAAATTCGCAAAGTAATGCGTTATGCCGGACCTCGGATGTTAAAATATCATCCGATAATGGCTTTGCGACATGTTTATCTTACAGTCAGGCAGAAATCTCAGCTCCGTTTAAAAAAACTGAAAAAATCGGCTGAGGCAAAATTAAAAGCGAATGGAGATTTTTAATATGAAACTTTTTGAATTTGTGAACCTCGGCGGATGGATAAACTGGATTCTTTTCGGAATTCTTTGCTTTTGCATTTGCCAGTGCATTGAGCGCTGCATTTATTTTTTTTCGACATCGGCCCGTAACAAAAAACACGGATTTATGTCTCGCATTGAATTCTGCGCTGAAAAAATAAAAAAATTCCCAAAGGAAAAGCAGAAAAAACTGCTTGAAAAAGAAACTTCCCTGCTTTATTACGAAATGAACCGGGGCCTTTGGTTCTTGAATTTTATCTGCGCGGTTTCTCCGTCCATCGGGCTTTTAGGAACTGTCGTCGGTTTGATTGAGGCTTTCCAGAAAATGTCTGTTCTTGGCGCGCAAGTCAGCATGCAAGATCTTTCCGGCGGAATTTGGGTTGCAATGATTACAACTGAATTTGGAATGATGATTTCAATTCCTGGAATTTTTTTCTATAGAACTTTCAAACGGATTATTGAAAAGCGGATGATGGCGGTGTCGCTTTATCTGGACGATATTTTAGAAACTGGCAATGAAAAGTCCGGCTCGGAATTCGTATCTTCTAAAAAACAAAATGAAGAATAATTTCGGAGAACAAAATGTCTGATTTTATGAAGAAATTGATTGGAAGAGAAGAAGAGCTTCCTGTGAATATCACATCGATGATAGACGTGATTTTTATGCTTCTGATTTTTTTTATGGTTTCCACGCAATTTAAAAAATCATCTTTGCCGCTGGATTTGCCTAAAACCGAAGAGTCGGTTACAACATCAGAAGACAGTTCAACAAAAATTCTCGCCGTCAACAATGATTCAATCGAGCTTGGAGAAGAAACTGTAACGATGGACGAACTGGAAAACAAGCTCCGTAAAATTTATGAATCAAATCCTGAAACTTCGATTTCTCTTGAATGTGAAAAAACTGTTGAATTTGAACGCGTTGTCCAGATTCTTACAAAAGTCCAGAACGCAGGCATTTCAAAAATAGGAATTATTCATGAAACGCTGGATAATTAGCGCGCTTGCGACAATTTTGATTTTATCCGGCGCGTGTTTTTTTTCAGCGTTCTTTGATTTTAATAATTCCGGCCCGGCTCAGACAAATTCGCCGGAAAAAACATCTGTAACTGTTGTCAGCAAAATCCGCAGAAAGAAGAAAATCAGCCAGGAAAAATTTGTCAATAAAGAAAATTTGATTGATTCTCCGGCCGCAGTTCAAAACGAAGATTTTAAAGAAGAAGAGAAAGCGGAAGAAAAGCTCGAAGAGAAAATGAGCGAAGATAATTTTGACGGACTTGGCGGAACTGATGAATCAAATTCGCCGCAAGAAGATTTTAAAGGAGGAGAAAATTATGAAAATTCTGCGGAAAATTTATTCTCAGGCGATGAAGATTCAGAAGCCTTAAAAAATTATAAAAATTACGCATTGAAAAAAATCGCATCGAAAAAAATGTATCCGCTAAAAGCTCGGGCAAAAGGGCAGGAAGGAAACGTAAAGCTCCGTGTTGAAATTGGAGCCGACGGAACTTTGATTTCTGCAGAAATAACGCAGCCTTGCGAATATGAAGAGCTGAATAATTCCGCGCTCTTGGCTGTGCGAAAATCCGCTCCATTTAAAAAAATTCCTGCCGGATCAGAAAAAATTGTCCTGAACATTGCTATGGAATTTGACTTGCGGTAATATAGTTAGTATATGCTAACAAAGTTTATAAATTCTGCTTTGCCAGGTTTGATAATTCCATTCGTGGGAACAAGCCTTGGCGCGGCCTGCGTTTTTTTTATGCGCGGCCAGATGAATCAAAAAGTTCAAAAAGCGTTGCAGGGATTCGCTTCCGGCGTTATGGTCGCCGCTTCTATTTGGTCGCTTATTCTGCCTGCGTTTGAACTTTCTTCACATCTTGGAAAATTGAGTTTTGTTCCGCCTGTAGCCGGTTTTTGGTTTGGAATATTTTTCCTGCTCGGAATTGACCATTTGGTTCCGCATCTTCATCTTGGCTCGTCGCATCCGGAAGGCCATCACAGCCATCTAAAAAAAACGACGATGATGGTTCTCGCCGTTACAATTCACAATTTGCCCGAAGGAATGGCGGTCGGAGTCGTTTATGCAGGATTTTTGTCAGGAAACAACGGAATTTCCGCTTTGGGCGCGCTCAGCCTTGCTCTCGGAATTGCAATCCAGAATTTTCCGGAAGGCGCGATAATTTCCATGCCGCTTCACTCAGAAGGAAAAAACCGCAAGAAGTCGTTTGTTCTGGGCGTTTTGTCCGGCGCAGTAGAGCCAGTCGGCGCATTTCTCACAATTGTCGCCTCCGCGCTTGTTCTTGAGGCTTTGCCTTATCTTTTGACTTTTGCTGCCGGCGCGATGATATATGTTGTTGTCGAGGAGCTTATCCCTGAAATGTCTGAAGGCGAGCACAGCGATGTCGGAACAGTTTTCTTTGCGTTCGGTTTTACACTGATGATGACGCTCGATGTTGTCCTTGGATAAATTGAGGGGAAAAGCCTTTCCCCTGCGCCGCACTTCGTTGCGGCGACACCCCTTTCTAGCGGGGAGCTTCCCCCGCAACGCCCCCAAAATTGCATTCTTAATATTGGAATCCTTCAACCCGCTCGCTGATCAGTTTTATTGCGTTGTAGGAAGTTTTGAGCATTTCTTCCAGCTCTTTTTTTGTTTCCTCAACTTCAGATGAAATTTTATCGAGCTGTTCTGCCGCCGAAGCTGCGTTTCTTGAAGCTTTCCTAAGTCCGCCTGAGGCGTCCAGGTTTGCTTTCGCGCTGCTGAAAATCTTTTTCAGAATATCGTTGATTTTCTTAAGGTTTGAAGTTTGCTCAAGGAGATTTTTTTTCAGCTCGTCAGGATTTGCCTGAGAAATCTGCTTTATAAGGGCGTGCTGGCTTAGCAGGATTTTATTTATTTCCGCGGTGTCGTTCATTGTTGACTTTACAAAAGTTTCAAAAGTTCCGGCGTAGCTTGTTTCAATCGCGGACTCTGCTTTTATGACGGCCGATGAGTCCGCTGCGTTTTGCAGATCTTTTTCAATTTTCTTTGTTGTTATGTCTAGCGTTGACTCAACCGCGGACAAATCTTCGCGCGCTTTTCCAATGTCGCGTATCATTTCCTGCATTCCGGTGACATACGCGTTGAAGCTGCGGCAAATCTGGCCGATTTCGTCATTTTTGCCTTCCTTTAACCGTGATTTTAAGTCCGCGTCGCCAGATGCGATGTTCTTAAAAGCTTCGTTAAGCTTTGCAAGCGGCCGGAATGAAATTTGGAAAAGAAGAATCATGACGAAAATTATAACGACAACCGCAAGAACTGCGCCGATAAAAAGCGTTTTTGTAAGCAATGTCGCAGACTCGTCGATTGAAAAATCCGGCGTCGCGATTGCAAAAGTCCACTCCGTGCTTGCGAGTTTTCCGACGATAATTGTTGACGGAATATTTTCCAAAGTGATTTTTCCTGTTACGGTCATTTTGTTTCCGTTTGCATCATTTTCGATTGGATTTAGAACAAAGTTCAGAATCTGCGGGTCGATCTGCTGAAAATGTTCGCCGGACTGCTGGAATTTGACGTTCATAACGAAAGTTTCATCCGGCGCGCAGAGAATGTCGAGATTTTTGTTCAGAAGAAGCGGAAATCCTTCCGGAGAATTGATTTTTTTTCCTTTGATTTTATTGAAATAATACTGCATGTATTCTATTGGAACGTAGCCGACAAAAAATCCAAGGCAGTATCCGCCGTCGTCCTTTGGCTCCGCGTCTTTGCAGATTGGATAAACAATTTTTCCTTCCGCGGTTTTTATGACGTCGGCATAAAGCTGAAGGCCTTTGTTTGGCTTGCGTTGCTGCTTCATTTTCTTGAACCACTGGGAGCCGTTTACATCTTCAGTTGTTCCGTCGTCTTTAAAGGCTGTCCCGCTTGAATACTGGACGTAGGCAATCTGGCTGAACCATTTGTAGCGGCGGCCAGATTTTTCGATTAGCATTTGCTGGATTTCTTCCGGATCAGAAGATTCGAAGCCTGTTTTGTCGAGCATTGTGTACGAACGGAGTTGCTGCATCATCACGGAATTTGTGTTGCCGACAAAGGTTAGCATTGTATTTACTGTTTCTGATGTGTCGTGGATGAACGTTTCGCGGGAATGCTGTTTTACTGCGTTGATTGAAAAATAACCGAGGGCAAAAAGCGCCGCGATTACAACAATGGAAATTTTCCAAAGCAAACTGATACTAAGACTTTTTTTCATATGAAATAATTTTAATTCTGAAAATAAAAAAACTCCATATAAAAATGAATTTTTCTTGAAAAGATGTTTATTCTGTATGTAAAAAATCTAATTTCTCTAAATTTTTGAAGGTATTGAACGAAAGGCTTAGGGATAGTAGCCGCGCCGCAGGCGTTCCGAAGCGCAGCGTAGGAATGAAGCCGAATGGCGGAACGGCGGATAGCCCGCCGGCGGAGCCGGAAGCTCCAAGTATAAGTAAGGTAGGAAATTGTATGAGTTACTGTTTTGTGTAAGTTCCTACCCATAGCAAGCCAGCAACGAGCACTGTTATTTCAAATTCGGTTTTGCTGACCAATTTTATTGATTTTACACAGTCTGGCTGGGTTTCAATTGTTATTGAGTTTCCTTTTAGTGTGTAACTGCATGTTTCGGTTGTTTCGCCGTCATAAAATCTAACTTGCGTGTCGTCGAGAAACTCGAAAATCATTTCTGAAAAATCTTCGTAAGAAGAGTTGGAAGTCCATTTTCCAATCAAGTCCGCTGTAGAGTATGAATCATTATTTGTAGAAGATGAAATTTTTTTCTGTTGTTCATATAGATAATAATATACTAGCTTATCATCGTCGTCATCGTCTGATGAGCAGGAAACAAAGCTTGCCGCAGCAATCAAAGCTGTTAAAAAGAAAGCTAAAATTTTAAATTTTTTCATTGTGAATCTCCTTGTTTTAAGCTTAAAAAAAATAACAAAATTTCTGAATTGATTTATTAAATTCGCAGAAAATTGCGCGCGTAAATTCTTTGAAAATCATTTGATTCAGTAATTTTGCTTTTATTCTAAATTTTAGGTTAGAGATAGTTTATTTAATTAACAAAAAAAAGAAAGTGAGATTAGTAATGGAATTTCTAGGAAAAACTCCTGAAAATTTTAGATGCGTTTTTTTAAGGTAAGAATAAATTGCTAAAAATGCTGATAGCCCGCCGACGGAGCCGGAAGCTCCGGAATAAAACAAAAATTTTACAAATAAATCAGGAAAATTTGAGTATAATTAATATTGAAGGTAAAATTTTTAAAAAAAACTATTCAAAAAACTTGACAAAATAAGTTTAGTATACTATTGTATGAATAGTTGAGAGGTTTTATGAAAAGTCCGAAAGAGGTTTCGGTTGACCAGAAGCTGCTGGAGCTTACTAAAGAAATAATTGAGTTGACGCCTGACAAGGATGATTTGCCGCTGAAAGTCGCGAAAATTCTTGTGAATGATGATGAGATCCAGGCTGTTCAGGATTATGCGAACAACGTTTCGATTGTGCGCCTCGGGTTTAACGACCACGGGCCTGTCCATATGCGCACTGTTTGCCGGAACGCCCTTAAAATGCTGAAGATTTTGTATCAGGCGGGGATAAAGACTTCGCTTGAGACAGAGCAGGCCGGAACTTTTTCTGACAGCGTTACGGCTGTTATGATTGCGAGTTTTCTGCACGATTTTGGAATGACAATCGGGCGGCAGGACCACGAGCTTTATTCTGGAATTTTGGGATATGGAATTATCAATAGAATCTTGGACGAAGTTTTGCCCGGAAAAGAAAATTTGAGGCGCCGGGTTGTTATCCGCTCGATGGCTATGGAAGGAATTATCGGCCATATGGGAACGCGCAGAATCCATTCGATTGAGGCCGGACTGATTCTGATTGCTGACGGCTGCGACATGACGAAAGGGCGGGCGAGAATTCCTATGGAAATAAACTCAAAGCCTTCGGTTGGCGACATTCATAAATATTCTGCGAACTCGATTGAAAGCGTAAAGATTCTCAAGGGCGGCGAGAAGCCGATTAAGATTGAAGTCCATATGAGCGCGGATGTTGGATTTTTCCAGATTGAGGAAGTCCTTATTCAGAAAATCAACTCAAGCCCAGCGAAAAACTTGGTGGAGCTTTATGCCGGAGTTGACGGGCAGGAAATGAAAAAATATTTATAAAAAGGTATTCATTTAACGATATATGGGTTATAATTAGATACATCATTTTTACAAAGGAGTTTATAGAAAATGAACAAGGCAGAACTTATTGATGCAATTGCTGCGGACACAAAACTTACTAAAAAAGACACAGAAGCTTTCGTAAAATCTTTCACAGAGAATGTTGCAAAAGCGTTGGAGAAAGGCGACAGCGTTCAGCTTATCGGCTTCGGAACTTTTGAAGTAGGAGAAAGGGCTGCCCGCACAGGACGCAATCCTGCAACTGGCGCAGAAATTCAGATTCCAGCAAGCAAATCACCGAAATTCAAGGCTGGAAAAGCTCTCAAGGACAGAGTTAACAAATAAGCTCAGCTTTAAATGAGAAATAAAAAGCTTCCGCTTAAAACGGAAGCTTTTTTTATCGGAATAAATACGCTGCATTGAAGCTGCGAAAAAGCTAGAAGTTTCCTCCGTTCCAGCCCCAGTTTTTGTAGCCGGAATAAGTTATGTAGATTTTGTCGCCTGGAATTCCGAGCTCTTTTTCTAGGATTTCGCAGAGCTTTGCGCTCATTTTCTCGCTTGCAGAGGAATTTACTTCGCCTAGGAGCTGGACAGAAATAAATGCGCCTTTGTCGAGTTTTTTTCCGCCGAAATACAAATCATAATTGTCCTCGAAGCCAAGCATAAGATAGCTTTCAGGCTTTCCAAGAATTGAGATGGCTTTTCCGAATTCCGCTTTGAGAACGTCGCGTTTTTCCTGCGGAAGCGGAACTGTGACTTTTGAATCAATCATCGGCATAGAATTTTCTCCTTACTTTACAAAATTTTTTTGATTGCGATAATAATATCATAGGAAGAATAAAAATGAAATCAACATTGAAACGTACTTGGGCTGAAATAAATCTTGATGCGATTGAATACAATTATAAGAAAATCCGTGAGCATATCGGGAAAAACGTGAAATTTCTTGGCGTTGTAAAGGCTGACGCTTATGGGCACGGAGCTGTTATGGTGAGCAAAAAGCTTGCTTCGCTCGGCGCGGACTATCTTGCGGTTAGCAGCATTGACGAGGCGATGGAGCTTCGTTTCAACGGAATTACAATGCCGATTTTGGTTCTGGGCCACACGCCGAAAGAGCAGGTTGACCGGCTCATTTGCCTTAACATAACTCAGGCGGTGACGTGCGAGGCAAAGGCTGAGGAATACAATGCCGAGGCTCTTAAATACGGCGGAAAGCTCAAAGTCCACATAAAAGTTGATACTGGAATGTCCAGGCTCGGCTATCTTTGCGCCGGAGATTTTTTTGAGAACGGAGTTGATGGAATTGTCCACGCGGTGAATCTTCCGGGAATTGAGGCGGAAGGAATCTTTACGCATTTTGCTGTCGCTGATGAAAATGACGAGGAGTCAAAAAAATACACACTGGAGCAGCTCAGGCTTTTTAAAGATGTTATTGCTGCGGTTGAAAAGAAATGGGGCAGAAAATTCAAGCTGCGCCATTGCGCGAATACAGGCGCGACTGTTGTTTATCCAGAAAGCTATCTTGACATGGTCAGGCCGGGACTTTTGCTCTACGGCTACGGCGAGCACGCGAAAATGCTTGGACTAAAGCCTGTAATGACGATGAAAACAAATGTGAGCACAATAAAAGTCTATCCAGCCGGAACAAAAGTAAGCTACGGCGGAACATACACTTGCCCGAAAAAAACACGGATGGGCGTTGTTCCTTACGGTTATGCCGACGGATTTATGCGCGTGTTCTCAAACAATTATTCTCTCTTGACAGAAAACGGTCCTGCGCCAGTGCGCGGAAAAATCTGCATGGACATGACGATGATTGACCTGACCGACTGTCCGGATGTTGATGTCGGAAGTGAGATTGAGATTTTCGGCGAGCACGCGCCTCTTGAGGAAATGGCGGCGAAAGCCAGCACAATTCCTTACGAAATCACTTGCGCGGTAAGCAAGCGCGTTCCGAGAATTTACAAGGAAAACGGCAGAACAATTTCAGAAGAGCTTATGCTAAGATTTTAATGCCATTGCGGGCCGAGGAAAAGCAATCTCATCTGGTGGCTGAAATCCTTTTTGAGATTGCTTCGCTGCTTTGCTCTCCGCAATGACGGAGAATCTTTATTACTTTTGCAGAAGCGTGAAAGTTCCCTTGATTTCCTTGTCCGTGCCAATCCAGGATTTGTCCATTTCCGGAGGATTTTCTGGATTGAACGCGACACCGATTCCGTCCTTTGCCGACGGATATTTTCCTTTTATAAAGAAATTTTCCAGAAGCGAGATGTAGTATCTGCAAACTCTGTCGGCTGGATTCTGCGCGCTTAAGTTTCTGAGGCCTTCGAGTGATTTTTCATATTCGCCGGCCTCAAAAAGTCTCATTGCGCTTTCCCAGTTTTCAACGTAATTCAAGAGCTTGTCGTCGGATTCGTCTTTAAAGGCCATAAGCTCGTAAAGTCTGATCGGCGTCTTTACATTTACAACTTGCACGCGGTCAAGGCTGCGTACTACAAAATTGTCGCCGAGCTCGCTACGCGTCGCGCTGCTTATTAAAATTCCGCCGGTTGAATATTGCTTGTTCACGCCCTCGAGCCGGCTGGCGAGGTTAACGTTGTTTCCCATAACGGTGTAGTTTTTCTTGTTGTCGCTTCCCATGAATCCTGCGACAATTTCGCCTGAATTCAAGCCGATTCTTGTGAAAATGCGACGTTTGTGCGCGACCATGATTTTGAACGCGGAGAAAAGCGTTTCAGAAATATCGGCCGGTTTTTCGTTAAAGGCGGCGATTCTGTAGATTTCCTTGTTGATTTCTACCTCGGATTTTTTCATTTTCAGCGCGGCGGCGCAGGCTCTGTTCGCGTGGTCAGCCATTGGAACCGGTGCGCCGACAAAAGCGACAATCGCGTCGCCCTCGTATTTATCAACTGTTCCGTGCTCGTCGATGATAATTTCGCTCATCTTTGTAAGATAATAGTTCAGGAGCGAGACAAGCTCCGCCGCCGACAAAAGCTCTGAGAAACCTGAAAATTTCTCGATGTCGGTGAAAAGCGCGGTCATCTGGTAGTTTTTTCCGCCGAGGACAAGCTTTGAAGGATCTTTTATGATTTCATCAACAACATCTTTTGAAAGGCACTGGCTGAATGCTCCCGTGATGAATTTTTTGTCTTTTTCTGATGAATGGAAAGAATAAGCCGTGACAAAAATGTAGGAGAAAATTGAAATCAAAATAGGGCAGGTGAGAGGAACGTAAATTCCGCAGAAATGCATTAGAAGAATCGGAACGGCGACAACAACCGAAAGAAGCGCGGCGCCAAAAATACTTTGTGTAAGAACCCGCTGGTTTGAATGCGCACCGAACGCTAGAAACGCAAGAACCGCTGTTGCGGCCGCCGCCCAGATCCAGCTGGCAGGAGTTATGAAATCCTCTGTCATGATTGTGTTGTAGACGTTTGCGTGGGTTCCAACGTTCGGATAGGAATTCTGGAACGGAGTCGAGCCCAAGTCCGTGGTGCCGCTTCCTGTGTTTCCGATTATGCAGAATTTTCCGCTGAACATTTTTTTCATTTCATCAAAATAAGAGATGAAAGTTTCTATGTTCGAGCAGAAATCTGTGGCTTTTAGAACGACTTCACTTTCAAAATTTCCCTGCATGGCTTCATTCACTGCGTCAGAAAATTCCTGGCTGTTCGCAAAATCATAAAGATTCCCGAAAAAAATCTGTCTGAGCGAGAAATACTCTTCAAAGATTTCTCCGCTGATTCCGCCGCCAACCGCGTTTCCGTTTTCATCGTAGCCGTTCATCGCGCTTAAGATAAAATTTTTGTACTGCGTGATTTCGTCATAAGACGCAAGAAGCTCGGAAATTTTCTGCGCTGCAATTTCTGATTGGACATTCTGAAATTCAGTCTGAAAATCTTCTAGGAACGCCGGAAATGATTTTTCAAGCTCGTGCAAATTCCAAAGATAAAAAACCGAGCAGTGCTTAAACGAAGTTTTCTCGTCGTCTATGATTTCCTCCGCAGTTTCGTCGCTGTTTACGACTGTTTTTGTGGCGGCGAACGGCTTTTTTAGCCAGTTTATGAGCATTGTTCCGTCGCTCGAAATTGGAATTTTAATAGTTTTTGAAGGCTGATTCTGGCCGTTACCCTCGCAGTTTTCCAGAACTATAAAATTTTTTGTGATTTTGATTTTCTGAGGATTTAAGCTTTTTAAAAGCGGGGCAAGGGCGAGCTGCGCAAGAACTCCACCGTCATATTTGATAAAAAGAGGAATCCGCCTCCGCGTTCCGTCCGAGTCGATTTTTACGTTTGTAAATCCCGCGCCTTCTGCGTACGAAATAAAATCAAAAACCGCCGGAGAAAAATCCGAGTAAGTTTTGGCAAGATGTTTTTTTTCGAGCTGATTTTTGTCATCTTCCGCCTGAAACAAAAAACGTTTTTCCGCGTAGGAAATTTCGTCCTCGCTGTAGTCAATTGCAAGATTTCCTGCGTTCACCGTAAGCCAAGAATTTCCGAAAAACTGGATTGCGCGCGCAAAATAATCATCATTGTCAACAAAAAGATTTTTAATTTCGTCCAGATCCGCTTTCCCGTCAGCGAGCATTTTTTCATAAAGCTCAAAATCAACTGATTCCTGTGACGGTGAAAGATATTCAATATCAAAAACCGCGGTTTCCGCCCCAAGCTCCTTCATGTAAATAAGCGCGTCGGCCAGCTTGTCGCGCGTCCACGGCCAGCTTCCCATCTGGTCAAGGGCAAGGTCGTCAATGTCAACGAGAAGAATTTCCGGCCGTTCTTCCGGCGCTTTTTTGAACGAGAGAAGAATGTCATAGAATTTGTACTCGAATTTCTGGAAAAGGCCGAGCGCTGTAAGCCCGCTTGCTCCTAGAAAAACGCTGAGAACAATCGCGAGTGTTAAGAACGTTCTCCGTGATTTTTTTGAATTTTTCATAGATTAATTTTCGATTGAAACTTTTACTGAGAGCGACGCGTAGGAATTCCTGGTTCCGACATCCGGTTCATTTTGTCTTTTTGATTTTCCCATGTCAGATTGCACCGAAGTTCCATTTCCAATGTTTGTCGCGCTGTTTTCCGCGGCTTTTTGCTGTGAAACCACACTTCCAGATTTTCCAAGCTCCGTTTTTTGATTTTGTGTTACGGTCAAGGCTCCGTGCGGCGCGTTTTCAAAAGACGAATCTAAATTTTCCTGGTTTCCGGCATTTTCCTGCGTCTGTGCAGAATTTCCGCCGCCGTTTTCTCCGGATGAAACATTCTCTGAATTTTTTCCTGACCAGACAGCGACTTTTCCGCGGTTTGTCTGGACTTGTGTCGCGCTGAATGTGTTTTCCACTGAGAATTCTGTTCCGCGCACAGAAGCTGTCGCGACGGGAGTCCGCACTGTAAATCCGACTTTTTTTCCGTTTGTTTTCTGCACATTCGAAGAAACTTTTCCAGTCTTTACAAAAACGCGCACATTGTCCTTGTCCTGGCTTTCTGAAAGCTGCTCGACCGTCATTCTTGTAAGTGATGCGACATTTATTGTCGATTCTTTTATTTTTAGAACCGCGCCGCTTTTAAATCCTGTCTGGATAACATCTCCGTTTTTTAGCGTGTCTCCCGCCGACAAAGCCTTCCACGTTGTTCCGCTTAGAACTTCCGTCTTTCCGGAAACAGAAACAACCTGCGCCGTAAAATCAGATGAAAACGCCACGCACGCAAGTAAAAACAAGGCTGAAGATAAAGCCAATTTCCGTAATTTCATAATTTCCTCCGTTTTTTTAGATTTAGAACGCCAATGCCGCGTGCAGATTTATGTAAGTTTTCTTTGCCAAGTCAGAATTGTCTTTGTCAAAAAACTGGCTCGCCGTAACTCCAAGCTGAAAGTCGCTTTTCACTTGCCAAGTCGCGCCTGCCGAATATTCAAATCCGTAATATTCGATTTTCTCCATTTCCTTTTCGTTTTTGTCGCCAGCGAGCGCATTAAAAATCAAGTCGCAGTTCGCGGACAAAAGCAAATTCTCCAGCGGCTTTAAAGTCGCGTTTGCTCCGGCTTTTATGATTCCAGAATACAAAAATTCCTGAAGAGAATATGTCGAGACATTTTTTGTAAATCCTAAAAATGGCGAAAACGGCCCTTGGTTTCCGGAAGCGTAAATTCCGCTCAGTCCTAATGAAGCCTTGCTAAAATAATAATAAAGCCCGATTTTTGAAAGATTTGAAACGTCGTTTTTTGTTTCAGATTTTCCGTTTTCAACTTCCTTCTCATAGTTCATAAATCCAAAAGTTGATGAAAAATCATAGAAAAGCGAGTTATAAACCGGGCCGTCAAAACTTAAAGTCGCGTACATTCTGTTGTATTTTTCATCTTCAAGCCGGAACGCTCCCAGAAATTCTGCGGAAACTGTCTGGTTCGCCGCAAAAAAAGGAAAGCTCAAAGTTAAAGCCGCGGCCGCGTATTTTTCGGCGCAGTCATAAACTTTGTCATTGTCCGCGGCGAAAATTTTTGAATTGTCCTGAACTGCCGGCGTTTCTCCTTTCTGCAAAATTTGCGCCGGGTTTGCCGAGATTATTTTTGTGTTCAGCGCGTTCAAAAGTCCTGTGTACGCGCCGTAAGCCGAGATTCTAAAATATCCGTTCTGAAAATCGAATTTCGCTCCGTCCGCGTCCTGCGTAAAAACAATTCCGCTCAAGTCCGAAAAATAAAATCTTCCCGCCGTAAAATTTATTTTTGATGAATCAAAATGATTAGAAAGATTAGCCGCAAAAAGAGTCAAATCCAGCGCGTTCGTGAATTTCTCATCATCATTTTCCTTCTCAAAATCGCCTTCAAAATTGTAGCTTCCTTCCACAGCGAAAAAATTTTCTCCGGCCTTGTCAAAATTCTGCCTTGCCCAGAGCGAGATTGAATTTTTCTGGTCAAGATTAAATTCTCCGTCAAAATAAGTCTGAAAAGCCGAGTCGTTCGTCAGAACTCCGCCGAAATCGAACGCAGCCGCATTAAAAAATCCAGATATTAAAAAAAATGCCGCCGCAATTATTCTGAGCGCGCTTTGAAATTTTATCTTCTTTTTCATTTTGTCTTTCCTTTTTTTTCAAATTCGTTCAGCAAGGCGATAAATTCGCTTCCCGAAACTTTTTGCTCCGGCGCGGCGCTCTGCGGAACAATTCCCGCCGCCTTGAATTCTCTTAGCGCGTAGCGCGGCGAATGAAAAATTGAATAGAAAATTCCGCCTTTCATCTGCGCGCTTTCCGCGATTAAAAAACAAGCCTTTGAAAGCGAAATTTTTTCTTCCGCGTTCTCGCCAGCCTTAAAAAATTCTTTTTCCGTAAGCAAATTGAACGAATCTTCCTCGGAAACCGATTCTTCAGCGAAATTTTTGTAGACGCAGACAAAATACGAAGCCTGTCCCTTTGAAATTTCCTCGCTTTCCAAAATTCCAGAAATTTTCTCCGCGCTTTGCGAAAATCCGCGTGCCAAAAATAAAAACGCGGCCAGAAAAACCAAAACCAATTTTTTCATAAATTCTCCAAACTTTTTATCATTTTCTCTCCCCAAAAATCACAGAGCATTTCGTACGCTTTTTCCTGCAATTCCGGCGCAACCGATTTTTTAAGCTGGGCGATATTGTTCATCGCGTACCAGCAGCAAATTCCGCGGAGCTTTTCTTTTTCATTTTCATCCAAAGGGGAAAGCCTTCCCCTCGCTCCAACCGCGTCCGCGTTTTCCGCTTCCCCTTCTAGCGGGGAAGTTTCCCCGCAACGCCCCTCGTCCCGCAGTTCCAAGGAATTTGCCCAGCCCAGCAAAATTGTAAAAACGCTCGCAGTCGAGCAGATTTTTTTCCATTCTTCAAGCGAAGTGATTTTCTTGCTGGAAGAAATTCCTGTGTCAATTGAATATCTGTAAACTTTTTCCTCCGTTCCAAAATATTTTTCCGCGAAAAACGAAAGGAAAAAATACGTAAGAAAATCTTCTCCAAAAATGCAGAAAGCCGGCGGAATTTTGTCAAAAGCTTCAAGGCAAAGTTTGCGCGTAAAAATTTTCCCCCACAAAAATCCTGAATGGTTTGATTCAACTAAAAATCCGTCAAAAATTTTTCTTCCGGAAAGTTCGCCTTTAAAAATTTTGTTCGCTTCCTTCTCCATTTCCTCGGCGCGCTTTTTGTCATTTTCATTTAAAAAAGTTTTTCCGTCCGCGCTTCCAGAATTCCGCACGCAAAAATCCGCCTTCCCTTGAACAATGTCAGCGCCGGTTTTCAAGGCCGCGTCATAAAGCGATTTTATTGCGCCCGGCGGCAGATTGTCGTCGCTGTCCAAAAACATTATAAAATCGCCGTCCGCTTCATAAACTGCCGAGCGTCTTGCTTCCAAAAGCCCTTTGTTTTTTCCGTGCTTAATAAATTTTACGCTGATTTTTTCTTTTTTATGATTTTTCTTAAATCTTTTTACAATCTGCTCAGCGTCAATTTTTTCTTTTTTCGTTTTTGGATTTGAATCGTCTGTGACAATAATCTCAATTCCGTCAAAATTCTGCGCCGCAACGCTTTCAAGGCAGCCGGCAAGAAAATTTTCCGTGCCGAAAACGGGAATACAAACTGAAACTTTTGGAGCTTGTTTTTTGAACATAGCCGAAGTTTTCCTTGCTTTTTGCAGTTTTAGTTTATAGTGAAGTTAGTTGCGCCAGGTTTTGTCGCGGTAACCGAAGCTCCTCTTTTTAACGTGCCGCCCGCAATGTCAAATTCCACAAGGCTGTCGTTGTTGTTGAATGGAGCGTCGCTGTTGTTGCTGTAAACAATTCCGTCGTCAAGGATAACAATTTTCTTTGGAACAATCGCCACAAAATGCGTCGGGCCGAAAAGTCCTGATGAAGAATTTGACGAGCTTGGTGAATACAAAGAGTGTTTTTCTGGGTCGAATTTCACGTAAGATTCTGTCCAGCCGTAAGTCTTCGTGGTTCCGCTTGATGTGTCTATTGCGATCAATGCGCCGCGGCTGAAAACGTCGCTGAGATTTTTATAATCTATATAAGAAGTGTATTCCCGGACAAGCGCATAAACTGTTCCTGCGTTGTTTCCAACTCCGTCGCCAACTTGCAGATCTGTCACAGAAAGCGAGTCATAGTCATTATAGTTTGATGAATCATATCCGCTTAAAATTGAAGATGATCCAAGCTCGGCAAGTTTAGAAAAGTCTCCGGTTACAACGCTTGTGTTGTTGTTTCCTATAGAAACCGAAGCTTTGTAAATTGCGCAGTCGCTTCCAGAAACGTAAATTGTTCCGTTATAGGCTGCAATTTGCTCCGGCATTACGGAAGAATCAGAAGAAAGTAAAAATCCGCTGCTGGAACTATTGTAAGGGAAAATGTTTGACTTTGAATCTATCGCGTATAACGTTCCGGTAGCTTGAAAAGCTGCTAAAATGTAAGTGTATTCAGTCGCCGCATCGTAGCAAATATCTATAATGGTTCCTGTTACTTGTGAAATTGTTTGATTTGTAGATGTTGTGCTGTAAAGTCCGTCAGAAATCTGCATCGTGTATTTTTTTATCGTTTTATCTGTGTCAGATACAGCCAGAAGATTGAGATCTTTGTCAAAGCAGTAGATATTTTCCGTGCCAGAATTAATTTCTGTAAAATCCGAGTTGTCATCATAATTAGAAATCTGATTCAGATTAAAAGTTGAGTTTTCTGATTCCTCAATCCACACGCAGGCTGATTTTAAAAATTTGTTCTTTAATGTGATTGAGCCTGTCGTTGTAATTCCGTCAGCAATTTCAATGAAAAATTCATTGGCCGCGTCTTTGATTTCTGTGTTGCTGTTTATGTAAAATTCAAGTTTATACCAGCCTGACTCAAGCTCCTGTACAGAAATGTTTTTTTCGGAATTTTGGCTGGAAACTTCGATAGTTTTTTCAAAAGAGCTGTAGCTTTTTAATGATTCTACATTTGTAAGAGTTATAAGCATATCGCTTGTGTAATCATTTCCATTTGTTATGTTCAAAGAAAGCGAGCCTTTTCCGCTTTTAGCGAGTCCGACAAGAATATCGGTGCTGTTGTTGCCTGATGACGAGGAAATTTCCACTCCGTTTTTGCTTCCTTCAAGATAAATTTTGTTTCCGCCGCTGGATGGAACATAGTTTCCTTTTATTGTTATTTTGTATGTTCCAATTGGAATGCCGCTCGCTGTTAAAGTTCCGTTTGTGTAGGAAAGCGTGCTAGAAAGATTTGAAAGAGTTTTTTCCTGCGAGCCGCTGTCATTTTCATCTTTGTAAATCAAAGTCCATTCTGTTACTTGTGATAAATCATAGCTTCCGGGCGTAATGTAGCGTGCTTTTGAGTTAAGATTGATTTTAAGGACATTTTTTGATTTTGAATTCGCCAGCAGTGAATAAATTTTCGCGTTTTTATCTTCAGATGGCTTTTCATAAAGATCTGAACAGCTTGAATATGAAAATGCAAGCGCAAGAATCGCTGAAGCTATAAAAAAATTTTTCATGGTTTTCTCCATTTTTCAAGTTTTAATTTGCTGTTGTCGTAAAGACAAATTCTGCGGCATAAGATTTGCCTTCATAAATAAAAATGCAGACAAGTGAATTATTGTTTGTGTTTCCTGATTTGCTAGTCTCGACAAAATCATTTTCGGATAACTTCAAGGAAATTTTTTTGCTTTTTTCTTCAAGCTCGTTTCCGTTTAAATACCAAGTATATGAATTAAAATCCATGTCGGAATCAACAGAGAAAGTGATTTGATTGTCATAAGGTAAAGATTGAATTTCTTTTGATGATGAATATTCTTTTCCATTTGAATCCTGCGCGGAAATTTTTATGTCCGCAGGGTTTTCAACTGTAAAATTTCCATTGGAAATATTGCGCGCTAAAACTATGTCAACAGAATTTATGCCTTCAGAAAGCACGACTGATTTTGTTGCTTTTGACTTAAAATAGCATAAATTTCCGCAGTAGACATATGAATCAATATTTAGCGCAATTCCGCTAGGCAAGTTTTCAATATAAAATGTCTGCGTTTGTTGTAGAGATTCTTTTTTAATTGGATAATTTCTTTCTATGCTTAGGCTGCCGGAAAGTAGAATCTTTAAGTACCAGTCGCCGCTCGCTCCGCTAGTGGCGGCCCTAAGTGAAGATTCCGAAAAAGAGAAATTTAAAAAAGAAGTCTCATCTTCTTGGTTTTGATTCGAACACGAAAAAAATATGCAGCAAATAAGCGCGGTGAGGAAAAATGGAATCCGCTTTTTCATAAAACTCCTAAAATTGCATCTGTTGTATTTAGCAATTAGAGGTTATTTTAATGCGGAATATTGATTTTTCAACCTTGCCGGCTGAAAAAACGTTAAGATTGTTTTAAAACAGTCTTAAAATTTTATCATCATTTCAAAAACAGAGCGGCCTGTAACGCTTTCCTTTATGTTCACAAAAGTTTTTCCGTCAGAATCTTTTCTGTAAACCTTGAGCGTCTGGCCTTCCTTGCTTTCGCCTGTGTAATGGACTTCAAGCTCTTTTGCCTCGTGGTTTTCAAGAAAATCGTCAGTAAAAACATTCAGGCCAAGCTTTATGTACTCAATGTTGTTCATATGATGCGACATATCAATGTGCTGCGCGCGGATAACTTGCTCGTAGACAAAATCGCTTTCCTCAAATTCTGCCTTGAGTTTTTCAAAAGACTCATTCATTTGCGCCGCCGGAAAATTTTCTTTCGGATACGGAAGATTTGCAAGTTTCATCGGGCGGTGCTTTTCCATGTCAAGAACGCACGCTTCCTGGTTCGCCGCGATTAAAATCTCTCCGTTTTTATCTTTTAGAACCGTGTTTACGTGCGTCCGGAAACCTTCGTTGTCAACCGGAAAAGTCGCCGCGGAGATTTCTTCTCTCCATTCCGGCCGCCTGTAAAAATGCAGCCTAGTTTTTGTAAAAACCCAGAACGCGTTGAATTTCTCGCGGTAAATCACGCCGTCGCATTCAAGCATGTTGAAACATTCCGTAAGATTGTCCTGAACCATCAGAACCGACTGGGCGATTCCCATTTTTACCGTGCTGTCAATAAAAGCCGATGAGATTTTTCTCTTCTGTTCAAAAATAAGATTGTTTTCCATATTAAAATCCTAAAAAAAGGCTGGATTTTGTCCAGCCTTTTAAATTGAGATTAGATTTCAGAAGTTATGCCTTTGGAATAATTATTTTTCCATTGTTCAATTAGGCCCAAGAGCTGCGATGAAAGTGAAATATCAAAATAGCCTTGATATTGAGTGCCGTTATATACAAAACGTAAATAATAATGGCCTATTCTCAAGCAATCGCTAAAGTCATCTGTTATGTAGATTTTATTATTATCTTCTTTTGTGATTTCTATTGCTTTAAAAGATGTCAAATATAAATCGTCATTTTCAAATCTAACTAGCTGTGCATCATCACGCCAGAAGTTTTTGACATTTGTTTCTTTCCAGCTTTCAATAGAGAATTTTTTATATCCAAGATAAAATTCCGCATCTTTAGTTTTCGCAGCCGTTAATACTTCTCCTGGAAGATTTGAGCAAACAAAATGATTAACCCAATGTTTTGGGTTCGAAGATGCTTCCAATATGTCTACAGAAACATCAATAGTTTCATATTTAGTGATGGGAACATTTTTTCTTATCTTAGAGCTTGACGAAGAATCTTCGCTTGACTCGCTTGTTCCAGATTCTGAGCCTGAATTTGATGTTGAAGATGAGCTGTCTGATGAAGAAGAATTATCTGAGGAATTTGTCTCGGAAGATGACGAATCATTTCCATTTGAGAGCGAATTATTTGTCTCAG
The DNA here is from genome assembly GCA_964538245.1 of uncultured Treponema sp. GTDB lineage: Bacteria > Spirochaetota > Spirochaetia > Treponematales > Treponemataceae > Treponema_D. The sequence goes on from CAZIFO010000008.1 coordinate 35,273, forward strand.
AATTTGAAGAAGAATTTCTGTTGGATTCGTTTGTTTCTGAAGAGCTTTCTGAATTTCCGTCTGAACTAGATGAATTTTCAGAAGACGGGCCTGTTCCAGAATTTGAGGAATCGCTTTCGCTCGAAGAACTGGAAGCTGATTTTCCTGAGCTGCTTGTGGAATTTTCCGCGGAGTTGTTTTTTGCAGCGGCCATCAAAAGTAACAATGCCGTTTTATCATCGTCATCATCGTCTTCAAAAGGATTCTGACAAGAAGCCAATAGCATTGCGCTAAAAATAATTGATAAAATTTTTTTACTTTTTTTCATAATGTCACTTCGAAAAATAATGCTATAATAATATTTATATCGGATTTTTTTTTCAATATAAAAATGGAGATTTTTGATATTTTGTTAAGAAGCGCTTGAAAAGTGCAGAAAATCGTATCATCCAGAAGAATTTAGGCGGAAAAACAAAGTTGTACAAAATCATAGTAAACTGTTAGAATATGTTTATGTCTATTATTCAGAGCATTTTATTGGGAATTTTGCAGGGAATCGCGGAGTTTCTTCCGATTTCTTCAAGCGGCCATCTTGCTGTGGCTCAGAACCTTTTCGGGCTTGACGACGTTCCGCTTTTGTATGATGTAATGCTTCATCTTGCAACGCTGCTGGCGGTTTTTATTTATTTCAGAAAAAAAATTTGCAGGCTTTTTAAGATTCTTTTTAAGTGGATTTTTAGAAAGCCTTCTTTTGAAGATCAGGATTTTGATGATATTCTTTCGGGGACAGAATCCCGCGGACATAAAACTATCATCGCTGTGATTCTTTCTTCTATTATAACAGCCGTAATCGGAATCTTCACAAGCAAGCTGATTCCGGAGCTTTCGATAAAATTTACTTGCGCCGGATTTGTTGTAACGGCGTTTTTCCTTGTTTTTTCAAGCTTCGCGGCGAAACGTTCCGCAAAGTTAAATCAAAACCAGGCTCCAAAGGACAAAAAGGGAATTTCTGCTCTGCAGGCGCTTTTTATCGGATTTATGCAGGGCATTGGAACTTTGCCGGGAATCAGCCGCTCCGGCTCCACAATTGCGGGCGCGCAGCTTTGCGGCGTGGACAGAACTGCGGCAGGCGAATATTCGTTCATCGTTTCAATTCCGGCGATTCTCGGCGCGTTTGTCCTTGAGGCGAAAGATTTAGGAGAAGTCGGCGCGAACGTTGGAGCGGCGCAAGTCGCTGCCGGCTGCGTTTCAGCGTTTGTGTTCGGATATCTTTCGCTGGCTTTCCTTATGAATCTTATCAAAAAAGGAAAGCTCGCTTGGTTCGCCTGCTATCTTGTTCCGGCTGGAATTCTCGGAATGATTTTCTTAAAGTGAAAGCCTTACGCTCGCGGCGGCTCCGGGAATCTGCTTTGCAAAGTCGTAGCTTGCGCTCACAGTAACATCAACAACGAGCAAATCTATTCCGATTCCGCCGAAAACCTGAGGATGCAAAGTCCATTCAGATTCAGACTCATCTCCAAAATCTGACGGAAGAATATTGTATTGAACCGCTTTTGCGATGTAGCCGTGTGCGTCATCTTCAAGAATATTAAGCCAGTCAGCATGAGCCGCCCATTTTACTTTAGCTTTTGCAAACGCGACTCTTCCGCCGACGAACGGAACAAAGCAGAAAAGCTTTGCGTTTGCCTGCGCTCCCAGAAACAATGTTGTAGAGTTGAAATCAAGCGACGCTGATGAATCTGACGAATCTTTGTCCGCGACTTTTACGCTGCCTTTCGTGTAATATCCGCCGCCGCTGAGCGAAATTCTCGCGTGGACAAGTTTTGTGCCTTTGTTCAAAATGCAGTAGCGCAAATCTCCTCCGATTGAAAAATAATCAAATTCACATGGAGAAATCGCGTCGTCCAAAGCTCCGATTTTTGACGAGTCAATGGAACTGATTGTAAATCCAACGTCGAACGGAAGAATAAATCCTCCGACTCTTAAATCCGCTGTCGCTGTCGGAAAGGCGAGGATGTCGTTAAGATCTTCCGCCTCGTCAATTGCAAGCGCGGAAGCAGCATCTTTTAAGGACGAAATGTCCAAGGCTGCAAGCCCGGCGTTGATTCCAAATCCAAATTTCGCGTTCGGAACCAGCATCCCAATCCAGGACTCTGCCCAGACATTTTGAAGTGGCTGCGTGTTCACGATTGAATCGTCAAGGTCGTCTATAAAATCATTTAGACCGTCAACCGCTGTTGTATAAGGATTGTCGGTTTTGAATCCGTATTCAGATTTTAGCTTGTCATATTGATCGAGAACCTTGTCGTTAATTGGATCAATGTCATCTTGTGTTACGCCGTATTTTTTAAACGCTTCCGCGATTGCTCCCTGATTCTGATTTACAATTTCAACCAAGTCGTCCGGAACTTTTACGGTTAAGCCGCCGATTTTCATTTCCGTGTATTTTACAGAAAATGCTTGGAACGCGGCGAAAGCGGAAATTATCGCTAGCGATAGAATCATTTTAATTTTTCTCATAGGAATCTCCGTTTTTCAAGATTTAACAAGATTTTATACATATATTTTATATCAGAAAATTCAAAAATCAAACTTTTTTCCCTTGTATCTCTTTGATTTTGTTCTATAATTTCTTCGAGAAATGAATCGAGGTGAAAATATGAGCTTTAAAGATTCAAAAGTTGTAATCATTGGAGCTGGAAACGTCGGCTCAACTACGGCGTATTCAATCTTGAATCAGGGAATCGCTGAGCAGGTTGTCCTAATCGACAAGAACAACGATGTCGCCTATGCGCAGGCTCTGGACATGGCGCATTCAATCTATTTCATGAACCGCAACATGAGCATAAAGGCGGGCGACTACACTGACTGCCGCGACGCTGATGTAGTTGTGATTACGGCGGCCGCGCCGATGCCGAAAGACTCGAACAACCGTCTTGAGATGCTCGCGCCGAGCATGAACATTATCAAGGACATTGTGAACAACGTAATGTCCAATGGATTTGACGGAGTTTTCGTCGTGATTTCAAATCCTGTTGACATCATGGCGTACTACGTCTGGAAACTTTCGCATCTTCCTGCCAGCAGGGTGATTGGAAGCGGAACTGCGCTTGACACTGCGCGCCTTTGCTATGAGATTTCAAAAATGTACAATCTTGACGCAAAAAGCGTGGAAGCCTTTGTAATGGCGGAGCACGGCGACAGCGAGATGGTTTTGTGGTCGTCTGCGACAATCGGAGGAAAGCCGCTTGACGATGTTTTCAAGGACAACGCCGACAGGACAAAGAACATCACAAAAGACGACCTTCTCAAGATGACAAAGCAGGCCGGCTGGGATATTTTCCATAAGAAAGGAAACACCTGCTATGGAATCGCCTCGAGCGCGACTGCAATCATCAAGTCGATTCTTTTTAACGAGAACAGAATCCTTCCTGTGAGCGTGGGCTTGTCAGGACAGTACGGACTGAACAATCTTTTCCTGAGCGTGCCGACAATCATCAACAAGAACGGCGCAAAGGAAATTGTTGAAGTTGAGCTGAACCCTGAAGAGGAGAAGCTGCTCCAGAAGTCCGCGGAAACTTTAACTGGCTTCTACAAAGAGCTTAATATTTAAGTTTTTCCGTCAGCCTGCCATTAGCCGCCCTCCGAGGCGGCTTTCTTTATATTTTCAGATTTTATTCTATACTTGTGCTACTTTTAAAAATCTGTTATATTTTAAAAGTTGACGCGCACGTTATGCATACGTCATCTCTCTGGAGAGATTTCGCCAAAGCTGGCGGAACGCCGAAGGGTTAAGGTTTCTTTTAAATCGGAAAGAAACTGATATCTCAGGCACAAAGGACAGAGCTTAAAAACTGTTCCACACCTTCAGAGAGCTTGCCAGACGGCAGGCTCTATTTTTTTACCCAAAGGAGAACACTATGACCTCATCAGTGTTCACAAAAATCAACTCAGTGCTGGATGCAATCGACGGATTTGTCTGGGGACTTCCGCTCATCATCCTGATTCTTGCAACCGGAATCTTCCTTACAATCCGCTTGCATGGCGTTCAGTTCACGCAGCTCAAGTTTGCGCTCAAGTCAATCTTCCGCAAATCTGACAAGAAAGAGGGCGGAGAGCTTTCTTCGTTCAAGGCGCTCTGCACCGCGCTTTCTGCGACAATCGGAACAGGAAACATTGTCGGAGTCGCGACAGCAATCGCGCTCGGAGGACCTGGCGCGCTCTTCTGGATGTGGCTCGCGGCCCTTCTCGGAATGGCGACAAAATACTCGGAGTGCCTTCTTGCAATCCACTTCCGCGAGGTAAAATCTGACGGACACATCTTGGGCGGACCGTTCTACACATGCGAAAAAGGCGTCGGCGCAAGATTCCCTCGCCTTGGAAAAGTTCTCGCGGTTCTTTTCGCGATTTTCGGAACAATGGTAGGACTTTTCGGAATCGGAACTTTCTCCCAGGTCAACTCAATCTCAACAGCGGTCGAGACATTTGCAAAGGAAACAGCCGGAGGCGCGGCGCTTGCGACAGTTTCAATCCCTGGAATCGGAACATACTCAGTTGTAGTCGTTGTTGCTTCAATTATCCTTGCGATTTTGGTCGCCCTTGTTGTAATCGGCGGACTTAAAAGAATCTCAAGCGTGGCGGGCGTAATCGTTCCTGCCATGGCTGTTATCTATGTGATTCTCGGACTTCTCGCAGTTTCATGCAACATTTCGAGAGTTACAGAAGCGTTCGAGGCGATTTTCAACGGCGCGTTCGGATTCAAGGCTGCGGCAGGCGGCGCGGTCGGCGCAATGATTGTTGCAATGCAGAAAGGAATCGCGCGTGGAATCTTCTCAAACGAGGCAGGACTCGGCTCCGCTCCAATCGCGGCTTCGGCGGCGAAAGTTGACTACGCGGTTCAGCAGGGAATCATCTCAATGACCGGAACTTTCTTCGACACAATCGTAATCTGCACAGTAACAGGCCTTACAATCGTAATCGGAGGAATTCTGAATCCTGGAATCTACGACTTCGAGGGATTTGGAATCACAAACGCTGCGTTCCACACACTGCTTCCGCGCATTCCGAGCGTTGTCACTTCTTTCCTTCTGATGGTCTGCCTTGTTCTGTTCGCATTCACAACAATCCTGGGCTGGGACTACTACTCAGAGCGTTGCATTGAGTATCTTTCAAAAGGAAAAATGACTCCTGTAAAAATCTACCGCTGGCTCTACATCATCGCAGTCTTTATCGGACCTTATATGACAGTAAGCGCAGTCTGGACAATCGCCGACATCGTGAACGGACTCATGGCGATTCCAAACATCATCTCTCTTCTGATTTTGAACGGAATCATCGTAAAGCTCACTGCCGACTATTTCTCAGGCAAGAGAATTTACTCAATCGGCTACGACTTCTGGAACAATCCAGTCGCAGACGAAGAGAAAAACTAAAGATACAGAAAATCCGGGCGTTGCGGCGTCAAGCCGCCGCCTGAATTTTAAACTGATTTTTTTATAGCGCAGATGGAAAAAATTAATTCAGTTCTCCGCGCAAAAAATCTTTCTGCCGGCTACGGAAAAAAAGTCGTTGTCTCAAATGCAAGCCTGGATGTGTGTTCTGGCGAGATTGTCACGCTTATCGGGCCCAACGGAAGCGGAAAATCAACTCTTCTAAAAACTTTTGCTGCCCAGATTCCGCCGCTTGAAGGAGAAATCTTCCTTCTTGGAAAAAATCTCGCCGCGCTTAAAGAAAAAGAAATTGCGCCTCATCTTTCGCTTGTGATGACCGAGCGGATAAAAAGCGGCTCCATGACCTGCCGCGAAGTTGTCGCGACCGGCCGCTATCCGTACACAAACGCGCTCGGGGTTCTGTCGGCGGAAGACAGCAGAAAAGTTGACGAGGCAATAAAAATTGTCAATGCCGAGGAAGTCGCGGACTCAATGTTCTCAAAAATCTCCGACGGACAAAGGCAGCGCGTAATGCTCGCCCGCGCAATCTGCCAGGACACTGAAATCATAATTCTTGATGAGCCGACTTCGTTTTTAGATTTAAGATACAAAATCGATTTGATGAAAATAATCCGCTCGCTTGCAAAAGAGCAGGGCAAGGCTGTTTTAATGTCGCTCCACGAGCTGGATTTGGCGAAAGCTGTTTCGGACAGAATCGTCTGCATCGGCGGCGGAAAAATTGAAAAAGCGGGCGCGCCAGAGGAAATCTTTACAGGAAACTTTATCCAGCAGCTTTTTGAGCTTAAAGACGGTGAGTTCGACCCGGAGACTTGCATGGTGAGGCTTTAGAATTTTTCTAAAGCGAGAAATATATGAAAAATAACAGTCAGAATTTTTCAGAAAATAAAAATCATTCCCGCGTTCTCATGGTCCAGGGCACAATGTCCAGCGCGGGAAAAAGCTTTCTCACAGCGGCGCTTTGCCGTGTTTTCAGGCAGGACGGATTTTCTGTTTCGCCGTTCAAGAGCCAGAACATGGCTCTGAACTCGTTTGTTACAGCGGACGGCAAGGAGATGGGGCGCGCACAGGTAATGCAGGCGGAGGCCTGCGGCGTGGAGCCTTGCGTAGAGATGAATCCAATTTTGCTAAAGCCCACGACGGACTCGGGCTCGCAGGTGATTGTGAACGGAGAGGTTCTTGGCAACATGAGCGCGCGCGATTATTTTGCGTTCAAGAAGAAGCTCGTGCCCGATATTGTAAAAGCGTTCCGGAAGCTCGAAGAAAAATCCGGCATCATCGTGGTGGAGGGCGCGGGAAGCCCTGCTGAAATCAACCTGCGTGAGAACGACATTGTGAACATGGGGCTTGCCGAGATTCTTGATTCTCCGGTTCTTCTTGTGGCGGACATTGACCGCGGCGGAGTTTTCGCCCAGCTTTTGGGCACGGTGGAGCTTCTTTCGCCGGACGAGCGCAAGCGTGTGAATGGATTTGTAATCAACAAGTTCCGCGGCGACAAGTCGCTTCTTGAAAGCGGAATCAATTATATAGAAGAAAAAATCAAAATTCCGTGCCTGGGCGTTTTTCCGTATCTTAAAGTTTCGCTTGACGACGAGGACAGCCTGACCGCGCGCTTTGAGAAAAATGACTTTGACCTGATAAACCTTGGCGTTGTGCGTCTTCCGCGTATTTCCAATTTTTCTGATTTTTCCGTGTTCGAGAATCTTCCGGGCGTCGCAGTCCATTACATCACGAATCCAAAAGATGTCCAGAAGATGGATATGATTTTTTTGCCCGGAAGCAAGAACACGCTCGGAGATTTGAAGTGGCTCAAGTCGCTCGGCTTTGACCTTGAGATAAAAAAGTTCGCCAAAGAGAATCCTGTGTTCGGAATCTGCGGTGGCTACCAGATGCTAGGGATTTCCGTCTGCGATCCTGAAGGCGTGGAGGAGGGCGGAGAAGAATGTGCCCTTGGGCTTTTAGGCGCGCGCACAGTTCTAAAAAATCAGAAAACAAGGACGCAGGTTAAGGGAAAGATAAAAATTAAGCCGCCCGCAGTTTCTAAAGATTCTGGCTGTTCTCTGAATGACGGCACGTCTTTTTTTGATTTTCTTTCCGGCATGAGCTTTTCAGGCTACGAAATCCACATGGGCGAAACAGAGCTTGACGCAAAGCCGCAGAAGCTTGTTTCAGAAGGAAGAACTTTAGGCGCGCTTTCCGGTAACATCGCCGGAACTTATGTGCATGGTTTTTTTGACGAGGGGAACCTCGCCGCCGTGCTTGTGCAAAAGCTCGCGGAGCGCAAGGGAATCACGGCGTCTGAACTTAAAGGCTCTTCCGGGCACGAAATGCAGATTGACTTTAAGGCTTTCAAGGAAAAGCAGTACGACATTCTTGCTACGGCGGCCCGCGAAAATCTTGACATGGATAAAATCTACAAAATGCTCGGCGAGGCGAAAGTCTAACGGAAGAGAAAATTTTTTGGCAAATAAATTCTACACTTGCTTATCACTTGAATTTCACATATTTATCACATACAATCAATTAAAAATCACATATAGAAAGCGGAAATTTCAGATGAAAAATACGGAGGAAAATTATGGCGAACCTTACAATCACTTTGGACGACGAGGACAAGAAAGGAATCTCGGAATTTTGCGAGCAGGTGGGAATGACAGTTTCAGGACTTTACAATGTCTTTACAAAGCAGGTCCTTCGCGAGGGGCGGATTCCGTTTGAAATCGCTGTTGACCGTCCGAATCGCAGAACTATAAAGGCGATGAAGGAGGGCGACAAAATCATCGAGAAAATTCGCAAGAATCCAGAGTCGGTGAAAACATATACTCTCGATGAGGCAATAAAGGAGATGCAGTCATGGTAAACGGCGGGCACTATGAAATTCAATGGACATCAAAATATAAGAAGGATGTGAAGCTTGCCAAAAGACGTAATTATCCTATGAATGAGCTTTATAGTGTTGTCTCAAAACTTGCAAACGCTGAGCCTCTTGAAGAAAAATATTACGACCATGCGCTTGAAGGAAACTGGGCGAACCACCGCGAGCTTCATATCCGCCCGGACTGGCTTTTGATTTACCAGATTAAGGACGATGTTCTGATTCTGGAGCTTTCGCGGACAGGAACGCACTCCGACTTGTTCGGAAAATAATTTTATTTTCCTTTTCTAATTTCTTCCAGCAGAAGCTCCGCTTGCCTTGAAAGCTTAAAATCCTTGCGCCAGGCGAGAACAGCCTCGCTTTGAACCGGCGGGTCGAGCGGAACAAAGACAAGCCCGCTTTCGCTTGAAGTGTCGGCAAGCTCGTCGAATGAAATCGTGGAGCATACGCCGCTTTTAACCAGAACAGTCGCGTTGTAGATGAGGTTGTAGGAGCCGATTACGTTGAACCTTTCCATTGTGCCACCGAACCAGTCCAAAAGCTCCTTTTTGGAAAGAGCCTGCTGGGAAATCATCAGAGACTCGTAGTGCTCTAAAAGATTTTCGCGACGGATTTTCTTGTATTTGGCGAGCGGATTGTCGCTGCGTGTAATCAGTCCCCAGCGGTCGCTCCGTGGAAGCGGAATGTGGCTGTATTTTTCAATGTTCCTGAACCCGATGAAAACGGCGAAGTCGCAGAGGCCACGGTCAAGCCGCTCCGAGATTATGGCGGCGTCGCCAGAGAAAACGTGCAGCTCGATTTTAGGATGAGACGACCTGACTTTTTTGAACGCGTCCGCCACCGCCTCGAACGATTTTGTCTCTCCCGCTCCAATAAAAATCTTGCCGGAAATGTCCGACTTGCTGTTCTTGAACTCGTCGAGCGTTTTCTTGGAAAGCTGCACAATCTGGAGCGCGTAGTTGTAAAAGCGGGTTCCCTCATCGGTCAGAAGAAATTTGCGGTTCTGCCGGTTGCGCGCGAAAAGTTTTACTCCAAGCTCGTCCTCAAGCTCCATAATCTGGCGCGAAAGGGTTGGCTGCGTGATGTGAATAATGTCGGCCGCTTTTGAGATGTTCTGCTCGTCGGCGATTGTAAGAAAATATTTTAAGACGCGAAGTTCCATTTTATCCTCCGGAAAATTCAGCAAGTCATTATCTATTATAAATGCTTCCAAAGCATATTTTAGCATAGAAACAAAGTTTTTGATATAATCAATTTTTTCTTTTATATTTTGATTGTCAGAAAGAAAGAGCGGATGCGACTTCCAAACGAGCGCGACAAGGAATGTGCTCGTGAAAAGCCCGACCCGAAATAGGACGACAAGAAACCTGCTCTCACTGGCAAAATAATCACAAGGAGAAATTCATGAAAAAATCAATCAGAACTTTGACCGCAGTTGCTTTGGCGGCCGCGGTAATCTCAACGGTTTCGGCAAAAACGAAGGACAATATGAACGGAGGCGTTAAAATGGAAAAACTTAAGCTTGAGTCAAAATGGGACAAGACGTTCCCAAAGTCGGACAAAGTTGACCATAAGAAAGTCACTTTTGTAAATCATTTTGGAATTACGCTCGCGGCGGATATGTACACGCCTAAGGAGGAGACTCTAAAACAGGTTCAGGGTGCCAGCTATCGAAATGGAAAATTCGCTGCGATTGCGGTCTCAGGGCCGTTCGGCGCGGTAAAAGAGCAGGCGTCAGGCTTGTATGCGCAGACTATGGCGGAGAAGGGATTTTTGACAATCGCGTTCGATCCGTCTTTTACAGGAGAATCAGGCGGAAGCCCGCGTAACGTCAACTCGCCTGACATCAACACGGAAGATTTCCAGGCTGCCATTGATTTTCTGAGCGCACAGCCGAATGTTGACCCTGAGAGAATCGGAATCATCGGAATCTGCGGCTGGGGCGGATACGCGCTTAACACGGCGGCCCTGGACACAAGAATCAAGGCGACGGCGGCGGTTACAATGTACGACATGAGCCGCATCTCGAACAACGGATATTTTGACGCGAATGACAGCGAGGAAGACCGCTACAACGCCCGCGTTTCTTTGAACAAGCAGCGCACGGAAGATTATAAAAACGGAACTTACGCGCGTAACGGCGGAGTTGCGGAAAAACGGCCTGAAGGCGACGGCGTGCCGGAGTTTCTTGGACAATACTGGGACTATTACAAGACTCCGCGCGGCTATGCTTCAAGAAGTCCGAACTCAAACGGCGGCTGGGCGACTCAGGGACTTTCTTCCCTTATGAACACAAGAATCCTGCGCTTTTCAAACGAAATCAGAAGCGCGGTTCTTATTGTGCACGGCGAAAAAGCCCACTCGCGCTACATGGGCGAAACAGCCTACAACGACATGGTTAAAGGCAGCAAATACACAGCGAACAAGGAGCTTTACATTGTTCCAGGCGCGACGCACTGCGACCTTTACGACGGCGGAAACGGCAGCTTCATTCCGTGGGAAAAATTGCAGAGCTTTTTTGAGACTTATTTGAAATAGCTAAAACTTTTTTCCTGAAATAAAAATTCGGGCAATCCGGCGCGCAACTACAATCCCTATTGCATTTTCCAGTTCATAATTCGTCTTCCGCCGGAGGAAGATGCTTGCATTTAATCCCAAAAGAGATTATATTTATTACCAGTTGGGATTAAAATTATCCCATATAGGATAAATAATGCCGGGAAGGACAGCTCTCTTAATCAAAGAAAACAAGTGTGTAAGTTCAATCACGCGCCTGTACGGAAACCTGGACAAGCTTTTGCATACTGACGGCGAAGTCAGCCAGGTTTTGTACGCGCTTTACATGGAAGGCCCCCAGACGCAGAAGCAGATTTGCGCAGGCTACTCGATTCCGCCGCAAACCGTGAACAACATTGTGCTCGCGCTGCAGAAAAAAGGCGTTGTTGTCCTTGAGGAAAACGCGGCGGACCGCCGGTCAAAAATCATAAGATTCACAGATGATGGGCAGGAGTTTGCCAAAAAGCAGATTGGTGCGATTGTCGCGTTTGAAAAAAAGACAATTTCGCGGATGGGAATAGAAAACTACAAGAAGATGGTGGAGCTTCAGGAGCTTTTTTATTCTTCCATGCGCGCGGAACTAGATGAGAGAGTTAAAAAGCGTTAAGGATCGTCTAGATAAAAAATTGCCCCCATGCAATTTTTTATCTCACGAGAATTTTTAAGCGGAGAAAGAAGGAAAGATAAAAAATTCTCTCTTTACTTTTTACGCCATCCGTGGCGCGGCTTCGTTTAACTGCGACACTTGAACCACGAATAGCCCGGCCCGGAGGGAAACGCCCGAATTAATCAGGAGAACAATATGCAGATTCAGCTTTCAGATCATTTTACTTTTTCACGGCTTTTGAGATTTACAATTCCTTCTATTGGAATGATGATTTTTACGTCGATTTATTCGATTGTTGACGGACTTTTTACGTCGAATTTCGCGGGGAAGATTCCTTTTGCGGCCATAAACTTGATAATGCCGCTTGTCATGCTTTTCTCCGGCTTCGGATTTATGTTCGGAAGCGGAGGAAGCGCGCTTGTCTCAAAGCACTTGGGCGAGGGCAAGACTGAAAAGGCGAACAGGACTTTCTCGTTCATTGTTTATTTTGCCATTGCGTTCGGAATTGTGATGAGCGTGGTTTTCTATTTTGTGATTCCGCCTGTCGCGCGTCTTCTTGGCGCAAAAGACGAGATTCTGCATTACGCGGTTTTGTACGCGCGCACGCTTTCGCTCGGCGTTACAGCTTTTATGCTCCAGAGCATTTTCCAGAGCTTTATGATTGCGGCGGGAAAGCCCCATCTTGGCTTCGCGCTTACCATTGCGGCAGGCTGCACGAACATTGTCCTCGACGCGCTTTTTATCGGCGTCTTCAGGTGGGGCGTTGTGGGCGCGGCTGTTGCGACTGACATGTCTTACGTTGTCGGCGGAATTATTCCGCTCGTGTACTTTTTTGCCGCGCGCGGCGGAACTTTAAAGCTCGGAAGAACAGGATTCGATGGCAAGGCTTTGTTCAAGACAATCACAAACGGCTCGTCTGAGCTTATGACGAACATCTCGTCAAGCATTGTCGGAATGCTGTACAACGTGCAGCTTTTAAAATACGCCGGAGTTGACGGAGTCGCGGCCTACGGCGTGATTATGTACGTGGGATTTATTTTCGCGGCGATTTTTATCGGCTACTCTATGGGAACGGCTCCTGTTGTAAGCTACAACTACGGCGCGGAGAACACAAAGGAGCTTAAGAACCTGAGAAGCAAAAGCCTTAGGATTATCGGAATTGTCTCTGTCTGTATGCTCGCCGCGTCGGAGCTTGCCGCAGGCGTTCTCGCCTCGATTTTCACAAGCTACGACAGGGAGCTTTTTGAGCTTACAAAAGGCGCGTTCAGGATTTATTCCGTGAGTTTCTTTTTCTGCGGAGTGAACATTTACGGCTCGTCGTTCTTTACAGCCCTGAACAACGGAATTGTGAGCGCGGTTCTTGCTTTTGTTCGTACGCTGGTTTTCCAGGTTTCATGCATCCTGCTTTTTCCGCTTATTTTCGGCGCGACAGGAATTTGGATGGCGTCTCCTGCGTCTGAAATCCTTACGGCGGTTCTTACAGTAATCTGCTTTGTGGCGTTCAGAAAACGCTATGGATATTAACGCTTGTTCTTCATTCCCAGAGTTTCGCTAAGCCTGAAATTCTTGTATTTTTCCTTGTCGTACGGGAAGTCCCAGGTTCCGCCGAAATGCGTTTTCTGGCCGCCGAATCCGGTCTTGAAAATGTAAAGGCCTGCCATCGGGTCGTTTTTGTTCTCGTCCTGCGGAATTCCCATCAAGTCGTAATGAGTGCAGCCTTTTGAGCGCGCGAATCTGATGACTTCCCACTGCAGCCCGTAGTTCGGCATGCACTGGCGGCCTTCAAGCGCGCTTGCCGCGTACATATAATATGCGCGTTTTGCTGAAATCGCGAGGACAAGTCCGCTGAGCATTTTGTTTTCTTTTGACGCTGTAAAAAGATAGAATCTTGGCGGCGGAACCGAGGCGTCGAGCGGAACTTTTGATTTTTGTTCAAAGCGCGGCTCTAAATTTTCTTCTATGTCAGCATTTCCGGCGCATTCAAAGAGAGTTTTAAAATAATCAAATCCTTCAAAGTAAAAATTCTTGCGTTTTGCTGTCGCCTCGTAAATTTCGTGCCATTCCTTTAGATTTTTCATTAAGTCCGGGCTTGTTGCGTCGCAGATTGAAAAATCAACTTCCTCTTTGTAGGCTCGGCGGATTGAGTTGCGGGTCTGCTGGCGCATTGAGGCGAGAAGTTTTTCAGGCGACGGGCGCAAATCGATTATCACAGTGTCCGGGCAGAGATGGTTTGACGGAGCTTTGCGCAAGTTGTGGTGCTTGCTTCCGAAATTCATCGCAAGCTCTTGCATTTCAATCCTTTCCGCCGCGTTTTTTATCCCCGGAACGCTCCATGGAAGATCGAAACGGAGAAAAACTGTTTTTTCGGGAAGGAATTCCCTGAGGGCAAAGGCAAGCTCCTCTAAAAGCGCGCTTCTGTTTTCTTCCGGCAAAGCGACTGCCGGCGCGCGTTGTGCATATGCGTAGATTGTTCCGCTGAATGTTTTTCTTGCCTGGATTAAGATTGGAAAAACTGTGCTTTTTGAATTTTCATCTGGCTTGTAGCTTGCCCAGAAATAAAGAATGCTTTGCTCATTGCAAAACGGGTTGTTCTGGACTTTTTCCCGGAATCTGCCCCAGAAAGCTGTCTGGAAAAGAACATCTGTTGATGAAAAATCCTGCGGCTCGGCCTTTGTAATCGAAATCATAACGCAAAGATTACAAATGAAAACCGAAATCCGCAAGATTTATAAACGTTTGCCGTGCTAGTGTCGCACTATTCAAATGTTTGCCATGCTAGTGGACTTGTAAGAAGAAAAAATATCTTGATAAAATCAAAAAAATAAAGATATATTAGATTTATTCAGATTTTTTGTCTTTCGAACTCTTTATTGAAGAATACGGCGGAATCACGATGGAATCATACGTTAGAATTTTTAAAAATATTAAGCGGAACTGGGATAAAATTGCAAAGCCACTCGACAGCCTGGGACGGCTTGAGGAGATCGTCTGTAAAATAGGCGCGGCGCAGGGAACTTCGCATCCAAAGGCTGAGAAAAGTGTTGTCCTTGTCCTTTGCGCCGACAACGGAATTGTAGAGGAGGGCGTGAGCCAGTCCGGACAGGAAGTCACAAGAATCTGCGCGCGGAACATTGCCGCCGGAAAGACTGCGGTCGGAGTAATGGCCGAACATTCCGGAACTGAAATTATAACTGCGGACTTTGGAATCAACTCAAAGGAGAAAATTCCCGGCGTGCTGGACTTGAGAATCAGAAACGGCACGAGGAATTTTTTGAATGAACGCGCGATGACAGAATCAGAGGCGGAAAAAGCAATCCAGAACGGAATGGAGCTCGTGAAACGCTGCAAGGATTTTGGATTCGACATTATCTGCGCGGGCGAAATGGGAATCGGCAACACGACAACTTCAAGCGCAGTTGCTTCCTCAATCTTAAAATGCGCGCCTGAAGAAGTTACAGGACGCGGAGCCGGGCTTGACGACGCGCGGCTCAAGAAAAAAATCGCCGTCATAAAATCAGCAATCGAAAAAAATTCGCTTTATGAAAAGTCCGCTTTTGAGATTTTGCAGACCGTGGGCGGATTTGACATCGCCGGGCTTGCAGGCGTTTATCTTGGCGCGAAAAAATACAAGATTCCGGTCGTGCTTGACGGCGCAATCAGCCTGACGGCGGCCCTGGTAGCTGAGGAGCTTGAGAAAGGAACGTCTGACTATCTGATTCCTTCCCACAAAAGCCGCGAGCCGCTTGCCGTAAAAACTGCGGAAAAACTTGGGCTTGAGCCGGTTCTTGACGCTAATATGGCCCTGGGCGAAGGAACCGGGGCTGTTCTGATGATTGACATAATAAAAAGCGCGCTCGCAGTTTACAATAAATGCGTCCCGTTTGAAGAGTCCGGCGTGGCGCAGTACAGACGTTATGATTGAGCTTGTCTACGGCGGAAGCGGCAGCGGAAAATCAGAGTTCGCGGAAAATGAAATAACATCATTGCAGGCAAAATCTTCGTCAGCGTGTCCAGAATTTCCGACATCGCAAGCGCATTTTCCGTCATCGCGCGTATGCTTATCGTCATTGCGAGCGCAGCGAAGCAATCTTTTTTACATAGCCACAATGAAAGTCCGCGACGACGAGGCACGGCGGAAAGTCGCGCGCCACAGAAATCTCCGCGCAAAAAAGAATTTCATCACGGTTGAAGCAAGCGATAATCTTGAGAACGCGGCGGAATTTATTTCATCTTCATTGAAAGAAAAATCCTCTCCATTAAGAGCGCAGCGAAGCAATCTCATAAAAAAAGCAAGCAATTCAAACGCATACGTTCTTCTTGAATGTCTTTCAAACCTTGTCGCAAATGAAATGTTCTTAGAAAACGGAGAAATAGTTGAATCAGAAAAAGTCGTGCGGAAAATCGAAGCCGGACTTGAAAAACTTTTTTCCGTTGCTGGCAACATCGTGATTGTCTCGAACAACGTTTTTGATGACGGAATTGAATACGACGAAACCACGCAAGAATACCAGAAAGCGCTCGCCGCCGTGAACGCTTTCGCCGCCCGGCGCGCCGACAAAGTGAGCGAAATTGTCGCCGGAATTGAAGTGCGGGTGAAATAGAGAATTTAGAACGGCAGGTCAACGCCGAAATATGGCTCATTTTCATGAAGCTCTAAAATGTTTTTTAACAGCTTATCGGAATACTTTGAAATCCGCTTTTTGTATTCATGTTTAGCAAGAGGATTTTCAATTTCTTCACGGCGATGTTTTGAAAGTTCAAGGAATTCAGTTTCTTTTTCAATGCCAAGAAAACGGCGGTTAAAAATACAAGTGCTTCATAGCCTAACGCTTTTTAAAATTCTTTCCATTCTGTATATGTATCATCATTCAAATTATGAATTTTCATCTGCCGAAATATGCACTCGCCAGGTTCAAGCACAATTTTACAGTTGTAATAATTCTCTCTGACAAAATTGTAAATATCTACATCATCTGGTATTTCAAAATCAAATGTTTCTACGACGGTTTCTTCAATTGTGACTTTAAAATTCTTCATAATTCAAATATTGATCGGATTTGGATTTTAATCAATTAAAAAATTACCGGCAGAGATTGTTTTTCAATTTCTATTCTGTACATTTTTTCAACTGTGTCATAACTTAAAAATGTTACGCGCTTTTCTTTTCGAATTTTGTTGAACATGGGAAAATTGAGTTTTTTATCGTATTCAGCGTGACGTTTTTCATCTGCGACAATAAACATCTGTACATAAAAATCCTGTAAATCGAAAAACTTTCTCAATGAATTTTGAATATCTGTAGAATGTTCAACTTCAAAGAATCTTGAAGGCATATTCCGTTCATTGAACCAGGAAACATCAATCGTTATGCTTTCATCTATAAAATTTTGATATGAAAATTTTGGAAAAGTTTTCAAAGTCCGCAAATCGCCAAGTTTCTCATTCAAAAACATTTTACCTTTGTCTTGATTTGGAGCATAAGTTTGAAAATTTCTCATATTTCCAATCATCAATAAAAGTCCCTGATAATATGAATGTGTGAATTCCTGAACAATCTTGGAATTTTTATTTTTCTCAGTTTCTGCAATAATTCCTCTTGCTTCAAGTTCTTTTTGATGAGATTTTAATGCCCAAAGCCCAGGCTTAATTTTATAAATTTCATTATTTTCTTGAACTATGCGGCGGATTGAAGCAAAAGGAGTTTTTGATTTCCATTCACAATCTTTAATTTTAAAGACTTCCTGATTTAGCTGGCCCAAAGTTGCTGCTCCGCCAAGTTTTTCCAAAGTTTGAATTACTGCTTCATATTGCTTCATTTATGTTCCTCTTTATTTCCCGCTGTTCCGTTCCCAGAAAACGCCGTCCTTGTAGCCCTGGATTTCCTTGTCGGTTTCTGCGCGCACAAGACGCTTGGCGGCCCAGAGACAGTATTCCTCGTTCAGCTCGATTCCGCAGAAACGGCGGCCGAGTTTTTTTGCGACGACGCTCGAAGTTCCGCTGCCTAAGAACGGGTCAAAGACAATCCCGCCCGGAGCGCACGATGCTAAAATCAGTTTCGCGTAAAGTTTCTCGGGCTTTTGCGTCGGATGGTCTGTGTTCTCGCTCATCGACCAGAAAGGAACTGAAATATCGTCCCAGAAGTTCGACGGATATGTAATCCTGAAATTTCCTTCCGCGCTTTCGTCCCAGTCTTTTGGCTTTCCGTCAATTTTGTACGGCGCAAGGACTTTTCTTTTCATCTTGACGGCTTCAACATCAAAATAATAATGATTCGAATTTTTAACCGCGAACCAAATGTCTTCCATTCCGTTTTTCCAGTTTGCTTTCGCGCCGCGTCCTTTTTCCCGCTGCCAGGTGATTCTGTTCATGACGGTAAGATTTTTTTCGAGCGCGCGCTGAAGGCTCGACGTGCATTTCCAGTCGCCGCAAAGATAAAGGCTTCCGTCCGGCTTTAGTTTTTCGCAAACTTTTCCAAGCCACGAGTCAAGATATTCATCATATTTTTCGTCCGCCATCGCATTGAAAGAAAGCCCGTTAAAGTTTTTTGAAAGATTGTACGGCGGATCGATTATAATCAAGTCGGCGAAAGAGTCGGGGAGGAGCGGCAGAACTTCCAGCAAGTCGCCGTTTATCGTTTTGTCCACAAAATCCCCTGACTCCCTGAGTTCCTGCAACGTTGTGATTTTAGTCTTTAGATTTTCAATTTCTTCAGGCTTAACCGTCAAAGTTCTGTTCCGTCCGGCGCGCTGTTTTTCTTTCATCGGCATAAAATTCTCGAAAGGAAATCATACCATATTTTGGACGGTTTTTCATCCGCAAGTTGATTCTCGTCCTGAATTGTGCAAAAATCAAAAGAAGAAAAATGAACTTCATAAAGCAAATCATAAAATCTTTTATCGTCGCTTTTTCGCTTTACTCAAAAGTCCCGATGCCGCGCTTTGCATGGAATTCAAGCGACATGAAATATCATTTTGTGTTTTTTCCGTTTGTCGGCGTTTTAATCGGCGTTTTTGAGTTCCTGCTGAAAGTTTTGCAGATAAAGCTCGGATTCGGCGCGCTCCTTTATCTTTGCGCCGCGGCCGCGCTCCCGTTTCTTGTGACCGGCGGAATTCATTTTGACGGATTTATGGACACAACTGACGCGCTTTGCTCCTATGCGCCGAAAGAAAAAAAACTTGAGATTTTGAAAGACCCGCACATCGGCGCGTTCTCGGTAATCGGCGCGGCGGTTTATTTTCTGCTTCTGCTCGGATTCGGCTCGGAAATCAAGTCTTTTTCCGCGTTAATCTGCGTATGCTTTCCGTTTGTTTTCTCCAGGATTTTAAGCGCGCTCGGAGTTCTACTTCTTCCAAAAGCCAAAAAAGACGGAATGGCGAAAACCGAGTCTGAAAATTCATCAAAGAAAAACGTCGTTATCATCTTGATTTTAGAATTCGTGGTTTTCTCAGGTTTCATGATTTTTTGTGTCCGTCATTGCGAACAATTTTTCCTTTCTTACGAGCAACTTCACCGTCATTGCGAGCGAAGCGAAGCAATCCCGTTAACAGTTTTCCTCGCTCTTGCCGTTTCTTCTGCCGTGACAATATTCACCGCGAAAAAAAACTTCGGCGGAATCACGGGCGACATCGCGGGATTTTTTGTCTGCGTCTCGGAGCTTTTGTGCGTGGTTGCAGTTTCAGTTTGCGAAATTATTTCCAGACTTTTGTAAAATCCATCCGTCCGTAAAGAATTCTAAGCACGTTTACTTCTGATTTTTCATCGTCAACAATAAAAAACACAAGATAGTTTGCGGCAGGCATAAATCTTAATCCACGCGTATGCCATGGTTCGTTCGGATATAATCTAAATGAGTTCGGAAAAGAGCTGAGATTTTCAATTTCATTTCTGATTTTTGAGATTGTTCGCTCTGCATTTATCACGGATTTTAGTTCATATGCAATGTAGTTGTAAATTTCTTGAATATCATCAACGGCTGGAGGAAGAATTTTTACATTGTAGCTCAAATCAACTCCTTTTTATTGAAGCAAATGCTTCATCCACGGAAATTCCTTCATCATGAAGCATGCTCTGATAGCCTTTTTCCATCTCGTTGTTGAACTGCTCCTCTGTGATTTCAGATAAATTGACAAGATTTTTTGAAGGAATTTTAAGGCTGAAAGGAAGTCCTTTGTTCAATATAATTTGTTTGTAGAACATATTGATTGCAGTTGAAACAGGAATTCCAAGCGTTTCGAGAATTGACTCGGCCGCAGATTTTGTTTCAGGTTCGATTCTTGCATAAAGATTTGCAGTTTTATTTGACATATAATAAAATATAAAACAATGTGCGTACAAAAGCAATGCTTTTTAGGAGAGTAAAATGGAACTTTATATCGGCGGCGCGTTCCAGGGAAAACTTGGCTACGTAAAGTCGCTTTATAATGGAAGAAAAATTGAAATCTACGGAAAAGACGACTTTGGAAAACTCTGCGCGCTCGAAAATCAAGACGCAATCTGGAACGATTTCCATCTGACAATCAAAACTTTGCTTGAAAAAAATGAGAGCCAGGACAAAATCACATCGCAAGTTTTTTCCATCATCGGAAAAAATCCGGAGATAAAAATCATATCCTGCGAAATCGGAAGCGGAATCGTGCCGATTGACAAAACTGACCGGCTCTGGCGCGACTTCTGCGGCCATCTTCTAGTCCATCTCGCACAAAAAGCGGGCAAAGTCGAAAGAATCATTTGTGGCCTTCCGCAGAGAATAAAATGAAAAATAAAATTCCGGGCGTTCCCTGCCATTCGGCAGGTCGGCTGTTCCGCGCTTCCGCTGTCGCTTCATTCCTATGCTCGCTGCGCTCGCTCCGGAACGCCTGCGGCGGCGCTTCATAGCCTAACGCAATGCAAGCAAAGCAGAAAGATTTTAGCAAATCGGAGAGAATAAAATGAAAATAACATTTATCCGGCACGGCACGACGAACGGAAATCTTGAGAAACGCTACATCGGCAAAACTGACGAATCTTTGTGCGAAAGTGGAATTCTGCAAATCAAAAAAAACATTCTCGGAAAAAAATATCCTGCCGCCGGCATTGTTTTTTCAAGCCCGATGAAGCGCTGCCTTGAAACCTGCTCGCTAATTTATCCTCAAAAAAAGCCAGTTATAATAGAAGATTTTCGCGAAATGGATTTCGGCGCGTTTGAAGGCAAAAATTACGGCGAGCTAAAAGACAATCCTGAGTATCAAAAATGGCTGGAAAGCGGCGGCGAAATTCCTTTTCCAGGCGGCGAGGGCAGAGCGGATTTTGTGCGCCGTACAATGCGAGGATTCAATAAAATGACAGAAGAAATCGCGCGCTATTGCGAAAAATCGGGATGCGGCGAAAAAGACGTGCTTGTTTCCGCCGTTGTTCACGGAGGCACAATAATGGCGGTGATGTCGAGTCTGACTAAAAAAAACTTTTATGATTTTCAGATTGCAAACGGAGAAGTTTTGTCTTATGAATTTTAGCGCGCTTCTTTTTTATCATCTTGCCGCGTTCTTTCTTGGCTTCATCCTCGACTTGATTCTAGGCGATCCGCACTGGAGATTCCATCCTGTCTGCCTGATTGGAAATTTCATCAGCTTCCTTGAAAAAAAACTGAATTGCGTCGTCATTGCGAGCAAAGCGAAGCAATCTCATCAGAAAACTCGTCGCCGCGGAGTTCTTACCGTTATTCTTGTCTGCTTGCTTTTTATGATTCTTTCGTTCGCTCTTCTTTTTGCGGGCTACAAGATTTCCGGTTTTCTTGGCTGCGTTCTGGAAGCGGTTCTAACGTATTTTCTGCTCGCGTTAAAGTCGCTCAAAACTGAAAGCATGAAAGTCTACTATGCGCTGGAGAGAGGAACTATTTTTGACGCGCGCAAGGCTGTCTCCATGATTGTGGGGCGCGACACCAAGAATCTGACTGACGAGGGCGTTACCAAGGCCGCCGTGGAAACTGTCGCCGAGAACGCAAGCGACGGAGTTCTTGCGCCCATGCTTTTTCTTGCGCTCGGCGGGCCGGTTCTCGGTTTTTTCTACAAGTGCGTGAACACAATGGACTCGATGATTGGCTACAAGAACGCGCGTTTTATTGACTTCGGGCGGGCGGCGGCAAAACTCGACGACGCTGTGAACTTTGTTCCGTCCAGGCTCTGCGCGCTTCTTATGATTTTTTCGTGCAATTTTCTTGGCAAAGATTTTTCCGCAAAAAATGCCTGGCGGATTTTCAGGCGCGACCGCTTTAAGCACGAAAGCCCCAACTCCGCCCAGACAGAAAGCGCAATGGCAGGCGCGCTCGGCATCCGGCTAGCAGGTCCTGCATATTATGAAGGCAAACTTGAACAAAAGCCGTTTTTGGGCGATGATTCAAGGCGGATTGAGCACGCGGACATAAAGAGGGCGGACAGACTCCTTTACGCATCGTCATTTCTCGCGGAAGCGGTTTTCTGCATGATTATTGCATTGGCAGCAACGCTGGCATTAAGTCTGCCGAAATGACGCAAACACTATCAAGATGTATAAAATAATGCACGGCGGCGACATTTATCAGAACAAAGTAAAATATGATTTCTCTGTGAACGTGAATCCCAAAGGAATTCCGCGCAGGGTAAAGTCCGCGCTGAAAAAATCAGTAAAAAACGCGGTTCATTATCCGGACATGAACTGCGCGCGGCTAAAGAAAATGCTCGCCGAAAAACTTTCAGTTGAGGAAAACTGCCTTAACTTTGGCAACGGCGCAAGCGAGCTTATATGCGCGTTTGTGCGTGCGGCGAAAACAAAAAGCGCGCTTCTTTTAGCCCCGTCGTTTTCAGGGTATGTCTCTGCGCTGAGTTCGGCTGGCGCAAAAATAAGCTATTTTTATCTAAATGAAGAAAACGGCTTTGAACTCGATAAAAGCGGAATTGAATCCCTAAAGCTTGCAATCCTGTCTAAAAAATACGACACTGTAATAATCACAAATCCGAACAACCCGAACGGAAGGCTCGTTCCGCGAGTTCTGATTAAAGAAATCGCCGACGCCTGCGGATCTTCAGATGCAAATCTTTTAATCGACGAGTGCTTTATGGAGCTTACAGGAAAGGCCGCGGATTTTTCTTTTCTTCCGTTTTTGAAGAATCATAAATATCAGAAGGTTGCGGTTCTGCGCGCGTTCACAAAAACTTTCGCTGTTCCTGGAATCCGGCTCGGCTACTGCGTTTCGTCAGAAGAAACCGCGCGAAAAATCAAAGTCCAGCTTCCAGAATGGAACGTCTCGGTTCTTGCGGAGGAAGCCGGAGTTGCCTGTCTTGGCGAAGAGAAATATCTTGCAAAGTCTCTCAAGATTATTTCGCGTGAAAGAAAATATCTTTCAGAAAAACTTTCCTCGCTCGGATTCAAAGTCTTCCCGTCCGGCGCGAATTATATTCTTTTCAAGGATTTCCGCCAGGCAGATTTAAAATCTTTCCTCCTTGCAAGAAAAATCTTGATCCGCGCCTGCTCCGACTACAAAGGGCTGGGCGAGGGATTCTACAGAATCGCAGTCAGGACGCGGCGGGAGAACAGGCGGCTTGTTTATTTTCTTTCAAAGTACGCGGCCGCCTTTGCAAGCTAAGTTTCAAGACACTCTGGCTTAAGCCTGTGATTTTTTCTAATGGAAACGCCTTTTCCAAAGAATCAGTATGCGCGCGCAATGTAAATCGACTATGCGCAACGCACGCGGAAAAACTTGAAAAATTAAAGGCGCGAGGATATATTAAAACCATGCAAAACTCGTCGCATAAAACGCTTGAAGAAATTGAATACGTGCTTCCGTCTGAAATCGAGAGGCGGAGCTTTGAGATTATCGCCAGCGAGCTTGAGGCGCGAAAAATCGTGCTGCCCGAAAACGAGAAAAAAGTGACGATGAGGGCAATCCACACGAGCGCGGACTTTGACTACGCGGAGACTCTGGCTTTCTCAGAGGACGCGGTTCAAATTGCAAAGGGCTTGATTAAAAACGGAGCTGATATAATCACGGACACGAACATGGCGAAGGCCGGAATAAGCGCGAAAACTCTCACAAGGTTCGGAGGCCAGGTTCATTGCTTTATGTCGGACGAAGATGTCGCGGTGGAGGCAAAAAAGCGGCGGATTACGCGCGCGTCGGTGAGCATGGAAAAAGCGGCGGAAATAGGGCGGAGCGGAAAAAAGCTGATTTTCGCGGTCGGGAACGCGCCCACGGCTTTAGTTACGCTCTACGAGATGATTCAAAGCGGCGAGTACATTCCGGATTTCATAATCGGAGTTCCGGTCGGCTTTGTGAACGTTGTGGCGGCCAAGGAGCTGATTCTAAAAACGAATGTTCCACACATCGTGAACCGCGGACGAAAAGGCGGAAGCAACATCGCCGCCGCAATCTGCAACGCGGTTCTTTATGATTTATGACTTTTCTCATTAAAATCTATGCGCTTACGCACAGTCTGAATTGTTTTTTTTAGAAAGGCTTACTGCAACCTGCGTTCCTTCATCCGGCGCGGAAGTAATCTTTAGCTTGGCTCCAATCAGCCGGGCGCGCTCCTCCATTCCTGCAAGGCCGAAATGCCCCTGTGGAACCGGTTTTTCTGTGTCGAATCCCTTGCCGTCGTCAGAAATAAAAATATAGATTCCCTCAGCCTCGTTTTCAAGCGCGTTTCTTATCAAAATTATCGCTTCGCTCGCCTCTGCGTGCTTCAGCACGTTCATCAAAGATTCCTGCGTGATTCTGTAAAGGTTCAGCTTCGCTTCCTCGCTCAAAAACGAAGTGTCAATCTCGCCGTCTTCAACAAGTCTGATTTCAACTTTCGCTCCGTTTTCTCCGGCCTGTCCGTTCATCGACTGGCACAAGTTCATAAGGCTTGTTGCAAGGTCGTTTTTTGTGATGTCCGGCGGAACAAGATTCCCGCTCATGGCGCGCACCTGGAAAAGCGACTTTTTCAGAACCGAATGGAGATTTTCAAGTGTCTCTTTGTCTTTTGGAGCCAAAGAGCTTGAATCCATTAGACGCTCGGAAAGATTCGTGCAGTAGCGCAAGTCCTGGGCGACAGTGTCATGCAGCTCCCGCGCGATTTTTGCGCGCTCGTCTTCCTGGCCTTTTATTGCCGCGCGCAGATATTCGCTCGTCTTTTCAAAACGTTTCTTTGACTTTAGGAAATTGATTGCAAGGATAATCGCTGCTATTACGGCGATAAAGATAATCAGATCGAAAGCGAGAAAAAATGTCGTGTAGCTGTGGATTATCTGGCCGAGCCTCTCAATTTCCTCCTGCGTGCTCATCATTTAGTAAAATCCTCCCCTAGAAAATGCGCGCAGATTTTGTAGACTCCGTAGCCTGCGAATGTTGTTATCGTACGGTCTGTGATTGAGATTGGAATCTGCGCGAGGAGGCATGAAATCCACAGATTGAATCTCTGGTCTGCGAAAGCCTCGGCAAACGGCCTTAGAAAAAGGCTAAAGTCAGAATCCTGCCAGCGCAGCGTGTCAAAAATGCTTCCGATAAAAGTTGTGCACAATGAGCTTAAAATTGAAATCAAGACAAGATACAGCGCCGTTATCGAAACGCTGATTTTAAAATTTTCCTTGTTATGCCCGATTGCCCATGTTATCAATATTATTCCGGCTCCGCAAAACGCATAAAGCATTGAGGAGATAACAAATTCATTCCCCATAAGAAAATGAATCACAAAAGGATATAACAGATTGAAAAGCACAGAAACGGCAAGGCCGGGAACAAGCCCGCACCAGAAAGTTACAGCGACTGAGAAAATTGTATCTAAAAAAAGCGGCAGATGCAGCCAGATGCGGAAAATGACTGAGATAAGATTCAAGGCAAGTGCTGCGGCGCATATAAGTATGATTTTTATTTTTCGGTTCATAGGTTTTATAATCTTGATTGCTGATTTATATCTAAAAGCTCCTGCAGATTTTACTTTGGAAATCAGCTGTGGCTCCTGGCGGCATTTAATTTACTATTCAAACGTACCCCCCCCCCGCCAAATTTCTTGGCAAGGTCAGAGCGGCTTTGGCAGCCTGTTTTCTCGTAGATTCTTGAAAGATAATTTTCAACCGTCCGCACCGAAATCGAAAGCTCCTTTGCAATAAGCTCGTTCGGCTTGCTTTCAACAGCTTTTTTGATGACGGCGGCCTCTTTCTTTGTAAAGCTTTCAAGCAGGCTGTGGTAGACGATTAGCGGCTGCACAAGCGCGGACTGGATATAGCTTTCGCCTTCTGAAACTCGCTTTATCGCGGTAAAAAGCTCCTTTTCCTCGCTGCTCTTGCAGACATATCCTTTCGCTCCGTACTCAAGGGCAAGGGCGACAATGCCTGCGTTCTCGTACATTGAATACACAATTATCTTTATTTCCGGATAACGCTTTGAAATTTCCTTTATAAGCTCAAGCCCGCTTTCTCCGTTCAAAAACAAATCTAGAATCAGAATTTCAGGAAGCTGGCCTGACTCTGCAAGCTCAGAAAGTTTCTCAAGTGTCTCGGATTTTGCCTTCGCGTTTCCGCGGCATATAAATCCTTTTGATGAAAGAAATTCTCTTACTCCAAGATTTGTTAGCGAGTGATCCTCTGCGATGAAAAAAGAAGGCTGGGACATACGGACGATTATATCACAAAATATGTAAAAAATTAAAGTTTTCTATATAATTATAGAAAATGAAATTCGGATTTACAACCGGAAGCTGCGCCGCGGCTGGAAGCAAGGCTGCGGCCTTTATGCTTCTGACTGGAAAAGAGAAAAAGGAAATCACAATCACAACGCCGAAAGGAATTGACTTTAAGGCTGAGATTGTCGATATAAAGCGCGATGAGAACAAAGTAAGCTGCGCCGTTGTAAAAGACGGAGGCGACGACCCTGACATCACGACCGGCGCGCACATTGTCTCCACAGTAAGATTCATAGATTCCCCGTCATTGCGAGCGCAAGCGAAGCAATCCCGCCCCAGCGTCATCATAAAAGGCGGGCAGGGCGTCGGAAAGGTCACAAAGCCGGGCCTTGACCAGAAAGTCGGCAGCGAGGCAATAAACCACGTTCCGCGCGAGATGATAGAAAAAGAAGTCCTTGAAGTCTGCCGCGTCTGCGATTTTAACGGAACGATTGAAGTCGAAATTTCAGTTCCGGAAGGCGAGGGGCTTGCCAAAAAAACTTTTAATCCGCGGCTTGGAATTGTGGGCGGAATCTCCATTCTCGGCACAAGCGGAATTGTCGAGCCGATGAGCAGCCAGGCGCTAAAAGACACAATCCTAGTCGAGCTCCGGCAGCAGAAAGCGCTCGGTCAGAAAGCCGCAGTTGTCGCGCCCGGAAACTACGGCCTTGATTTTATGAAAAACACTTTCGGATTCGATCTTGACAAAGCCGTCAAATGCTCAAACTTTATCGGCGACACAGTTGACATGGCGGCCGAAGCTGGGTTCGAGAAAATGCTCTTAATCGGCCATATCGGAAAGCTAGTGAAACTTTCCGGCGGAATTATGAACACGCATTCGCGCGAAGGCGACTGCCGGATGGAGCTTCTAGCCGCAGCGGCGATAAAATCCGGCTGTACGATAGAAACCGCGCGCGCGATTTTGGACTGCGTTTCCACCGAGGAAGGAATCAGAAAAATCAAAGAAGAGGATGAATCGCTCCGCCATTGCGAGAGCACTTCTAATCATGACGAACGCAAATCCGCTCAACGTCATTGCGAACGCAATCCTCGTCATTGCGAGCGAAGCGAAGCAATCCAATGCAGCCCCGACATTGCCCAGCCGACACTTTTTCAAAAATCAATGGACTATTTGATGGAAAGAATTATGTTCTTCCTTGAAAAACGCGCCGCAGGAAGGCTTGAAACCGCGTGCATTGTTTTCTGCAACGAGTTCGGGCTGCTTGCAAAAAGCGCAAACGCAGTTAAAATTCTTGAAGAGGCGAGGTGAAAAAAATGGTTTACTTTGTAGGAGCGGGGCCGGGAGCCGAAGACTTAATCACTGTGCGCGGAATGAATCTTCTTAAAAAAGCCGACGTCGTGATTTACGCAGGCTCGCTCGTGAATCCTAAGCTTTTAGATTACTGCCGTCAGGGAACTGAAATCCACAACAGCGCGAAAATGACGCTCGACGAAGTTCTCGCCGTTATCTACAAAGCGGAAAGCGAAGGCAAGATGACTGTGCGGCTCCATACCGGCGAGCCGAGCATTTACGGAGCTGTCCGCGAGCAGATGGACGCCCTTGACGCGAAAAAAATCAAGTACGAAAGCGTGCCCGGAGTTAGCGCATGCTTTGGAGCCGCCGCGGGTCTGAACCTTGAGTTCACGCTGCCTGAAGTTTCGCAGACTTTAATCATCACAAGAATGGAAGGAAAAACTTCAGTTCCCCAAAGCGAAAAAATTGCGTCGCTTGCCGCACACCACGCTTCAATGGCGGTGTACCTTAGCGCGGGCCTTACAGAAAAACTTTCAGCCGAGCTTATAAAAGGCGGATACTCAGAAGAAACTCCGGCGGCAATCGTCTACAAGGCGACATGGCAGGACGAAGAAAAATACATCTGCACAGTCGGAACTCTGGCCCGGACTGCAAAAGAGCACGGAATCACCAAAACCGCGGTGATTCTAGTCGGAGACGCAATCACACATTCCGCCTACGCAAAAAGCCGCCTTTACGCGCCGGATTTCGAGACGGAGTTCAGGAAGAGAAAGTGAAAAATCCTTTGATTTATGTTTTGGCATCTCTTGGATAACATGCACGTTATATGCTATATAACGATAGATATTTTTGCGCTTATAACGAACGTCATTTGGATTTACAAACGCGCAAAAAATTGCGGAGAGTATTTTAATATGATTCTTAAAATCGTCTCGTTCACAGATGAAGGAAAGAAAATCCAAAATCTTCTGACGCAAAAACTTGGAACGCACATCTGGATTCCTAGGCAAAAGGAGGAAAGCCTTGAAGAGTGGGCGCGCGACGGATTTTTTAAGCGGCTTCCGCTTGTGTTTGTGGGCGCGGCTGGAATCGCTGTGCGGACGGTTGCGCCTTTTGTGCGCGACAAGCTTTCTGATTCTCCGGTGCTTGTGATCGACGAGCGCGGCAAGTTTGTGGTTCCGATTCTTTCCGGGCACTTTGGCGGCGCGAACGAGATTGCCTTGCTTATCGCAAAGAAAGTGGGCGCACTTCCTGTAATCACGACCGCGACCGACGTTGAAAAAAAGTTCGCCGCAGATGTTTTCGCGCGGAGAAACCAGCTTAAAATCCTAAACAGAAACGCAATCAAAAAGGTCTCGGAAAAAATCCTTGGCGGTGAAAAGCTAAGGATTTGGGTTAGTCCGGAAATAAAAATAGGCGGGGAGATGAAAAAAAATCCGCCGGAAAATGTTGAGATTGCCTTGGCGGAAGAAAACGCCGACATAGTGGTTTGTTGCGCGGAGAAACTTAAAATCGAGTCCGACAGCCGCCTTTTTCTTGCTTCTAAAACTTTGTGCGTCGGCGCGGGCTGCAAAAAAGGTAAGACTTTTGAGGAGCTCAAAAATTTTCTTTTGCGGACTTTTTCAGAAAATCACTTTAATATAGAAGAAATCGCATCATTTTCGTCAATCGACATCAAGAAAAACGAGATGGGGCTTTTAACTTTGGCGCAGTTTTTCAATGTTCCGTTCCTTACCTTTACGGCGGAGGAGCTTAAAGCGGCGGACGGTGATTTTTCAGAATCTGGCTTTGTGCAGAAAATCACCGGAGTTTCAAACGTGTGCGAGCGCGCGGCGGCTCTTGCGTCTGGCGGCGGAAAGCTTCTGCTCAAAAAAACTTCCGCGGACGGAATGACGCTCGCTGTGGCGCGGAAAATTCCTGAAATAAAAACGTGGTAGGATTTATTATCCTCAATCCATGACGGAAAAAATGGAGAAGAAAATGCAGATTTACATAGTCGGAATCGGGCCTGGAAAAATCGAGATGATGACAGGCGAGGCGGTTTCCGTTCTTAAAAGCTCGGACGTGATTGTCGGCTACACAACTTATGTCGAGCTTGTAAAAAATAGCTTTCCCGGCAAGGAATTTAAGTCAACTCCGATGAGGCAGGAAATAGAGCGGTGCAAGATGTGCTTTGAGCTTGCTCTTTCCGGAAAAAAAGTCGCGCTTATCTGCTCCGGCGACGCTGGAGTTTACGGAATGGCGGCTCCGATGTTCGAGCTTAAAAAAAACAATCCTAATTACAAAAATGTCGCGCTTCGCGTAGTTCCTGGAATTACGGCGGCGAACTCAGGAGCTGCGGTCCTGGGCGCGCCCTTGAACCACGACTACTGCGTCATCAGCCTGAGCGACCTTCTTACTCCGTGGGAGCAGATTGAAAAGCGCCTGCGCGCGGCGGTCCTCGGCGACTTCGCTGTCGCTCTCTACAATCCTTCAAGCCGCAAGCGCGCCGACTACTTAAAAAAAGCGTGCGGAATTATGATAGAAGCCGGAGCGAGCACTGGCCGCGCGTGCGGCTACGTGGAGAACATTGGCCGTGACGGAACAAGGGCCGAAGTGTGCACGCTCGGCGAACTGATGAATAGAAAAGTAGACATGTTCACGACTGTTTTTATCGGAAACTCGCAGTCGGAAATCTTTGAGAACTTTATAATCACAAAACGCGGGTACAAAATATGAGTGGAAAATGCCCGGTTTTAATTTTCGGCGGAACAACCGAAGGCCGCCAGATTGCAGAAGTTCTCGCGAGATGCAAAATCTCATGCGAGCTTTGCGTCGCGACTGAGTACGGAGAGCAGGTTGTCGAGAATTCCGCGCTTACAAAGAATGAGCTGGGCTTGATTCAAATAAAGACAGGCCGGCTCGACAAAAATCATATGAAAAGCCTTTCGGAGGCGGGCGGATATTCGGCGGTTGTTGACGCGACACATCCTTTCGCGACGGAAGTCACAAAGAATATAAAAGAAAGTTTTTGCGGCAAGACAAACGTAATCCGGCTTGAAAGAAATCTAAATCATATAGAAGAAAAAAATCTTGAGTATTTT
The DNA here is from genome assembly GCA_964538245.1 of uncultured Treponema sp. GTDB lineage: Bacteria > Spirochaetota > Spirochaetia > Treponematales > Treponemataceae > Treponema_D. The sequence continues at coordinate 65,726 of CAZIFO010000008.1, forward strand.
TCGGGCGCAGACGAATGTGAAACTGCGCTTGAAGATTTCATCAAAAAAAATTCGGAGGCAAGAATCCTTCTTACGACTGGAAGCAAGGACCTGCACATTTTCTGCCGGAACGAAAGAGTGAGGAAACATCTTGTCGCGCGCGTCCTGCCGTCGGAGGAAAGCATAAGAATCTGCGCGGAAAACGGACTTGAAGGCTCGCAGATAATCGCGATGCAGGGGCCATTCTCTCAAAAAATGAACGCGGTCCAGATTCAGGATTTTAAGATTTCTCTGCTCGTTACAAAAGAAAGCGGACGCGCCGGCGGAACCGACGAGAAAATCGAGGCGGCGAAAGAATGCGGAATAAAATGCTTCGTCATAAAGAAAGCGGAGAGCCGGGCAGTGGAAGCTGAGTCGAAGAAAAAGACCGGCGAGAGAAATTACATTACAACATCTTCTGTGCGCGAAACTTTGGAAAAACTCGGCGTAATCTTGAAACAGAAAATCGCATTTCCATGCAAGCTGAATGTTTTCCTCTGCGGAATCGGAATGGGAAACCCGAAAAACCAGACACGGGAAGTGGAAGATGCGGTTCAGAATGCCGACTTTATCTTCGGCGCGCCAAGAATGATTGAGAACGTTGAAACTTTTGCGCAGAAATTTCCCTTCTATCTTGCAAAGGACATAATTCCACTTTTAGAAAAGGCCTGCGACGAAAGCGTTTCGGACGAGCTTAACGCGGCGGTGCTTTTTTCTGGCGACACGGGATTTTTCAGCGGAGCTTCAAAGCTACAAAAGGAGCTAAAAAATCTTAAGAACGCAAAAGTAAAAATTCTGCCGGGAATTTCCTCTCTTTCGTATTTAAGCGCGAAAGCTGGAGTCAGCTATGAAAACGCAAAAATCATTTCGGCGCACGGAGTTGATGAGAAAATCTGGAGAGGCGAGATGATAAACGCGCTTAAAAATTTTACAGAAAAGAGCAGGATTTTCTTTTTGACATCAGGCGCAGAAGACGTAAGAAAAATCAGCGAGATTGTTGAATCTGTAAAAAATAATAGACAGGATGGAAACAGTTTTAAGATTATTCTTGGCTTTAACCTTTCGTACAGCGATGAAGAAATTATCAGTCTTCTTCCTACTGAATGTGATAAAATTAAAAAGCCGGGGCTTTACTCAGGATTTATATTGAGCGCAGGAGAATAAAAATGGGAGACAGAATCATAACGCCGGGAATTAAGGACGAGGAGTTTATCCGCGGAAAAGTTCCGATGACAAAAGAGGAGGTGCGGGCGGCTTCGGTTTGCAAGCTGCGCCTTTCAGAAAATTCTGTCGTCTATGACATCGGCTGCGGAACCGGCTCCGTTTCAGTGGAAATCGCGCGGCTTTCAAAAAAAATAAAAGTGTTCGCACTTGACTCAAATCCTGAGGCCGTGGAGCTTACAAGAAAGAACGCGCAAAAGTTCGGTCTTGAAAACATAAAAGTGGCGCATGGCGAGGCTCCTGCCGTTCTTGAAAATCTTCCGTCTCCAACGCACGCGTTCATCGGAGGAAGCGGCGGTCATTTAAAAGAAATCGTCTCGGTTTTAAGAAATAAAAACCCAAGGCTCCGGGTTGTGATGAACGCAGTTACACTTGAATCCGCGGCGGCGATAGAAGAAATCATAAAATCATATGGGCTGAAAGAATACGAGATTGTGCAGTTTTTTATAGCACGAGCCGAAAAAATTGGAAGCAACAACCTTTTTAAGGCGAACAACCCAGTTTTTATCTTCTCGTTCAAGTTCAATGACGAGGAAAAATCAAAATGAATCTTCCGAGAGTCGTAATAAGCGCGCCCAAAAGCGGCAGCGGAAAAACATTGATTTCAATCGCGGCAATGAAGGCTTTTTCATTGCGCGGAAAAAAAGTCGCGGCGTTCAAGTGCGGGCCGGACTACATTGACCCGATGTTCCACAAGAAAATCCTCAAGGTTCCGTCAAAAAATCTCGACTTGTTCTTTACAGACGAGCAGGAGACAAAAAAGCTTTTCTGCGCGGAAAACACGGCCGGCATTTCAATAATCGAAGGCGTGATGGGGCTTTACGACGGCCTGGGCGGAATTTCTGACAAGGCTTCAACTTACGATCTGGCTAGAACTTTGGCCGCGCCGGTGGTTCTTGTGATTGACACCAAGGGAATGGCGCGGAGCGTTCTTGCTGAAATCGCGGGTTTTTTGTCGATGGACACGGAAAAACTTATCCGCGGAGTGATTCTAAACAGAATTTCTCCGTCGCTTTTCGGCATCTTAAAGCCTGAAATTGAAAAAAAATTCAGCATAAAGGCGCTCGGATTCTTTCAGGAGATAAAGGATTTTAAAATCGAGAGCCGCTATCTTGGGCTCAAGCTGCCAGAAGAAATCAATAATATAGAAGAAAACGTAAAAAAAGCGGCGGAAAAACTTGAGAAAACTGTTGACTTGGACGCGCTTTTTGAAATTGCCGCTGCCGCTCCAGAACTTGAAAACACTGATGAAAACGAAGCCGTGGAGGAGCGCAGTAAAAAGAATGTTCAGAACTGCAAAGCTGAAAACTGCGAAAACAGGCAGCCTAAAAAAATCAGAATCGCGGTGGCGCGCGACGAGGCGTTCTGCTTTTACTATGATGATAACCTAAGGCTTTTGGAAAAATCCGGCGCGGAGATTGTCTATTTTTCGCCGCTTCACGACGAAAATCTCCCTGAAAATATCAGCGGAATTATTCTTGGCGGCGGCTATCCTGAGCTTTTCGCGGAAAAACTTGAGCAGAACAAAAAAATGCGCGCGTCCGTAAAAAAAGCGATAGAAAGCGGAACGCCGAGCCTTGCGGAATGCGGCGGATTTATCTATCTGCATAAAGCCTTGCGGACGCGGGACGGAAAATCCTACGAAATGGCCGGCGTTATTGACGCGGAAACCTGGTGGACCGGAAAACTCGTGCGGTTCGGCTATGTTTCAATTCAGGAGAAAAATGCGGAATTTCTCGGTGAAGGCAGAAAGATAAAGGGACACGAGTTCCATTATTTTGACAGCACAAAGAACGGAGATGATTTAATAGAAGAGAAGCCTCTAGGCGGAAAAAAGTTTGAGGCGGGATTTGTATCAGAAAACCACTGGTGGGGATTTGCGCATCTTTACTACGCGTCGTGCCCGGAGTTCGCGGAGCATTTTGTAAGGGAATGTGAGAAAAGCTGAAACGCGTTAGGGATAGTAGCCGCGCCGCAGGCGTTCTCGGAACGAGAATGAAGCGCGGTTAGCGCGGAACGGCGGATAGCCCGACGGCGAAGCCGGAACGCCCGGATGATTTTTAAATTTTTATTTTGCTTATAGAGATTTACCTTGTATAATTAATTTTATCTTAAATTTTGGAGCAAAAAATGAAAAGAAAAAAATCTTCGGCATCGGTTTTTGTCTGCGTTGTTGTCGCATTCGGGCTTTTGCTTTACGCGCTGATTACTTTTACAGTTGTCCGCCTAAAAATAAAGGAAAATCTTGTCAGTTATTTTCATGAGGAAGTTGTTGACGAGATGAATGTTCTTGCAAGTGAAATTGACGCGACAATGAAATCCTTGGAAGACGCGGCTTATGAATTTAAGCTTGATTTTGAATATACATGCAAAAATTTCGGATTTTCAAACGGCGCGCTTGAGCTTTTGCAGGAAAACGCAATAAATATTAAGAAAATCGACACAGTTGTTGTTTTTGACAGGAACGGAAGGCAGATTTCAGATGAAAAATATGGAACTGCGCCAAAATCTGATTTGGTTGAAAAAGCTCTCGCCGGTTCTTCTCCGAAAAATTATGTTTACATGAACGGCGGATTTTATTCGATTATGGCTTTTCCGCTTAAGGAAGACGGAAAAATTACCCGCGCGGCTGTCATGAAGAAAAAATGTCTTAGCGATGAAATCCTTAAAAAATTTTTTAAATATTCGGAATGCGAGGCGACAGTTTTTGACGGCGACACAAGGCTTTACACAACTTTGCCGAATATGCGGGGCTCGAAAATCGACGACATTTCTATAATCGAGAAAGTCAAAAATGGCGAAAAACTCGCGGTTCTAGCCAAAATTGACGGAATTGAATATCTTTCTTATTATTCGCCGTTTTATGATTTGGACGGAAATTTTTTGACGACGCTTTTTGTCGCGAAAAAACTTGAGATTTCAAGCGAGATTATAAAAAATATTACGGCGGTTCTTGGAATTGTGCTTTTTACTGTCGCCGTGGGAATTCTTGTCTGCCTTGTCTTTGTGATTTATCTGAAAATGCTGAATCCTTTGCTTAAGTCAACTAAGGCGATAGAAAATCTTTCTTCTGGAAACGCGGATCTTACATTTAGAATTCCGGTCAAAGGCAACGATGAATTTGCGCGCCTTGCTTCCGGCGTGAACACGTTTATTGAGCTTTTGCAGGGAATTATCATAAAAGTCAAGACGGCTTCAAAAGAAGTAAACGAAGGCGCGGACCAGATCAGCGCGTCAAGCCAGTCGATTTCTTCAGGCGCGAGCGAGCAGGCTGCTTCCTCCGAGGAAATGTCGGCGACAATGGAGCAGATGGCGTCGAATATTGCGCAGAACGCTGCGAACGCAAGAAAAACAGGAGAACTTGCGGAAAAGACAAGCCTTGAAAGCGATGAAACTGGAAACGCCGTGAACAAAGCTGTTGAAGCTGTTACAAAAATTGCGGACAAAATCCAGGTGATTGAGGCGATTGCCGGACAGACGAATCTTCTTGCGCTGAATGCCGCGATTGAAGCGGCGCGCGCCGGAGAAGCAGGAAAAGGATTCGCGGTTGTCGCAGGCGAAGTCAGAAAACTTGCCGAGCGTTGCCAGGAAGCCGCCGGAGAAATCACAGATCTTTCTACGGAAACTCTTGAAACGGCGCGTGATGCCAGCGAAAAAATCAACAATGTTGTCCCGTCGATTCAGGAAACTTCTGAGCTGATTGAAGAGATTGCGGCCGCGAGCAGCGAGCAGGACAAAGGCGCGCAGCAGATAAGCCAGGCGATTATCCAGCTTGACACAGTTGTGCAGCAAAACGCAAGCTCTTCCGAACAGCTTGCCGCAATGTCGGAGGAACTTTCTGCGAACGCAAAGAATCTCGTGCAGACTGTGAGCATTTTCAAGACCGAATAAAAAAAGCCCGCAGCAGAATTTTTCTTTTCCGCGGGCTTAAAAAAGGGAAGAAAAAGATTGATAACAGATGTGTTCAAACAGCTAAAACTTTTGAACACATCTGTTTTTTTGTTTCGGTGGACAGAACGTCCATTATTGACAATAAAGCTAGGCCTTAAAAACTAAAGCTTTTGGTTTATCTTGGAAAGTTTCTCCAGGGCAGCGTTCAAAGTTTCATCTTTCTTTGCGAAATGGATTCTTAGATAATCGTTCACCGGTTCCTTAAAGAAACTTGAGCCCGGAACCATTCCGACTCCAACGTCGCGGCACAGAACTTCTGCGAATTCAAGGTCGCTTGTAAGATTGAGCTTTTTCATGTAGTCCTTAAAGTCAATCATGATGTAGTACGCGCCTTCAGGAACATTGTGCTTTAGGCCGATTTCGTCGAGCCCTTTGCACATAAGGTCGCGCTTGTGCGTGTATTTGGCTTTTAAGTCGTCGTAATATTCCTGGCCGAATTTAAGGCCGACAACAACAGCTTCCTGAAGCGGAGCCGCCGCGCCCACGGTCAGAAAATCGTGGACTTTCTTTATTCTTTCTGTGATTTCGGCCGGAGCGATTGTGTAGCCGAGCCGCCAGCCTGTGATTGAATATGTCTTTGAAAGCGAGCCGCAGATTATAGTTCTTTCCCTCATTCCAGGCAGAGCCGCCATGTAAACCATTTTGTGCGGAGAATAAATTATGTGCTCGTAAACCTCGTCCGTAACAACGTAAGCGTCGTATTTTTTTGCGAGAGAGGCGATTTCTTCCATTTCCTCCTGCGTAAAGACTTTTCCGCACGGATTCGACGGATTGCACAGAATCAAGGCCTTTGCGCCAGCCTTGAACGCGTCCTCAAGCCTGTCCGCGTCAAATTTGTACGTAGGCGGCACGAGCGGAATGTAAATAGGCTCAGCGCCTGAAAGAATCGCGTCCGCGCCGTAGTTTTCATAGAACGGAGAGAAAATCGCGACTTTGTCGCCCGGATTGCAGATTGTCATCATCGCGGCCATCATTGCCTCGGTTCCGCCGCAGGTCGTTACGATTTCGGCGTTCGGGTCAACAGGAATTCCCATCAGCCTTGACTGCTTTGCCGCAAGAGCCTCTCGGAAATTCTGCGCGCCCCAGGTTATCGAGTACTGATGGAAATCCTCGTAGGCAACCTGAGCAAGGCGGTCAAGAATCGGCTTGGGTGGCTCAAAGTCCGGGAATCCCTGGCTCAAGTTCACTGCGCCGTATTTTAGCGAAATGCGTGTCATTCTTCTGATGACTGAATCTGTGAAAGTTTCTGTTCTGTGTGAAAGCGGTTTCATTTTTTGCCTCTTTTTATTTTGAAGGGAAAAGCCTTTCCCTGCGCTCCAAGCCTTCGGCTTTGCGCTACCCTTTCTGCGGGGGAAATCCCCCGCAACGCCCCCTACTTTACGTAGCTTATCTCGCGGTTCAAAAGACGCTCTGGGTCAAAGGCGGTTTTTATTGAATTCATCAGCGCGACATTCGCTGGATCTGCTCTCTTAAAGAAAAATCCGCGCTTGCTCACGCCAAGTCCGTGCTCGCCTGAAATCAGGCCGCCGAGCCGTTTTGTTTCATCATACAGCTTTTCAAGATTCGCGTTAAGTTCTTTGATCCAGGTCTCTTCGTCGCGTTTTCCGCGCACAACGCAAAGGTGCACATTTCCGTCGCCCGCGTGCCCGAAGCTAATCATCTGCATTTTGGTTTCGCTTTCAAGCTGGTTCACGTATTTTACAAATTTGTCAACCTGGCTGATTGGAACAACTATGTCAAGCGGCTCCTGCTCGCTCACCGCCTCGACAGATTTTACAAGGCAGCCCCTCACCCGCCAGATGTCCGAGCTTTCCTCGCTGTCTGACAGAACAAAGACATTGCGGCTTACGTCTTTTATGATTTCCTTTAGCTTTGCGATTCCAGCGTCAATTTCAGCCTGGCTTCCGTCAAAAGTCAAGAGAAGATAGGCCTTGCATTCCGGGTCAGGATAGTGAATTTGTTTTCCTTTTGACTCCGGATTTTTTTCTTCTATTGAATTCAAAAAGTTTTCGCCCAGCTCCACGACTTTGCGCTCGATAAATTCAACTGCGGTCGGATTTATGTTCGCCTTTAAAATCAGCGGAACCGACTCAATCGCGTTCTTTAGGCTGTCGTAGCTGACCAAAAGGCTTGTCGATTTTTCAGGCTTTCCAATCAGCTTTAAAAGGCATTTTGTGATTACGGCAAGCGTTCCCTCCGAGCCGATTACAATGTCCTTGATGTCAAGTCCGGTCGTGTCCTTTCTGTTCTTTGAGCCGGCCTGGATTACAGTTCCGTCGGCAAGGGCAAGCTCAAGGCCCATTACGTAGTTGCGCGTTACCCCGTATTTTACTGCGCGCATTCCGCCTGCGTTTGTTGAAATGTTGCCGCCGATTGAAGCCGTCTTCTCGCCCGGATCAGGCGGATAGAAAAGCCCCATGCTCTCCACGTATTTCTGGAAATCCTGGAGGACAACGCCGGGCTCAACCAGAGCTGTAAAGTTCTCCTTGTCAATCTCAAGAATGCGGTTCATCTTGGAAAGGTCGATTATGATTGCGCCGTCGTGCGGAACTGTGGAGCCGACAAGATTTGTTCCAGCTCCGCGCGGAGTTACAGGAATTTTGTTCTCGTGGGCGAATTTTAAAACGTCGCTCACTTCCTGTGTTGACTTTGCAAATACTAAGGCCGACGCGCTTCCTTTCTTGCGGCCGAGCGTGTCGGAAAGATATTTTTGTTCAATGTCCGGCGCGTAAACAACGCGGTCCTTGTCTTTTATGATTTTTGAAAGCTGATTGATATTTTTCATTATAAACAAAATAAAATCCGCCATGGATGGCGGATAAAAGCAAGAAATAAACGAGAAGCAAAAGCTTCTCGCACAGCAGAATGTCAGAATTATTTAAGCAAGTCTTCGTCCCAGCCCACTTTGATAAAGTAGCCGCCGAATGTCTTGTTGAAAACGTCCTCAGTTTCTTTTGTCTGGAAAGCCTTTACGACTTTGCGGTAAAGCTCGACTTTTGCCGGATCCTTAAGGTCGGCAGTTTTTGCCGCGACAACGTTCCAGTACTGTTTTTCTGAAACTGAAGTGTCCTTGAAGATTGCGCTTTCTGGCTTGATTCCAAAGTCAAGGGCGTAGTTTCCGTTTACAATCGCCGCGTCAACGTCCTGCAACGCTGAAGGAATTGTGTTTGCGGCAAGCTCCTTGATTACGATTCCGCTGTCGTTTTTCTCAATGTCAGCGACAGTCGGGTTGAATCCTGCGTCGGCTTTGAGCGTGATAAGTCCCGCGGCTGCAAGAACTTTGATTGCGCGTCCGCCGTTTGTAACGTCGTTCGGGATTGCGACGACTGCGCCCGGCTTAAGCTCGCTTACTGACTTTACTTTTACTGAGTAAAGGTTGAGCGGAATTATAAATGTGTTTCCAATGTTCTGGATTGCATATTTGTGGTTTTCAATTTCGTTTGCAAGGAAGATTCTGTGCTGGAACGCGTTAAGATCGATTTCTCCGTTCGCAAGGGCGTTGTTAGGAGTTACGTAGTCGGAGAACTGGACAATCTTGAGGTTGATTCCTTCCTTTTTGAGGGCTTTCTGAGCCGGAGCCCACAAATCCTCGTAGATTGAACCTACAACTCCAAGCTTTAGAGTTGTTGTCTTTGGCTTTGCAAATGCGCCTGCAAAAACTGATGCGGCAATGAGCGCCGCCGCGATAATTTTCTTCATAGTTTCCTCCTGCACAAACATTTTTCTGTGCGATTTGTTTAATTATATTCCTAGTGGATTGCTAGGTTTATTTAATCGATGTGAATGTTATACAACTTAAAACCTATTTATGCAATAGGTTTATGATTTTTAGTGTGTATTTTTCTTTACAATTTTTGTTCCGGCCCACTGAATCAAGTTGACGACAATCACAAGCACGATGATTGTTACCCAGGTAACGTCGAGCTGGTTGCGGTCGTGGCCGTACATAATCGCGTAGTTTCCAAGTCCGCCCGCGCCCACGGCTCCTGCCATCGCGGTAAGTCCGATAAGGCTCACTGTAGTAATCATTGTTCCGCGCACAATCGGGCCCACGCTTTCCTTTAGATAGACGCGGAAAATAATGTCGAAAGGTGAAAGTCCCATGCTGAGCGCGGCTTCGACAAGGCCTTCGTCAACTTCGGAGAGCGCAGTTTCAATCTGGCGGCTAAAGAACGGAACGGTTCCAAAAACGAGCGGAACAATCGCGCCGCGGACTCCAATCGCAGTTCCCATAATCAGGCGGCTGAGCGGCATAACTCCGGTAAGCAGGATGATGAACGGAACGGAGCGAAAAAGATTTATGAGCTTGTCCAAAGTCTGGAAAATCACTTTGTTTTCAAGAATCGCGCCTTTTTTTGTGACGACGAGCGCGATTCCAAAAACAAGGCCGAGCACAAAGCTGATTGAGCCTGACCAGATTGTCATTATGAATGTCTCAAGAAAACCTGTAAAAAAACGCTCCGGATGCGAAGCGACGTTTGGAATGATTTTTTCTACAATAAAGTCCCACATATTTACTCCTATAAAAAGTCAAGATAAAACTCACGCTTCTTTTAAAACTTCCACGCCGACGTTCTGCTCTTTGATATGGAAAAGAGCGCGGTCAATCGCCTCTTTCTGGCCGGAGATAATCGCAACAGTTCCGCCGATCGGTGCGTCCTGGACAATTTCAATCTCCGCGAAAATAATGTTCATCGTAACGTCGTAAATTCGGCTGGTCGCGCTGATAAGCGGCTCGCTAACATTCTTGTGGATATAAGTGAAGCGGACAAGGCGCTCGCCTTTTTCAAGACGGACAACCGGGCTGTCCTCGGCGATAAGCTCGTCAATTTTTGTAAGGCTTGAAGTTGCGCGGATAAATCTTTTTGTGACTTCGTTCTGCGGATTTGCAAAAATAGAAAAGACATCGCCCTGCTCCACAATTTTTCCGTGCTCCATTACAGCCACGCGCTCGCATATTTCCTTGATGACTTCCATCTGGTGCGTGATTATGACGATTGTAAGGCCGAGCTTTTTGTTGAGCATTTTAAGAAGCTTTAAAATTGATTTTGTCGTTGTCGGGTCAAGCGCGCTTGTCGCCTCGTCGCAAAGAAGAATGTCCGGGTCGTTCGCAAGAGCGCGGGCAATAGCGACACGCTGCTTCTGTCCGCCAGAAAGCTGGCTCGGAAAATTCTTGTCCTTGTCGCTTATTTCAACAAGCTCCAGAAGAGAGTGCACTTTTTCGGCAATCTGCGCCTTTGAAAGCCCGGAACGCTTTAGTGGAAAAGCGACATTGTCAAAAACGTTGCGGCTTTTCATAAGATTAAAATGCTGGAAAATCATTCCAATCTTCTTGCGCTCCGCGCGCAGCTCTTTTTCGCTCAGGGCAAGGAAATCCTTGCCTTTTACGGTGACGCTTCCGGAAGTCGGACGGCCGAGCAAATTGATTGTGCGCACGAGAGTTGACTTTCCCGCGCCCGAAAATCCTATGATTCCGAAAATCTCGCCTTTCTTGATTGAAACAGAAGCATCTTCAACCGCGTTGAATTTCTTTCCGTTCTGCTCAAATGTCTTTGTGATATTTCTTAGCTCAATGATATTTTCCGCACTTTCCACGGCCATCTTCCTCCTAAATAAAAAGTCAAGAAAAAAGCTTTTGCACAATTTTCTTGCGAAGTTCAAAATCTTCTAAAAAACTTTTATATTTCCTAGCAAAATACTAGGTAATAATATCTGCTTAATCTTTTTTCGTCAATATTTGCCAAGGGAGGAAAAATTTTTCGCCGGCAAATTATCATTTTTCGTTTAGCTCCACACGCACTTGCGTTCCTGTTTCGGGAGAGCTTTTTATTGAGAATTTTCCGCCAAGAAGCTTTGCGCGCATTTCCATTCCGCTCATGCCGAAATGTAAATTTCCATCGTCTTTTTTATTTGCTACGTCAAATCCGCGGCCGTCGTTAAAAATCATAATCAGGATTTTTTCTTTGCGTTTCTGGAAAATCACGCTCGTTTCGCTCGGCGCCGCATGATTTTTTGCATTTGTAAGAGCTTCCTGAATTATTCTCAGAATATTATGGCGTTCATTTTTGGAAAATTTCTCAAGGTCAATTTCTGGAGAAACAAAAAACGTGCATTTTATTCCGCTTTGAATTTTAAATTCCTCGCACACGCTTTCAATCAAAGTCTTGAAAGGAATGTTAAAGAGCTCCGGAACCGCAAGATTCTGAATTATTGTCCGCAGCTGCTTTTGGTTTTGCGCTTCAAGAGAAATGATTTTTTCAATTTCTTCAGAATCATCTTTGTTTTTTCTGAGAAGTTTCCTCTCCATCATCATAAGGCCTTTTATGTTCTGTGAAACTGTGTCGTGAAGCTCCTGCGAAATCCTCTGCCGCTCGTTCTCCTGGACGGTCACAATCTCGCTGATAAACTGTGTGTTTTCCTTTAGTTTCTGGCCTTCCTTAATGTTCCGCACAAGCATGATAAGAAGAAAAATAAAGGCAAAAAAGCAGACCGCAATAAGAACGATGAAAAAAAATGTGTATAAATTCAAAGCCTTTAACAGCTGGCTCATTTCCTCGTCAGATATTTCCATCGCCAGGCAGCTCCAGTTTTTTTAAGAATTTGTAAACGAAAAATCCCGCGAAAGTGCAGATTGTGCGGTCAAGGATTGTTACAGGAATGCGCGGAAGCAAGAACGAAAGATATGAGCCGAATCCAAGCTTTGAAAAAGTCCAGAAAAACAAGTCCCATTGTAAGTTCTGGTCTGTGAACATAAACTGCTGGAAGCCGAGCGCCGGGCGGAAAAAAACGTCTATGGCGGCCGCGCTAAAGCAACTTGCGAACGAGCTTGCAAAGATAATCATCAGAAGATAAAGAAAAGTGATTTTTCTGCTGAAAAAAAATTCATTTTTATTCCGTGAAAAAAGCCAGGTTGTAAAGGCAATAAATATCCCGGAAATTGCATAAAATGAAGCAAACAAACTTATATCAATTTTAAAAAAAATGTACTGCGTAAAATTTAAAATCGGATTGTATAAGGCGGCAACGATAAGGCCTGGAACAAGCCCGGCATAAAAGGTTATTGCGACGGTGAAAATTGTGTCAAGAAAAAGCGGAAGCCGGAACGGCATAAAAAGAAAGACAAGCGCAATGTTCCCGATTTCCGCAAGAATGATGAGAAAAAAATCTCTTAGAACTTTTTGAGAATTAAAAGCTGAAAAAAAATTCATAGCTTTCCAAGAACTTCCAGAAGCTGGACTTTGTTTTCAGTTCCGGTTTTGTCATACAAGGTTGAAATATAATTGCATAAGGATTTTTCGCTTATGCCGATTTCCTTCGCAATCTCAGCGTTTGACTTATACAAATTCAGCGCGTCGGCGACAACTTTTTCTTTTTTTGTGAAAGTCTGGTAAATATCGCGGACTTCAAGCAGATTTAAGACCAGATTCGGCTGGATGTAGATTTTTCCGCCGGAGACAGCCTCCAATGCGTCCAGCAGAATTTTTTCCTCGGAATTTTTAGAAACAAATCCTTTTGCGCCAGAATTAAGTGCGCTCTCAATAAATCCGCCGGAATCGTGGCTTGAAAAAGCGATGCAGCTTACGCCCAGCGAAGAAAACTGCTTTATAATTTCAAATCCGACGTTTTCTTCATGATGTACGTTTGAATTCGAAAAAGAAATATCAACAACTGCGATAAGATTTTTATAATTAATAGAAGAATTCTTAAAATTTTCGATGAGCTTTTCGCATTCTTCATAAGAAGAAGCTTCAAACTTCACATCAAAATCAGAATCTTCAGAAAGAAAAGATTTTATGCCTGACCGTAAGACCGAATGGTCATCAACAAGAATAACATCATAGGACATAATAGTATTTTAATTTAATTTCAATAAAAAATAAATCTAGAAAAGAAAAAAATAAAAATTTATCTTGAAAATTTCATCATCAATCGTTAGCCTACTATAAAAATAGGTTCCTTTGCCGTTTTATAGGAGAAAAATCATGAGTTATATTGTTGACCCGAAAAAAATGCTTGAGCTGGAATCCGAGATTTTTCAGAAATCAGGACTAAAGAAAAACGAGGCGGATATTGTCGCTGAAAATCTTGTCGAGGCGGAAATGCGCGGAATCCACTCGCACGGACTTATTCAGACGGAGAATTACTCAAAGCTTATGCGCGCGCATAGAATCAACAACGACTCGCATATAAAAATCGCGGCGGAAGGCCCTTCAACTTACGTTTTTGATGCCGACCATGCGCCTGGCTCTGTCGCCGGAACTTTTGCAATGGAAAAAACGATTGAAAAAGCAAAGAAAACCGGCGTCTGCGTTTCGACAGTGCGCAACGGAACTCACTTTGGATTCGCCGCCTACTACGCGATGAAAGCTCTGCCGGAGAATTTTATCGGACTTGCGTTCACTTCAACGGGACTTGCAGTCGCGCCTTTCGGTGGCTATGACAAAGTTCTCGGCACAAACCCGATCTGCGTTGCGGTTCCAGCCGGAAAAAAACGCCCGATTGTTTTTGACGCGGCGACAAGCACAGTCGCTTACAACAAAATATTTTTCGCCTACACGGAAGGCAAGCAAATTCCGGACGACTGGGCATTGACCGCAGACGGAAAACCGACGACAAATCCAGCCGACGTTATTGAGAAAAACGGACCGCAGACAGCGTTCGGCGGCTACAAAGGCTACGGACTCGACCTGATTGTCTTTATCATCACGACGCTTTTGAGCGGAACTTCAACTTTGGAAAGCCAGGGCGACACGACCGCGGAATGTACGGATAAAATCGGCTACAACTTTGCGGCGATTGACATTTCAAGATTTACAGACGTCGAGCTTTTCAAGAAAAATATTGACGTAACAATAGAAAGAATTAAAAACTCCAGAAAACGCGACGGCGTAAAAGAAATTTTTGTTCCGGGCGAAATTGAGTACAACATGCACGAAAAGCAGGAAAAGGAAGGTCTTTTTATTTCCGACGGAATCGCTGGAAAAATTCACGCTGCGGCAGAACAGGTCGGAATCAAAACGACGCTTTCCGACATTCCGTTCGTAAAATAACTGTGTCAATTTGATACAATTTTTTTATCTGGAGCTTCCGGCTTGCGCCGTCGGGCTTTCCGCCGTTTCATTCTCGTCCCCAGCGCAAAGTTTCCACGGACGGAAACTTAAAAAAAATTGGCCCGCAAGAATCTTTGATTCTTGTCAGAACCAGAGGTCCGAGAACGCCTGCGGCGCGGCTACAATCCCTAAGCCGTCCTCGCTTTAGTTTTTTTCTCCATTTTCCAGATTTCTTTTAAAACTTGGCACGCTTCTTGCTAAATATCTATTGTCAGACAAAATCTGGCAAAGATGCATCGAAAACTTAGATTGCTGTTCTGGTTTAGATTCAAAATCAAATCTGGAACAGCAGGAATTTTTAGATAATTGCTTAACAGGAGGCAGAATTATGATGGACGAACTTTTTAACGATTGGCTTTTTGGAAATGACGGTTGCTATGGTTATTCAGGAAATAAAACTCCGGCAGTTGATGTGACAGAAAACAATGATTCTTACGTTTTCAATATGGATCTTCCTGGCAGAAGCGAGAAAGATGTGAACGTCGAGCTTAAGGACGATGTTCTTACAATCGAGTCTGCGAAGAAAGAAGCTGCTAAAGCTGAATCTTCTGAAACAAAAGAAGACAAAAAAGATGTAAAACCGGAAGAAAACAAAAACGCAGGCGAGAAATTCCTGCTCCGCGAACGCAGACATCCGGAATTCACACGCCGCTTTACTCTTCCGAGCGACATCAACAGCGACAACGTAAAAGCTGAATTCAAAAACGGTGTTCTTACAGTGCGCATTGGAAAAACTCCAAAAGCCGCGCCTAAGAAAATCGCGATTACAGCTGCCTAAACAAAAGGCGCGTTCAGCCGCTCCGGCGGCTGAATTTATCAGTTGAGCATATTCTCATCAAACTCACTTGGCTTTCCCTGCCAGGTGAGTTTTCCTTTTTTTATCAGGATAATCCTGTCGCTCACGCGTTTCGCTTCTTCTATGTCGTGAGTGACCATGATTCCAGTGAATTTAAATGAATTTTTCAGCTCAAGAATCAAACTGGAAAGTTTTTTGCGAAGCGGAGCGTCCAGCGCGGAAAAAACCTCGTCAAAAAGAACCAGCTTAGGCTTCACAATCAGGGTTCTGGCAAGCGCGACACGCTGAGCCTCGCCGCCTGAAAGTGTGTCCGGCATCCGTTTTTCAAATCCTTCAAGATTAAATGACTTTAAGAATTCCGCAGCCATTTTCCGCGCCTGGCTTTTTCTGATTCCTTTTGAAATAAGTCCGTAAGAAACATTGTCGCCGACATTCATATGATTAAAAAGCGAGCGGCTCTGAAAAACCATTCCGACACCGCGCCTTGCCGGAGGAAGATTTGTAATGTCCTCTCCGTCAAGAATGATTCTCTCTTTTTCAGATTCTCCTGATTTCTCGCCGTCATTTTTATGTTTGTCAGATTTCTCAAGCCCGGAAATAAGTTTCAAGATAGTTGATTTTCCGCTGCCGCTCGGCCCGACAATCGAAGTGATTGTTTCCCTCTCGCATGCAAACGAAACATCTATCTCGACCGAGTCAAATTTTCTGTAAAGATTTTCCGCAACAAAATATCCGTTCATAAAGAATCCTTAAAATTTCCGCCTTGTTATTCTTAATCTGCTGACCGAAAAAATCATGGCGCACAAAAAAGCGAGAACAACGCCTGCGGCGCAAGCCTCGTTGAACCTGTAGCTTCCTGCAAGCCGGTAAGTAAAAAGCGAAAGCGTGTCAAACTTCGGAATTGAAAGAATCAAAGGAAGCGAAGTGTCGCCCGCGCTGATTGCAAAGCAAAATCCCGCCGCGCTCAAAATTCCGCGCCTGCAAACCGGAAGATAAATTCTAAACACAACCTCAAGCGGCGACTTGCTCAAAATTCTAGCCGCGTCAACTGTTGCGTCAGGAATCTTCGAAATGTAAGGAAAAATCTGCCTGAACGCCATCGGCCAGGAAAGCGCGGCCTGAGCGAACGACAGAAGCAGAAAATTTCCGCGCCGGAACAGGAGCGAAAGCCCGAATCCAGTGACAACGCTCGAAACCGCCATCGGAAGCATTGAAAGAACTTTCAGGCTGAATCTCTGGGACTTCCGCAAAATTACAGAATAGAAAAATCCGGCGCAAACACAGAGAAAGCTCGTCAGAACCGCCGTAAGAAAAGTCCAGCGCAATGCCTTGAAAAACGACGGCGATAAAAAAATCTTCTTGAAGTTGTAAAAATGGGAAGTGTCAATTCTGTTAGAAGATGTAAAAGCGTTCAAAATGATTGAAAAAAACGGAGCGATAAAAAACAGGGCGACAAGAAGAATCATAATATAGAAGAAAAAACTTTCTCTAAAACCGCTTACAGATTTTAATCCAGATGAATTTTCAAAATTTATTCCTTTATCTTTCTGCGACTTGTTTTCAAGATAAACATAAAACGCGACAACAAAACAGGCAAGCAGCGTTTCAACGAGAGAAAGAGCACCGGCAGTCCTAAAATCAAGAGTGTTGCGCGCCGCCTGGTAAATTTCAACTTCGAGTGTTGATGTTCCCATGCCGCCAAAAAGCAGAACCATCATAAAACTGAAAAAACAGTAGATAAAAACCGGAATGCACGCAGAAACAATCGCGCTCATAAGCTCAAAAACAGTCACTGTGCGAAAAACGCGCCACTCGCCCGCTCCCAAAAGCCGCGCTGAATCCGCCTGCTCCTCGGGAAGATGCGCCCACGCGTCTGAAACTGTGCTCATAATCAGCGGAAAATTGTAAAATCCCTGGGCGACAACAAGACCTAAAAAAGTGTAAAGAAACGAAAACGGAGGCTTTTTAAGTCCAAAAACGTACATAAAGAATTTGTTTAAGACACCCGCGTTCCCGAAAAAAGTAATGTAGCCGAGCGCGACAATCAAAGTCGGCACACATAAAGGAACCGACGAAAGCGACAGCAAAAATTTCCTGCCGAAAAAATTCCTCTTGCCGCAGAAAAACGCCATCGGAAGACCGATTAAAACCGCGACAAAGAGAGAAGCAAACGCCTGAAAAAGAGTGAACAACGAAACCCGCGCAATTCTCGCAAGATTAATCTTAGCCTGCCATATCGGGCTGAACGCAAAAACCGGCGAAACAGCGCGGAAAAGGCAGACCAAAAGCAAGACGCACAAAAACGCGAAAACAAAAGCTGAAAGAGAAAAGAGAAAAACTCGGGAAATTTCACGCAGATTACGCGGATTTGCGCAGATTGGTTTGTGATTTTGCATAAAGCAGAAATGTTACCCTGAAATTAAAAATTCTCACCATAACAGCAGAGCTATTGTAAACTGTGTCCGCCTGTGGGAGAATGCGAACATTTAAAACCAAACGTGGTCGAAAGTCTATACGACACGATGCGCACAGGTCGACCACAATAGATGCAGTTTGTTCCGTCCGTGATTCCAACGTGAAATCCGTTTCCGTTTCCAGCGCATCTAAATCCATTGACAGAAGCGAGAGTGTCGTTCACACAGTACAAGTCTTGTCCGCAATATCTGCATTTCATTTTTTATCCTCAGAAAAAATTCTACAGCACAAGCAAAATATTTTCAACTTTTTTGCCAGAATGTCATTAGATGCCTTACCCCTTTAATAAAATAAAAAACAATTTTGAAAGAGGACGAGACAATGAGAGTATTTCAAAAAATAACTTGATTTTTATCCCCCCCCCCCGTTTAGAATTAAAAGATAGGTTTTGAAGGAAGGAAGAAAGTATGAATTTTAATGCGCAAATTGAGCAAATTTTGCAGAAAAGAAAAACTAATCTGCCGGAAATTGAATCTGATGAGAAATGTATCTCTGAAATGCAGAAAAAGTTGAAAGACATAGAACATCTTGTAGAAACTAGCGAAGACAAAGAAATCAAAAAATCTTTGCCAAGTATAGAATCTGCATTGAGAAAACTTGAAGTTGCATTGGAAAAAGTTCGCAATGTAAAAAAACGTTTCAACAGAGACACTGTGAATATTGGAGTTTCGGGTGAGGCAAGAGTTGGAAAAAGTACTGTTTTACAGCAGCTTTCCGGCTTGAATGATGAACAGATTCCTACAGGTTCAGGGCAGCCTGTTACAGCTTGCCGTTCAAGAATTTTTAATCAGCCGCAAGATGAGCCTGCATTTGCTGTTATCCAGTTTTTTACAAAGCCTGAATTCCTTGAAAAACGTGTTAGAACTTTGCTTGAAAATCTTCCGTATCAAATTAATTCTGTTGAAGACTTTCAATATGCTGATTTTTCAAAGAAGTTCGATGCAAATGACGAGCGTCATGTAGAAAAAAACAAAAAGCTCGAGAAACTTCGCAGCATGCAGTCTGCGTACAAGTATTATGAAAGATTTCTAGGAAGTCCTGACAAAAGAATCGACAATCTCGATGAGCTGAAAAATTATGTTGCATATTCAGACAGAAATGAAGAACGCCTTTATCCTGCCGTAAAGAATGTGGATATTCATTGCCACTTTCCGTTGCTCGACGGAGTAAAAGTTCAGCTTATAGATTTGCCTGGATTTGGCGAGATTGGCAATGTTGATAGAATTCAGCTGGAAGGTTTGGAAACGGAAGTTGACCACGCGCTTGTTGTTCTTAGACCGGCAGAAGGAAAATTTGTTAATCAGCAGTATGCAAATATGTCGCAGACTCTTCAGTCTGTGCAAAAAGATGTAAAAGACCGAAAAAACTTGATGTCCTATGCTCTGAACATTCAAAAAAGTCTTCCGAATATAGAATCTCTGACAAAAAACCTAAAAGATGACATTATCCAAAATGACAAAAATGTCGCAGAAAACTGCAATCTTTATGAAATCGAAGCGGTTGATTCTGCTTCCGTTCAAGAAATGTTTGGGAAAATCCTTGAGCGTATGATTACTGCCTTGCCGCAAATGGATGAAGATTTCTTGAATGCATATAAAGCGGAATTGGGTTTTGACGACATAAAAAACTCATTCAAGGACATTTTAAAAATTGCTGAGGCAACATCCAAGACAATTCCTGGTGAGGAAACTGAAATTTCTCAAAAAGCTGAAGATATTCGAGGCTTGCTAAATCAAAACTTCTCAGCCGAGATGGAAAAAATTGGAGAGGCAACGGAAGAGCGGCTTGGGGATTTTATTGATGTAATAAAAAACAAGGTAAATGATGCTATCCGCAAAGATTTGATGTTCAAACCATATGGCATTCATACTTCATGGGAAGAAGATTTGAGGTTAAGAGACAAACACAATGCTCCTGAAAATGTATACAATGATGAAAGAGACCGATTGCGTATTGAGATTCTTGATTCTTATGAAAAACTGAATGAATTTTATAAACAGGAAATTGAAAATCTTCGTAGCAAAATAGTTGATATTTTTAAAAGTTATACTGGCAATTTTGTTAGCAAAGATGTCAGCGGAACTGAGGCAATATCAAAAATTATTGAAAAATTGGAATTTGCCTTGCCAGAAGCAGAATCGCTGATTGAAGCTTTTGAATGGATAAAAAAAATCAATCTTGACTTCAGGCAGAATATTTATCCATTTATTTTCAGTTCGGATGAGCGAAAAGAATTTACAAAGCCTTTTGAAAGCCCAAAAGGTAAAGACGGCAATTATGTAGATTTATCCTACGACGAAAAAATAGCATATATAAAATCTCACTTGGAAGTTTTGGCTCTTCAATTGAATGATAATATAAGAAATAACGTTTTGGACAAAGATTTTACAAAAGAATTTATCTATTGTTCGTTTGAGCATTTTTGTGATTTGCTCATACGGGCAGATGAAGAAAAAACACGGAAGGCTTTCCGCAATTTCGTTTCGGTTTACAAGGAAGAAATCATGCCGGAAAAATTTGGCGACGGCAAAATTTCCAACAAGGAATTATTGCTCAAGCTTCAAAAAAATATCAAAACAGTTCTGTCTTTGATAGAAAAGTTGCAAAACGCATAGGAGAAAAAAAATGGGTGCTGTAATGTTAGTTTTGGACGGCCTTTTAGATGCAGGCCAATGGACTTTAAAAACTGCTGGAAAAATAGGTAAAAAAATTTTCCCTGGTGTAAAAAAAGGAACAGAAAGTCTTCTTGTTTGGATTAGTTCTCACATTTCAAACGACAGAGTTGAGCTTAAACCTATAAATATCAGTCTAGTCGCTCCTTCTGGATTCGGAAAAACAACTCTAATTTCTACTATTATGAGAGAAATGAATCTGACTTTGACAAAAACGGATAAAGGAAGGTCTTGGGAACTTGATGTTAAACCCAAAAATGAGGAAGACGAGATTCGACTACGAAACAACGATAAAGCAATCGTTGAAGCAATAAATGCTGGAAACGGCAGAATTGCCTCAGTTAGTATTGCAGGAACTGGTTCAATCGCTTCATATAACTATGAGATAGTTCTTACTGCCCCAGAAAACAAAACAGAACTTGTGCAACCGTTCTGTATGATGGATATTCCAGGAGGATGGATAAATCCAGACAACCGAATGAGAAGCGATGTCAGCAAGCAATGGGAAGATTTCGAAAAGCATCTTCACGACAGCAAGATTCTTTGGATTCCTATTGATGCCGTTGCATTGATGGAAGCCCACACACAAAAAGAACGGGATCTGCAGTCAAAACTTATGGATATTTCAGATGTTTCAAATCTAGCAGCTGAATGGGCTAAGTACCGTCCAGATGATGACGAAAGCTGTATCTGCTTCGTTCCGTTAAAATGTGAAACTTACAATCTTTTTACGGATGACAAAAACGTAGAATTTAGAAAAAAATTCGACGCTATGTTTAAGCAGATTGTAGAAGATGTTTCTAAGGCAAAGGGAAAAGCAAATATAAAGATGTATTACACTCCGGTAGAAACAATTGGCTGCATAAAGAAAATCAGCACATCTTGGAAAAAAGCCTGGGTAAACAAAGAAACAGGCAGACAAATAACAAATTCTGACGAAGCAGCACTTGCAGGAAACAATGCTGATGAAAAAGTCGTGTTCACCGCAGATTACACAATTACAGGAAATCACAGGAGCATAAAAGGCGCAAATTTGCTTCTTAATAAAGTGTACGAGTACGCTTACAATCAGATTGCTGAAATGGAAAAATATGACGAGAAGTTAGCGGAAAAAGCCGGCTTCTTTAATCATAAAAAAGCGGAAATGGAAGTGAATAACGTAAAAAAAGCTGTGCAGCCTATTATGAATGAGTTTGCCAAATATACAGAATCATCAGACAAACTTAAAGAGATAATTCCTAATTCCTAAAGTTGTCTGTATGCTGTTTTAAGCTGTTCCCCCAAATGGTTGCGGGGAACGCAAAAACATTTTTTAGGAGCCATAAATATGATAACATTGAAAACTCGCAGCACTACAAAAGATTATGACGGCTTTTTTGGCAGAACAGTATTCAACTGGGATGAATATTCAAATCTCCGCAGAGAAGACACAAAATTCTGCATATTGGTGAAAATTGACAAGACTGACTGGAGAATCTTCTTTTCAAAACTTCCCTCTGCGCGCAAAACACAGATGGGGCAGTCAATCTATGTTGAGCTGGCAGGAAAAGGTCAGAAAGGCGAACCGGATTCCCGTCGTTTTTACAACTTGATTTCTTATTCTTTAAGAGATCCATTGCATGTTGAAGCAACAATGTCTGACATTGCAAAGAAGTTCGACTCGGTTTTTAACAGTGATTTTATTGATTTTCTTGATGACAAAAGACATGATCAGAAAGGTGAAGAATTGCTGGAATCAAAAATGCCTGATTTCTTCAATATGTTTGAAGGGCAAAATCTCGTTGATGAAGATAATATTAAAGAAGGGCAAAATAAAAGTATGCTTTATGTCGATTGCCTCACTTCATCAAGCAAAAACAAGTTTCTTGGCAAGCTTTCTTCAATATGTGATAGAAATTCAACAGAAGAAATAGTTTTAGTCTGTACTTTCCATTCACTTTCCTTTGATGATGTGAATTCATTTTGTACTCATTTTGTAGGAAAAAACATTCCTATTTCAATTTTTGTAGAGAACTCTAACGGATGGAAATTGCCTTATATAAAAGAAATTGTGCCAACGGTTCTTGACTCAAATAGCAAAAAAAAACTCTTAAAAACTTGGCTTGGACATTTATTGGCAGAATTTTTAATACTTAGCATTGCCGTAGCGATCGGATCCCTATACAATAAAAGCAAGGTGAAAATAGATACTCTCTCTTTGCAGCTTGAACAGTTGCAGAAGAAAGATGCTTTGCAGGGAACTTGGGTTTCAGAAAAAGGTGATGCAAAACTTGAGATACAAGGCAATAGCTATATTCTTACGGGACAGACAAATTATGCCATAGTTGGCAAGATTGATTATGATAACGGACGGCTTAATGCGCAAGGTCAGTTGCATAATCTTGACCAAATTGCAAAGGAGCAAGATTCTACAATAGAAACGCTTGAATCCCGGTATTTGAGATATTTCAAGCAAGATGATGACTTTATCGAACTTACTGATTCCGAGGGGAAAAAATTCCAGCTTTACAAACAAGAGTAAGTGCTCCCAGATAATGCAAAAAAAAGCGTATAAAAAAACAACTTGATTTTTGCCCATCGTTTTATAATTAAAAGCTTTTTTGGAAAAAAAATATGGATAGGAAACAAAAGAAATACGCAATTGAAGCAGAAGTGGAAATTCCTTGCTATAAATGCGAGATACGAAATGTTGTACTAACTGAGCAGGCAGAAAATTTTAATGATGCAGTTTCAGAATATAAAGAGAATTTGAAAAAAGAAGGATCTTTTCTCGTTTCTTTTTCAAAAAAAGCAAGTGCCGTTCCTGCAATTATTTTTCTAGCAATAGCTTCGTTGTTTACTTTTGTAGGATATTATGAAAATGACGGCTTCAACAAAATTGATTTGTGTCCGGGCATGGTTTCTCTTTTGATTTCTATTGTAATTTATTCTAGTTTTATTATCCGCATAAAAGGGATTACGAACACTTTTAAAAACATACCAGACCTATTTGTTTCTGTTTTGTTTATTTATATGCTTGCAGTTTTTATAAATATTTTTACTGGCAATGGGAAAGTTTCAAGCGGAATTATTGGAAAATTTCTAGAAAAACTTGGATTTACCAAAAATTATTATCTTCTGATTGCGGGAATTGTTCTTTCTTGGCTTGGAATGAAGCAAATCTGCGGTTTTATCTGGATTGCAATAATTTTCTTTGGACTTGCGGAGTTGTCTACTTGCGGTGAATATATGAGAAATTTCATAGGAACAATTTTTTTGCTTTCATCATTTTTAGGATTTGTGTTTTACTTAAAATATGAAGGCAAGAAAATCGTAAACTCTTTCAAAAAACTTGCGGAAACAACGGCATCCTTCGTAAAATCAGATGTTGATGAAAGCGACAAGTTTGCAAGGTCTAAAGCAACAAGAATCATCAGAAAAAAACATCAGAAGAAACAAAATCCTGAATATTCGATTGAAAATCAACAAAAACAAATAGAATCCGAAAACGGCACAATTGAAAAATAACTTGGAGAAGTAAAAATGCGCAAGCTTATTGCCTTGATTTTATGTATATCTGCATTTGTGTTTAATGCTTGCAATAACAAAAAATCTGTTGAAAAAGCTGCTGAGACTGTGCGTACAAAAACGTATCGTTCCATAACTGTGATAAACGGAACAAAATCAAAATACATAGCGGAATGTTCTTTGACCACAGAAAATGGCGTTTTTATTGGTCACAGAAAAAATTCCAAATTTGGAAACATTATTTTCAAAAATTTTGATTCAGAAAATGCTTATAAGGATGAAGAAAATTTCAAGATTATACTTATTGACCGCTACGGCTTAAAATACGAACACAAATTTTCTGTTAATGAAGAAGGCAACACTGATGTGTTGGTTTCTGAAAGCGACCTTGTTAAACAAAGCGGAAATCTCAGAAAAAAGTTAGAGCGCAAGTTAAATGAATGAAACTGATGAATTAAGTAAATCATCCGGTAACTTTTTATCACAAATAAAAACCATAAAATTATACTACGATGAATTTGAAATCTAATTACGAACTTTCCTTCGCTTCCGCCCAGCAATCTCTTTACGGCGAAATCGACAGAATTGGACGAACCGTGAATCCAAGCGTCGGCTGCTTTCATGACGGCGTTGCTTTTCCGGAGAAATATCTCGCTGCAAAAAAACGTGTCGCCTGGGTGCTCAAAAACTCCTATGACGACAGCGATGAGGCGGGAAATCCCGTGAGCGACGGAATGGAAATCAGCGACTGGTTCAGCGACGAGGCACTTGAAGACGCGCTGAAAAAGCAGATTTTCATAAAAATGGCTCTTGCTACTCACTGCATTCAGCAGAATCTTTTGTATTCTGATGCGGTTGCCTGCAGCAAAAATGACTTGAAAAATGCACTGCAATCAATCGCACTTGTGGATTTGAGCAAACTGCCCGGCGGAAAAACAATCAGTTACAAAGAACTTCGCTCCGAATTTTCATATTTCAAGGATGTCGTTTCAAAGCAGATTGAACTTTATTCTCCAAATGTGATAATTTTCGGAAACACGCTTCATATCTGCCGTGAAATTTTTTCTGATTTGGATTACAGACATCCGCTTGATGTTTATAAAAATGGAGACGACTGCGTTTTGCGTTCATTTTTCAGCAACGAAAAAAATCGGATATATCTTGAGGCTTATCATCCGTCATATCCAGTCAGCTATGAAACTTTTGTCGGCACAATTTCGCAGGCAACAAAAAAATCAAGATGATAAAATGATTGAAAAATTCTGATTTCGTTTTCAAAAACGCATAAAATAGAGAAATCGTTGATGAAGCTAGGATTAGTTCTTGCTGGAGGAAGCGGAAAAGGCAGACCAAAAGCAAGACGCACAAAAACGCGAAAACAAAAGCAGAAAGAGAAAAGAGAAAAACTCGGGAAATTTCCCGCAGATTACGCGGATTTGCGCAGATTGGTTTGTGATTTTGCATAGAAATCGTAGTCATTGAGCCTGCCGAAATAACCAGTAATGTGGTTCCGGCAAGCTCAACTGCCGCAATTTAATTCAGCGCCATGATTTTCTCTACAGCTTCTTCAACTGCTTTCGGATCAGCCGAAACTGTCTTCTTTGGAGAAGCCGCCGCTTTTTTGTAGCTTTCAGGAAGAGAAACATTCTTGTTCGCAGGATACATCCACTGGGTAAGAGGAATTACGCTCTGAGCCTCGTCAGAAATGAAAAAGTCCATGAACTTCTTTGCGCCCTCAAGATTCTTCGCTTTCTTCAGAATTGCCGCGCCCTCAACCTGCATAGGATGGCCTTCGTCAAAAACGAGCGCCTCGTAATCTGTGGCTCCGTTGTATTCATAAGTTGCCGCAGGGCTTGTTGTGTAGCTGATTACAAGCGGCGCCTCGCCTTTCTCAAACATTCCCCAGCCGCTAGACCAGCCCGGAGTCATCGCGAGAATATTCGGCTTTAAAGCCTTCCAGTAGTCAAGATAGCCGTCGCCAAAAACCGCGACAGTCCACGCCGCAAATCCAAGGCCCGGAGTTGAAGTGCGCGGATTCATTAAAATCAAAGACTTTTCATAAGCAGGATTAGTCAAGTCCTGAAGGCTTTTCGGAGCCGGAACAGAAGACTTTGTGTTATAGATGATTGCAAAATGAGAATAATCATAAGGCGTGATTTTCCATTTTCCGCCGATTTCCTTGACAAGGCTTTCAGGAATAAGCTTGTCAGCGTCCTTCGGCTTGTATTCCTGCAGAAGATCAGCTTCAAGGGCCTTATAAGAAGAATTGTTATCGAGTCCAATCAAGATGTCGGCGACAGGATCGTCTTTCTCAAGAATCGCCTTGCTCAAAAGGCTTACTGCATCCTCGCCTTCGATGAAAGTAAGAGTGAGTCCGGTTTTCTCCTCAAAACGCTTTTTAAGCTCAGGTCCAGGCCCCCATTCGCTTAAGAAACTGTCATACGCATAGACAACAACTTCGTTCGGGTTGGCGCGTGCGGAAACTCTGCTGCATCCTGCAAAAGATGCGGCAGCCAAAATTGATAAAGTAACAGAAATAAATTTAAGGATATGAACTTTTTTCATATTCTTCCTCCGCTGGTATTATCCAGATCAGGTCGGAGCCTCGTACGAAGCTCTGCGGGTATGTTCTCAGCAAAAGCGATTTTCAAACAAAATACAAAATCACAAAAGCACCCCGGAAAAGATTTAAAAGAACTATAAATATAGTAGTCACTTTTAAAGATTTATGCAATAATTTTTCATTAAATTAAAGAAAGTTTGATTTTGGGATATTTAATTCAAGTAAGTTTATAGAAATTATATTCGCGAAAAACACCGATGGTTTAAACAAAAAATGCGGACATTTCAGTCCGCATTATCACATAAATTTTTAAATTAGAAAGTATAAGCGTATCCAATGCTGAAAGTCAAAGCACGTGGAGTCATAATGTTCTCATCCTCAACTTTAAGTTTTGAAAGTCCGAGGTCATATCTCAAGTCGCCGACAACTGCTCCAGGTCCTGCTTTGTAATACAACCCGCAGCCAAAATCAATTCCAAAAAGAACATGGCTGTCGATGGAACCATCAAATCCGTCGAAATCGAAATCTCCCAATGGGAATGAAATCTTTGGGCCAAGTTCCGGGCTGAGTGTCAGTTTGTCATTGATTTCAAAGTCATATGTGATAAGAACTGGAAGATCAATCTGCCACCAAGAGCAATCGCTTGTATAGCTAGATTTATAGCTAGCCAAATATGGTTCATAATTGGTATATGTATAAGTACCGCCATAGTAGTCTGTTTCAGTTTTTTCAACTGCATAATAATCTTCATAATATTCAGTTTCATTAAATTTCAAAAACATAGACTTGTAAGTAATGCCAAGCTCAGCCTGAACACTCAAATGTTTAACTGGAACCGGAATTTTGATAAATCCTGTAATTCCTACGTCAGGTGGAAAAACAGAGTCAACATCTCCGTCGTCTTCAACTGAAGTTCCAATAGCTGCTCCAAGAGTTCCGCGGCCGCCGACTGTGATTCCCTCCATGCCAGCCGCAAAAACCGAAGCAGACAAGAACAAGCCTGCAAGAGCAAGCCCAAAAACTTTTAATGATTTTTTCATAAAATCCTCCAATTTTTGTTTTAATAAATCTAAAGAGCAATAAAAAGTTTTAGCTCATCATTTTGCTTAAGAAAATTAAACAATCAGTTTTAATAAAACAAAATTTTATGAATATTTTACCCCCCCCCCGTAATAAAATGTCAATATTTATATTATTTTATTTGGGTAAAAATGATAATTTACTAAATTATTTAGGAATAAATCCAAAAAAAATCGGGAGTTTACTCCCGGAAAAACATGAAAAAAATTAGACGTCTTCTTTTTGTTTCGCCGAGTTGCATTTTGCAAGCAGGCAAAGCAATCTCAATAGATGTTTAAACTACAAAAAGGCAAAATAATAAGTTTTGAAAACTGATTTTGCCTTTTTTGTAATTTTTATGATAATTTACTTATAAATCTTTTTAACGGCTTCAACTTTTATCATGTTCGTGTTGCCGCTTCTTACTCCGACCTGGCCGCCGGTCAGAACAACATTGTCGCCGACTTTCAGATTCAGGATTTTTACAGCGCGCTGGATTGCATAGAAGAAAAGAACCTCGATTGAATCGTATTCCTCGCAGAGAACCGGAATCACGCCCCAGGAAAGAGCGAGCTTGCGGTAGACTTTCTCAGAGGTTGTCGAGCCGATAATCTGTACCGGAGCGCGGAATCGGCTGACCATGCGCGCAGTCAGGCCGCTGAGCGAGTTGACCACAATGCATTTTGCGCCGACTTCAATCGCCATCTGGCAAGTTGAATGAGAAATTGCGTCGAGAATATTGCGGTTGATAAATTCTGTGTCGCGGAAGCGTTTCTTGTAATTTATATGCTGCTCTGTGTATTCTGCGACTTCAGACATTGTCTTTACAGCCTCGACAGGATATTTTCCAGCCGCCGACTCGCCCGAAAGCATAATCGCGGAAGCTCCGTCATAAACCGCGTTGGCGACATCAGAAATTTCAGCGCGTGTAGGACGGATGTTCGTAATCATTGACTCAAGCATTTCCGTCGCGATGATAACGCGTTTTCCAAGCAAACGGCATTTCTGCTCAATTTCCTTCTGGACAACAGGAACTTCCATAAACGGAATCTCAACTCCCAAGTCTCCGCGCGCAACCATGATTCCATCCACAACAGAGCAGATTTCTTCTATATTATCTACTCCGGCGCGGTTTTCAATCTTCGCGATAATATCAATATCGTTTCCGCCGTTCGCGTTCAAAAAGTCGCGCATTTCCTGGGCATCTTTTTTTGTCGAGACAAAAGACGCGGCGACAAAGTCAACATCATTCTCAATTCCGAAAAGCAAGTCTTTTTTATCCTGCTCGCTCAAGAAATCATTGTTCAGAAGTTTTCCAGGAAAATTCATGCTCTTTTTGTCAGAAAGAACGCCGCCAGTCTTTACCGTTGTGATTACGTCGTTCCCCTTAACGTCAGTAACTTCAAAAATCACAAGACCGTTGCAGACAAGAACTGTGTCGCCTTTCTTCAAATCTTTCGCGAATCCTTTGTAGCTGACCGAAACACGGTTCTGGTCGCCTTCAATGTCATCAGTTGTAAAGGTAAATGTCTGTCCTTCCTCGACAGTAATCTTGTGTTCTTTAAAAGTTCCGATTCTGAATTCAGGGCCTTTTGTATCAAGCATAATCGCAAGAGGAATTTTTAGCTCGCTTCTTACATTTTTTATCAATTTGATTTTTTTAAGCTGCTCTTCGTGAGTTCCGTGTGAAAAATTAAGGCGGGCAACATTCATTCCAGCCTTGCACATCGCGGTCAAAACTTCTTTTGTTTCGCTCGCAGGTCCGATTGTACAGATGATTTTTGTCTTACGCATAATGTGAGTAAGTATACATGGAATTTAGATGTTTGAAAATAAAAAAGACAGACAAAATATCTGCCCGCCTTCTTATTTTATATAAGCAGGATTTTTGAACGTAGCTGAAATCTTCTAGTCCAGCCTCATTATATAATCTTTCTGGACGCTAATGACGCAGTCCTCTTTTTCAAGGTCGGAAATAAGACTATCAAGCGCGCTGTCAGAAAGTGAAGTTCCTGACGAAAGAGCGCAGGCTGAAAAATTCTGATATACATAAAGAACGCTGAGATTGTATTTTTCCGCAAGCTCATTGATTTCTTTTACGCTCGTTCCGTTCTTTAGATAAACGATTACGCTGTTGCGCGAAAATTCATTTGCGGAGCTGTTTTCCTGCGCCGGAGCAGAAGAAGCCGGCTCCACATTTTTTGAAGTTCCGCAAGAAAATAAAAACAGGCTCAAAGCAAAGCAAAAAACAATTCTTTTATCCATAATCTTAGTTTTTCTTTAAAATCATTAACGTTAAATCGTCAGTGACTTTCTTCCCCCGGAAAGTATTTATATCTTCAATTATAAGCTCAGCTTGCTGCTCAACAGTTTTATTAAGATGATTTTTTAGACTTTTTACAAGACGCTCGCTGCCAAATTCTTCTCCGTTTTCGTTCACGCAGTCAGTAAGTCCGTCTGTAAACAAGTAAAGCTCGTCGCCGCTTTCCATCTGAAGATGCTGGGAAATGTAAAAGACCGGGAAATCTGAAATTCCAATCGCGCCCACAGCATTTTCATCTTTTCTAAAATGCTCAAAGACCTTAGTTTTTTTACGGTAGACAATCGGCTCCGGCTGGCCTGCATTCACAAGCTCAAGCTCTTTATCATTAATCTTTATGAGAATTCCAGTCAAATAATTCTGAACCTCGCCCTTCTCTACAATAAACTGGTTGTTGATTTTATCAACAGTTTCCCAAAGCTCCTCTTTTCCGTCAGAATTGATATTGTCATAAAATTTCTTTTCAATAGTATTTTTCGCAAGCATTGTAAGAAGCCCTGAAGAAATTCCGTGGCCGGAAATGTCAAAAAGTCCGACGCCTTTAAGATTATTTCCGCTTCCAAAAATGCAGTACAAGTCGCCTGTAACTCCAATCATCGGCAGATTTCTTGCGCCGACAGACCATTCCTTGTAATTCTGATGTTTCATTGAGAAAAAAGCGTTTTGAATCAGAGCCGCGTTTTTTATTTCCTCGGAAAGAATATTTTTCTGGTTTGCAAGATCACTTTCAATTTTTTCGATTCTATATCTTAAAAATGCGCCGAAAGAAATTTCCATCAGAAAGATAATCGGGATTCTGACTCTAAACGCAAATCCGACATCATATGTGTATTTATAAAGCGGAGTCCAAAGTCCAAGAACAAGAATCAGAAAAAGAACTCCGTTAAAAATGTAATAGTCCGGAGAATCAAAAAGATAAACTGAAAAAAAAGGAACAACAACAAGCCAGACAAGCCCGAATCCGCCGGAACCGCCGTTTTTCAGATAAAAAAGCTCTGTGAAAAGCATAAACGCTTTGATGCAGAAATAAAAAAGCGAAAGTTTCCTTGTTTTTATCGTAAAAAGCGTGACGAAAAGAAAAATCAGGAAGTAGGAAGCGCAGTAAAACATCTGCACGCGGGTTTCATCTTCAAGACAGAAAAAAGTCATGATAAGCCCAAGCAGCGTAATCGAGCCGGAGATAAATGTTGAAAGAGCGAAATTCTTGTCGTGTATTTTCTGCGCGTCAGATTTTTCCCGCTTTATTTCCATATTTCTAAGTATACAATGAAAAAACCGTTTTAACAAACTTAAAAAAGTTATCTTCGGCTCAACGTTTTATCAGCCAAAGCTGAGGAAGAACAACGACTGCGAAGAACGCGAGGCTTATCCACGTGAAAGTTCTGATAAAGCCCCAGCTGTTTTTGGCGCCTGGAAATTCGCGGCTGTAGATCCGGAGATTTATGACGCTCGCAAGGCTTCCGATTATTGAGCAAAGACCCGCGCTGTCGAGCCCGTAAAGCAAAGCCTTTAGGTTTGAACTTTCGCTTCCGGTGAACGGCCAAAGAACAATGCTCGCCGGAACGTTCGATATTATCTGACTGAGCAAAATGCTCCAGATGTATTCGTGGTTTCTGACGCTTCTGCCGAGAAAATTTGAAACCGCAGGATTCCGGCAGATTGACGACGAGAAAATAAAAAAGCACAAAAAAGTCAGAAGAAGAACGTAGTCGGTTTTAAGAAGAATCTTCCGGTCAAAAACCAAGAGCGCGAGAGCCACAAGCAAAGTCACAAGCGGCCAGAGCTTTGTGCGCGTTACAATCGTCAGAATCACAAGAAAGAAAAGAAAAAGATAAAGAACGCGTTTTCCGCGGCCTTCCCGTTTCCACGGCTTTGCAATTTCGTCTTTCTGAACCTGGATTTCCTCGTTCTCGTTCCGGCGGAACAAAATCAAAATGAATATATATAGAAGAAAAAAACTGAAAATCCAGAGAGGAAGCATCATCTTTATAAAATCCGGCGCGCTGATTCCGCTTTGGCTGAAAATGTAAAGATTTTGCGGACTTCCGAACGGCGTTAGAAGCGAGCCTCTGATTGCCGCGATGTTTTCAAAAGTAAGAACCGGAAGAATATATTTTTCCTTTCCGCCGGCCTTGAACAGAAAAATCGTGAGCGGAACAAAAATTATCAGCGAAACATCGTTCGTCACAAACATGGACAAAAAGAAAACTCCGTAGACAAAAAAAGCTGAAAGGTGGCGGATTTTCTTAAGGTTCGCGCACTTTTTCAAAAGCGGCGAAAAAATATTCTCGCTTTTAAATCCTTCAAGAACGCTCAAAAGCATAAAAAGCGTCGCAAGAGTTTTCCAGTCAATTCCAGACAAAAGGTCGCGGCTCGGCGGCGTTATAAAAAGCGAAACTAAGGCGAAAACCAGCGAAACTGTGAGCATCGGCTCTTTTTTTAGAAGATTCATAAATCTAAAAGATAGCAAATTAATAGGATTTAGAAAATACGCGTTTAAAAATCAATTTCTGAAAATCTAATCAAAAAGCAAATCTTTTTCTTAAATTTTCCGGGCAAGAAGTTCCTTTATATAAAGCGCCGTTTGTATTTTGTAACGCGCGTCCCCATCCTGCTGCAAATTTACATTTAAAATTTCACAGATTCTTTTTATTCTATAATTTACTGTGTTCCGATGCGTAAAACTTTCTTCAGCGGTTTTCTGAACGCTTCCGTTTGTTTTTAAATAAAGCTTAAGCGTGTTAAGATAGTCAGAAAGCTTTTCATTTCCCATTGAGCTAAGTTTTCCCAAAGTATCATCATAAAATTTCTGGAGGATTTGCCTGTCATTAATTTCGCCAAAAAGCTGATAAACTCCAAGAGCTTTATAATCAGAAAAAAGATTTTCAGAACCGCAAAAACACATAGCGAATTCCGCGTGTTTGTATTCCGATGACAAGTCGGAAATATCATGGCAAATTCCGGAGACTGAAATCCGCGCGTTTTTCAGAAAACGGTCGAGCCGCACCGCAGATTCAATTTTTCTAGCTTTATCAGATTTCTTTTCCGGAGCGCAGTCCGCATCATTTTTTATGATGTAGCAAATTTTTTCATCATGAAAAATTGTGACATATTCATCTGGAAGAATTTTAATTTTCGTATTGAAATTAAATTCTATATATCTTGAAATTTCCTCTGAATTTTTTTTCTTAAATTCGTCCGGCAGTTCAACAAGAACAATAAAAAATTCTTTTGCCCGGCAAAAAATATAATCAGAAATAAAAGTAAAGTCAAAATCATCCGGCCGGAAAATTGCATTGTAAAGAGTTTTTTCAAGCGTTATATTTCTTGTGCGTGTTTCAAAAATTCTTTTTCCGTAGTCCTGCATGACATCAATAATGTGGACTTCCCACGGCATTGTAAGAAGCGGAAAATCAAGCTCGTCGCAAAGCTCAACAAGTTTATCCGGAACAGACAGAATATATTTTCCAATGTTCAAAATCAGTCCGGACGCTTTGACACTGGAAAGTTTTTTGACAAGCGAAACAAGATAATTCTCCATTTCATTGCCATTTTCATTTCCGGTATTTTTACGGAGACGCTCAATTTCAAGGCCGGTTGTAATTATCAGCTCGCCGCCGCGGATAAAGTCAACTGTGGAAATATCTTCCGTATAATACACCCAGCTAACTTGATTCTGCATTCCTTCCCTGCCAGCTATGATTTTCAGGCGAAATAAATCTGATGTCGCGCAAAATAGATTTTGAACTGAATTCGTCATATAAAGACAATAACAAATTTTGTGCAAATTCTACAACAAGAATTGGAAAAATTTAGTTAAGATATTTTCAAGGTAACAAAAATTGTGCAAAAGCACATAAAAATCTAAAGATAACGGAGTGAAAACTAGCGGAAATTCGAAAAATCTTTCAAAATGATGTAAAATAAATGGCGGAAGATAAAAACATGAACGAAATTTACTTGAACCGGCTAGAAAAAGCCAGAAACGAAATGAAAAAAGAAAATCTGCGCGCGCTTTTAGTGAGCGATCCGTATTCTGTCTGGTATTTATCAGGAATTTGGAACGAGCCTTACGAGCGGATGTATGTCTTATATATAGAAGAAACTGGAAAACCGAAGCTTTTTGTGAACTTTCTTTTTAATGTTCCTCAGAGCGCAAAAGAGGATTTTGATGAATTCTGGTTTTCTGATTCTGATGACTATGTTTCAATTCTTTCAAAAAACACGGCCGCAAGCGGAAAAATCGGAGTTGATAAGACATGGCCCGCGAAGTTTTTAATTCCTCTGATGAAAAGCAAACCTGACGCGGAATTTGTTGTCGGAAGCGAATGCATTGACGGCTTACGCGCGAAGAAAGATGAAGAGGAAATCAAGCTTATGCGCGAAGCTTCTAGAATCAACGATATTTGCATTGAAAAAGGATTTGGATTTGTAAAAGCCGGCGTTACGGAAAAAGAAGTAGCAGATTATATCCGCGAGCTTTACAAATGGGAAGGCGCGGAGGGTGAAAGCTTTGAGACGATTGTTTCGTTCGGCGCGAACGCGGCGGATCCGCACCACAGCCCGGACGGAACAGTTGTGAAGGAAGGCGACTGCGTTCTGATTGACATGGGCTGTAGAAAAAATCATTATTGTTCCGATATGACGCGCACGGTGTTTTTTAAAAGCGCGGATGAAGATTCAAAGAAAATCCATGACATTGTGCGGCTGGCGAATGAAACTGCGGAATCAATCGTAAAGCCTGGAATTCCGCTCTGCGACATTGACAAAGCCGCCCGCGATGTGATTGAAAAGGCCGGCTACGGAAAATATTTTACGCACCGGCTCGGACATTTTATTGGCCAGACCGACCACGAGGCAGGCGACGTAAGCAGCGCGAACAGAAATCTTGCGCAGGAAGGAATGATTTTCAGCATTGAGCCGGGAATTTATCTTCCGGGAAAAATCGGCGTAAGAATTGAAGATTTGATTCTTGTTACAAAGAACGGAGCTGAAGTTTTAAACCATGTTGATAAAAAATGGAGAATAATCGGCTGAAAAGTTGGCTTCAAAGCAAAAACGAATAAAACTTCTAATTTATCTTCTTTTTTTCACCATCATCCAGATTACGACCGGAACCAGAAGAACCGCTGTAACCGTACTGATTGAAAATTCTGTCGGCGCGAAGACCGTGCGGGCGATCCCGTCGGCAAAAAGCGTTACGAGCGCGCCGCCCAAGAAACAGGCAGGAATCACGGCGAGCGGCTTTTCAGTTTTGAGCGCGGACTTTACAAGATGCGGCACCGCGATTCCAACGAACGAGACCGGGCCCGCAAACGCCGTGACCGTCGCGGAAAGAAGGCTCGAAAGCACAATCAGAAAAACGCGCAGAAGCTTTATGTTCACGCCGAGATTTTTCGCATAGGTTTCTCCGAGCGAGTACGCGCCGATCGGCTTTGAAAGAAGAAACGCCGCGGCAAGGCATATGACGACAATCACGGACATTATTCTGACATCGCTCCAGTTTGTGCCGGAAAAGCTTCCGAGCGACCAGTTGTGCAGATTCACAATGTTCGAGTCGTCGGCGAAAGTGATAAAAAAGTCCGTGACAGCCGAGCAGATGTAGCCAATCATGATTCCGCACACAACAAGAACCGACATGCTCTCCACGCGGAACGAAAGAAGCAGGACAAGAGCGAGCGAAAGTATTGAGCCCAGGAACGCCGCGGCGACCATTCCGGACGCGCCCAGGTTCACTCCACGGCTCAGGAAAAAAATCAGAGCGAGCGCGACAAAAAGCTTGGCTCCGGAAGAAATGCCTAAGATGTAAGGGCCCGCGATTGGATTTGAAAAAAAAGTCTGGAGAAGGAATCCCGAAAGAGCAAGCGCGCCGCCGAGCAGAACCGCCGCCAAAATGCGAGGCAGCCGGATATTTAAGATGACTTTCCGCGCCATACTAATAGAAGAATCTGTATCAAAATCATCGCCGCCAAAGAGCGAGCTAAAAATCTCGCGCAAAGAAAACGAGACGCTTCCCATCGAAATGTTCAAAAGGACAAGAAAACAAAGCGCGAGAATCATCAGAATAAAAACAAGTGAATAACGGCGGCTGGACATTTTGGGTTCTATACCTTCAGCAAAATTTTGCTTTCCATCATTTTTACTGCGTCTTTCATCAAGAGTTCACAGAAAATTATTATATGAACTAAAGTGAATATTTACAAGAAAAACATCCTTTGCCGCGTATAAATAGCCAGCCGCACGCCGCGCCACTTCCGTGGGACTGCGCCCGTCATTCCGAGGAAGCTCGGAATCTGTGGAAGCCTGGGCCTTGTCTTTTATTTTCCGCCAGGCAGAATCAATCAATTCTATATAAATCATCGAGCGTTATAACTGAATATTCCGGAAGCTTTTCAATCTGCTTTTTAACTCCAGAAGAAACGCCATTTTTTGAAAAAATCATATATGACTTATTTTTCCGCTTAATACACAAAGCGGAATTCTGCAAATCCTTCAGCTGCTTTTCATCAAAAGAATTTTCCGTATATTTACATTCGCAAATAAGCGCATTTTTCTCATCAGTTGCCAATATGTCAATTTCTTCCTGCCGCTTTGAAACAGGATTGCTTCCCCACCAGCGTCCTAAATTTTCTGCAAAGAAAGGCATATTCCCGGAATAGAACCGGTCTTTCAGATATGCTTCGCAGATTGATTCAAATCGATATCCGATAAATGCATTCAGCTTTTCTTTTGTAAGCTCCTTTTCGTAATACATTTCTGGAGAAATCAGGCCGTTCAGCATATTTTGATGTTTAAATATGAATGCGAAATAAAACGCAAAGTAATTATCACTTATAGAGTACAAAGTATTTCTGCTCTTCTCTTTTTCTCCGCAAGGAACTTCTTTTTTTATAAATCCAAGATTGATAAGAACATTTATATATTTTGCGACCTTCGCGGCATCTTCGCCCACCTTGTCCTTAATCGTGTTAAAAGTTGAAGCTCCGGCATTAATGGCGAGCATAATGCTTTTATAAAAATATGTTTCTTTGAGTTCCATTCTCAGCAGCGTCTCAATCTCATTGAAAAGATAGCCTGTTGTAGAAAGACAGTTTTTGATTACATTTTCTTTAATCGAAAGATGGTCATCGAACAAAGAAAGATAGAGAGGAATTCCGCCAAGTATGGAATATGCCGTTAACGAATCAGCATTTGAGTAATTAGGAAAAAATTCACTGGCTTCTTTATAAGTAAACGGCTGGAGTTTTAGGGCCGAAGTTTTTCTGCCGTACAGAGGCTTAGTTGAATCATCAATGATTTCTTCAATGACAGAAACTTCTGAGCCGCATAAGATAAGAAATATGTTTTTAGATTTCAGAATCTTATCGATTGCGTTCTGAAGGCCGGAATCATAAGCAGGATTTGAATTGTAAAGATATGTAAATTCATCAATAATAATGACAAGCCTGTCTTTGATTTCTGCTGTTTTTAAAAATGAATAAACATCATTCCAGGTTGAAAAGGAATTTAGAAAATCTCCTGCTTTTAAGACGCGGTTCAGCTCCTCGCAGAAATTCCTGACATTGTTTTTTTCGGAGCATTTATCGCCGGTAAAGTAAACTGTTCTTTCCGAGTGAAGCCTTGCAAAATGGGACAAAAGATAAGATTTTCCGACGCGCCGGCGGCCATGAAGTATGAGCATTTCAAATTTGTTAGAGCTATACAAGGACTCAAGCAGAGCCATTTCTTTTTTTCGGCCTAAAAAAAACTCATCCGTAAGCACAATTTACTCCAAAGTAATTTACTTTAGAGTAAATTATATCGCATTTTGAAGATTTTTCAATCCTTTGCCGCGTATAAATAGCCAGCCGCACGCCGCGCTACTTCCGTGGAACAGCACCCGTCATTCCGAGGAAGCTCGGAATCTGCGGAAGCCTGGGCCTTGTCTTTTACAGATGCTGAAACGAAGCGCGGGCGACAACGATTGCCCGCGAGTTCAGCATGACAGGCTTCGTTTTCAGCATGACGGCTTCTTTTAAATTTTATTTGGAATTGTCGGTACGTACAACACGGAAACCTAAAGGGCCGTTTTCGTCGCCGTATTTAGAATCACGCCACTGGCTACGTGTATAAACAGAACACTCATCAAAGTAGCAACAACTGCCACCGCGCGCAATGCGACTGGGATTGTTGTGAGGATCGCCAGCTTCAGGTGTCGACTCTGTAATATCACCAAGTTGGTCCCAGCACCATTCTTCAACGTTTCCGCTCATGTCGTACAAACTGAGGCCATTTTTTTGTTTGCCTTTCACTTCATGAGTTTTATTATTGGAATTCTTGCAATACCATGCAACGTCATCTATATTGTCGCTTCCGCTCCAAATGGTTGAAACTGTTTTTCCGCCTCGTGCAAGGTATTCCCACTCCGCTTCTGTTGGCAGGCGGTAGCCGTTTGCATCTATATCCATAGTGATTGCATCCCAGTCACTATTATCTGACGAAGGTCCGCAGTATTTTTCCGTTTCGTTTCCTTTAATACCATCCCATTTTTTAGGGTCAGTTTTTTCGCCAAGTTTGTATACAGGAGTAAGATTTTCTGCCATTGAGCGCAGGTTGCAGTACACAATCGCATCGTACCAGTTCACCCAATAAACAGGGAAATTGTCCCCCTTGCCGAGCTTATCGCTTGGAGCATTTTCTGATCCGTACTTGCAGTAGGTCTCGTATTCCTTCTGTGTAACTTCGTGGTCGCTTACAAGCAGATTTCGGATTGTGATTTTGCGATTACTACAAAAGACTTGTTCGTGGCTATAACCAGATTTGCCAGTTATGTCATATGGTATCCAAGCTTCTGTTCCATCAATTTCTTTTCTGAAAAAGTCAATATTAGTGCAGTCCTAAAACACCCAAAATTTAATTTATATTAA